>NZ_CP029033.1:615324-922987 GCF_003073475.1 Actinobaculum sp. 313 | reverse complement strand
CGAACACGCAGTAACCAAAGACGACAACGGGCAGTTCAAGTATGACAGCACAGTTTTGGGGCTGGTTAAAACATGCGCAACTTCTATTGCCGATGAGATCCCAGTAGCCGGGCCCGTTGTTTCAAAGATAATCGGACTAGGCTTCGACACTTATGGCGATGCTTCCAGTACGGCGGAAGCATCAGCCGTTGATGCCGGCCAAGTCAGAGAGAATCTGAGGGGAGACGTGAGAGACGAAATCGACGCCCTTGGAGACGAGATCGATGAGCGGGTCGAACAGGAGAATTAAAGAAAGGATTCGTGCAAGCTACGCCTTTCCGCATTCCGCTAATCGCGACCACGCGATGGCTCGGAAAGTCCGATATTCGAGCGCGCTGCAAAATGACGGCTAACTCCGGGCGCTGCAGTCTTATTGTGCTGAACCTACACTTTTCCCTACCTCCGCATCATGGGCATGCCCAGCAGCACCTTTCCAGAGGCACGGTTCGGAACTGAGTCCCCGGCGAGTCCGCTAATCGGGCACGAACCGCACCCACCGCCCGCGTTCTCCGTTGGGTCGAACTCCGCATCCGTATCTTCCAGCCCGGCCTCGTGCTGCAGGAACGCCGTCGAGATCATCAACTTGATGCGGTTGAGCTGGTTGACCTCGGACGCACCGGGATCGTAGTCAATGGCCACAATATTGGCCTGCGGGTACTTGCTGCGCAGCGCGCGGAACATGCCCTTGCCCACCACATGGTTCGGCAGGCAGGCGAAAGGCTGTGCGCAGATGATATTCGGGCAACAGGACTCGATCATGTCCATCATGTCCGCCGTCAAATACCATCCCTCGCCGGCTTGGTTGCCCAGCTGCACAATCTCCTGTGCCTTGGTGGCAAGTTGCTGGATCGTCGCACCGGCCTCGAAACGCTCCGACAGCGCCAGGGCCCGCCGCGCCGGCTTCTCATACTGCTGCATAGCCCACAGCGCCAGCTTCTTGCCGTAGCGGCCGCGATTTGATCCTTCGCCAAGCACCTGGTATTTCCAGTCCGCCGTCACGAGCGAGTTGTGGAAGAACTGGGCCAGCGAGGGCAGTTCCGCCTCGCATCCCTCCCGCTCAATCACCTCAACCGCATGGTTGTTGGCATCCGGATGGAACTGCACGAGGATCTCCCCCACCATACCCACGCGCGGCTTGCGCGGAATATCCTGCAGCGGCAGAACGTCGAACTCCCGCACAATGCTCTTAATCAGCGCATGGAAGCCAATCCGCCTGCCCAAAGTGCGGGAATAGCCTCCCTCGGCGAAGTACTCGCGGCACACCGCATCCCACTTCTCGTACAGCGCCGTCGCGTTGCCCTCGATCTGGTATGGCCGGGTACGCAACAGAACCTTCTGCAACACGTCACCCAAGGTAATGGCCTTGACGGCATTGTGGATCAACGTCGGCGTCATGCTGAAGCCGGGGTTCTCCTCAATACCCTGCGCGGAAATCGCTATTACCGGGATCTGCTCATAGCCGGCGTCGCGCAAGCCCTTACGCAACAGTCCCGCGTAGTTCGTAGCACGGCACATGCCACCTGTCTGGGTGATGGCAACCGCAGTCCGGTCGGGATCAACCTCGCCGCGCAGAATCGCACTGATCAACTGGCCGATCACCACAATAGCCGGGTAGCAGGCGTCATTGTTGACGTACTTCAGGCCCACCTCGATATCGTCGCGTGAGGCCTTCTCCAGCAGTTTCACGTTGTAACCGCCCGCCCGCAGCGTCTCCGCAATCAGGCGGAAGTGAATGGGTGACATTTGCGGGCACAGCACCGTGTACCCGTCCTCGCGCATCTTCTTCGTGAAGGCCACACGCTGGTGGATATGCCCGGCCGTTGCATACTCGGCCTCGCCGCGCTTCCCCAGCGGTACGTCGTCGCCGGAACCTGCGGTGTCCACGGTCATGGACTCGGCGCGGTCATGCCGTTCCTCCACCGCCGCAGCCAGCGACCGCAGGCGGATACGCGCGGCACCCAGGTTGGAGACCTCGTCGATCTTCAGCCCGGTGTACACGTCGCCGCGTCCCTCCAGGATCTCGATGACCTGGTCGGCAGTGATAGCGTCCAGCCCGCATCCAAAGGACGTCAACTGCACCAACTCCAGGTCGACGTCGTCGCCCACGGTGGCAGCAGCTTCGTACAGACGCGAGTGATACGCCCACTGGTCGCGCACGCGCAATGGACGTTCCAACGCGCCCTCTACCATCGCATCCTCCGTCAACACCGCCATCCCCAGGCCGATAATGACTTCCGGAATGCCGTGGTTAATCTCCGGATCAAGGTGGTACGGGCGCCCGGCCAACACAATACCGCGCATATTATGCTCGCGGATGTACTGCAGCGCCTCCTGCCCCTTCGCCCGGACCTCGGCGTGGAAGGCATCCAGTTCCTCCCAGCCCTTCGCGCACGCTACGGCGGCCTCTTCCTCGGTCACACCCCACTCGGCGAAGACCTCGGCGATGCGCCGGGGCAGCACCTCCCGGTTCCGCAACGATAGGAACGGAGAAATGAAACGGATATCCGGCCCTGCCAGCGACTCCATGTTGTTGCGAATAACCTCGGGGTAGGTGGCAACAATCGGACAGTTGAAGCTGTTGTCTTGCCCGTTAGCGGTTTCCTGCTCGTAGGACACACAGGGGTAGAAAATCGTCTGCACACCCTTCTTCAACAGCGACTCGATATGCCCGTGCACAAGCTTGGCCGGATAGCACACGTTCTCCGACGGGATCGATTCCATGCCCTCCTCGAAAAGGTCATGGTTGGAACGCCCGGAAATCAACACCCGGAACTTCAACTGCGTAAGCACGGTGAACCAGAAGGGATAGTCCTCGTACATGTTGAGTACACGCGGAATACCGATATCACCACGGGTCGCCTTGTCCTCCGTGAGACGCCGGTAACCGAAGACCCGCTTGTACTTCCAGTCGAACATATTCGGAATCGGCGACTTCTTTGGAACGCGCTCCAGCGACGCGCCGCGTTCGCACCGGTTGCCGGACACATGCCGCTCCCCGGTGGAGAAGGTGGAAATCGTCATCTGGCAGTGGTTCTGGCACAGACGGCAGGTCTTCCGCTCCGTCGTCACCGTCAGTCCCTCCAGCTCTTCCGGTGAGAGCAGTCCGCACGGCTTCTCCGGATCGGCGGTGGCAGGATCATAGTGCATTTTGGCGGTGAGTGCCGCCCCGTAGGCACCCATCAGCCCGGCGATATTCGGCCGGACCACATGGCGCCCGGTGAGCAGTTCGAAGGCGCGCAGCACGGCGTCGTTTAAGAAGGTACCGCCCTGCACCACAACGGACTCCCCCAGGTCCTCCGGGTCCTTCAGCTTAATGACCTTGTACAAGGCGTTACGAACCACCGAGTAGGACAATCCGGCGGAAATATCACCGACGTCGGCGCCTTCCTTTTGTGCCTGCTTGACGGAGGAGTTCATGAACACCGTGCAGCGTGTGCCGAGGTCGACCGGGCTCTGCGCCTGCACGGCGGCAGCGGCGAAACTGCGCACATCAATGCCCATGGTCTCCGCGAAAGTCTGCAGGAATGACCCACAGCCGGAGGAACAGGCCTCGTTCACAGAGATGGAATCGACGACGCCGGAGCGGATGCGCAGGTACTTCATATCCTGCCCGCCGATATCGATCACCGAGGTAACACCGGGGCGAATATGTTCGGCGGCGCGGTAATGCGCCATGGTCTCGATTTCGCCCTCGTCCACACCGAGCGCAGTTTTCACCAGCCCTTCCCCATACCCGGTTGAGCAGGAGCGGACAATCCGCGCCGTGGGCGGGAGCTCTGCGTGAATGTGCTTGACGATATCAATGGCTGCCGCCACCGGGTCGCCCTCATTCGAGGCGTAGTGAGTGAAGACGATGTCGTCGTCGCCGTCGATGAGCACGGCCTTTATCGTGGTGGAACCGGCGTCAATGCCGAGGAAACAGTCACCGGTGGCCTTATCGGTGTCCTTGAAGGAAATCGCCTCTTGCGCATGCCGTTCGTTAAACTCGGCGCGCTCCTGTTCATCCGCGAACAGCGGACGCATACGGTGGGATTCCGCCCCCAGATGCTTGGTCGCCTCTAGTTTGGCGACGAGGTCGGCAAGGATGGCAATATCTGCCTTCTCCGCTAGTAGCGCGGCGCCTAGCGCCACATACAACTGCGCGTTATCCGGGGTGATGTACGTATCCACCTTGTCAAGGATGCGGTCGTAGGCGTTACGTAGTTCGGGCAGGAAGTGCAGCGGGCCGCCCAGGAACATGACATTGCCACGAATCGGGCGCCCGCAGGCCAAACCGGCCACCGTTTGCGTTGCAACCGCCTGGAAGATGGAGGCAGCGAGGTCTTCGTGGGCCGCTCCCTGGTTGATCAATGGCTGCACGTCTGATTTGGCGAACACGCCGCACCGCGAAGCGATCGGATAAAGCTGCTGGTAGCCGGCGGCCAACGTGTTCAGCCCGGATGCATCGGTTTTCAGCAGGGTCGCCATCTGATCGATAAACGCCCCGGTTCCACCCGCACAGGTACCGTTCATCCGCTGTTCCGGGGTGGGGTGCAGGTAGGTGAGCTTGGCATCCTCTCCGCCGAGCTCAATGATCACGTCTACTTCCGGATGATTGCGCCGCGTTGCCTCTGTTTCGGCAATAACCTCCTGTACGAAAGAAACAGACAGCGCATTGGCCACCGAGAGCCCGCCCGAGCCTGTGATGGAGGCGCGGACCCGTGCGCCGGGGAACTCGAAGGAGATATCGGCAAGTAGCTTGGCGAGTTCGGCTCGCACGTCGGCGTTATGGCGGCGATAGTCTTGGAACACCGGCTTGTCGCCGTCGTCGAGCATAACCGCCTTGACCGTTGTCGAACCGACATCAATTCCCAAGCGGTAAGCAATGCTCGTATTCATCCTCATCCTCTCCGTGGAGCGGCGCGCAGGGTAAGCTGCCCGATATCTTGAGAGTACGGCTTCGGGCATCAAATTTCTTCCCCGTAGAAACTTCAAATCCATCCGCTGGCAGACCCGCACTCTGCTAGGAAAAACCGCCCTTCGCCTACCAAAGACATCTCTACAACGTTGAAATATTGGGACAAACGGCCTAGGAATATCGGCCGATGACTCGGACGCGGTCGTTGGGAGGGCACGGAAGGCTACGAAGGAGAGGCCAAGGCCATGGAAGCGGTACGAGGGAGTATTGTTAACGCGAAGGCTAAGGCGGCGGTTGCAACCACCGCCCACGCCGCGGCACGAGATGGGGCACTTGCAGAATTCACACGGTGCCATACTCTGGACGCGGCAAAACAGCGCCTGCAGAATCGACATGAGTCCGCAGCTCGGTGACGTAAGAACAGGGGCGAAACAGGAGATGGAAAACGGCACAACCCGCGGCCCACGCGCAGCACGCGGCGAGATACGCGAGCGTCTGCTCGAAGTGGCGAAAGTCCAGTTTGCCACCCGCGAGTTCTCCGCCGTGACTCTGCGCGACATCGCGCGCGAAGCCGACGTCGACCCCGGGCTCATCTCCTACTACTTCGGCGGGAAAACCGGCCTCTTCCGCGAGGCGATGTCGCTGCCGCGTGACCCGACCACCACGGTACTCGACTCGCTGGGCGATAATTTGGAAGGTGCTGGCGCACGCGTGGTGCGGGCGGTCCTCTTACTGTGGGAGGAAGCATCCGCCGAAAACTCCGCCCGCCTGCTCATCGGTTCGGTGCTGGCATCCGACGAAACTATGACCACCTTCCGCGCATGGATTGACGAAGCGATTATCACGCCGGTTGCGCGACGCCTGAGCGGACCACATACCAAAAGGCGCGTGGCCGCCGCGACCAGCGTGATCTTTGGAATGCTCTCCGCCCGCTACATCCTGCGCCTCCAGCCCATCACATCACTGAATATTGACGATGTGGTTAAACTGTACGGCCCCTTGGTGCAACATCTGCTGCAGCCCGCGATGCGCTGAGTCCTCATCAGGGGCCGTAACCGGATGGCATCGGGGGGCCGTAACCACGCGGCGTCAAGGGCCATCACCAGGCGGCATCAGGGGCATTAACCGGGTGGCATCAGGGGCATTAACCGGGTGGCATCAAGGGCCGTAACCAGGCGGCATCGAGCTGCCGCAGCCCGCCTTCCACTGCGCCTGCCACGGCGTTCCTCATTACTACCGTGTCGGAGTACTCTGGCACACTTAGCTCATGGGCAACTTCTACTCCATCTACTCTCAGGGAATGGCGCGCGTAGCCGCCTGCACGCTGCCGGTCGCAATCGCTGATCCATGCGAGAACGCCCGCCGCAGCGCCGAACTGATCCGCAGTTTGGAGGGCCGCGGTGTGGCGCTCGCAGTTTTCCCGGAGCTCGGACTCACCGGCTACTCCGCGGATGATCTCTTCCTTCAGGACATCCTCATCGACACCACCTTGCAAGCCATCGAACAGTTGCGAGCCGAGTCGGAGAGCCTCTCCCCCGTCATCGTCGTCGGCGCTCCGATCCTGCACGAAAACCGCCTCTACAACTGCGCCGTCGTGCTACACCGCGGTCACGTACTCGGCGTCGTGCCCAAGTCTTATCTACCGAACTACCGCGAGTTCTACGAGAAGCGCCATTTCGCGAGCGGCGCGCAGACCGCCGGGAACTACATCACCCTGCCCGGGGTCAATATCAGCGCCGCGGACGGCGTGGACGCGTTACTGGCCGAATACGCTGTGCCGGATTCCAACCCGGCGAATGTTCCGGATTCCAACCCGGCGAATGTTCCGGATTCCAACCCGGCAAGTGTTCCAGCTTCCGTCCCGGCGAATGTGCCGGATTCCGGCACTGCGAGTGCTTTCGCGCCTCTGTTCCGCCCCGCTCCGGTTCCGGACGCGCTGAGTTACGGTTACCCACGCGAGTCTGTTCCCTTCGGCCCGGACCTGCTGTTCAGCGCCACGGATGTGGACGGTTTCGTTTTCCACGTGGAGATCTGTGAAGACATGTGGGTCCCGATCCCGCCGGCGGCGCGGGCTTCACTCGCCGGAGCGACAATCATCGCCAACCTCTCCGGCTCACCTATCACCATCGGGCGCGCCCATGACCGCGAGCTCATGATCGGCTCCTCCGCCGCCCGCTACAAGGCCGCCTACATTTACGCGGGAAATGGCCAGGGCGAGTCAACCACCGATCTGACCTGGGACGGGCAGACGGCCATCTTCGAGATGGGAACAAAGCTGGCTGCCGGTCCGCATTTTGCCGACGGCGCCCATGCCACCCTCGCCGATATTGATCTCGACGCCCTGCTGCAGGAGCGTATCCGTCAATCCAGTTTCGATGACAATCGCGCAACCTTCGGCATTTCGCGCACCGAAGCGGTCCACCGCGAGGACTCCGCCAGTGGCAAGCGGAACTCGGTATTTCGCACCATCAGCTTCCAACTTGCACCCGCGCACGACGACGTCGGCCTGCTGCGGCCTATTGACCGTTTCCCCTTCGTGCCCAACGACGCCGCCACCCTCAATCAGGACTGCTACGAGGCCTACAACATCCAGGTTTCGGCACTATGCCAGCGCCTACGCGCCATTGGCCAGCCGAAGATCGTGATTGGAGTATCCGGCGGTCTGGATTCCACGCAGGCGCTGATTGTGGCAGCGCGGGCCATGGACCAACTGGGCCGTCCGCGCACCGATATCCTCGCCTACACACTGCCCGGCTTTGCCACCTCGGATCACACCAAGTCCAATGCCTACCGATTAAGTGAGAGCCTCGGCGTCTCCTTCCAAGAGATTGATATCCGCCCCAGTGCGCGGCAGATGCTCAGCGACATCGGGCATCCCTTCGGACGCGGCGAGGAGGTCTATGATGTCACCTTCGAGAACGTGCAGGCAGGGCTGCGAACCGACATGCTCTTCCGTTTGGCGGGAGCGAATAACGCCATCGTGCTGGGCACGGGTGACCTTTCGGAGTTGGCGCTGGGCTGGTGCACCTTCGGCGTCGGCGACCATATGAGCCACTACAACGTCAACGCCGGCGTACCGAAGACACTGATGCAACATCTGATCCGCTGGGCCATCTCCTCCAAACAGTTCGACCACGCCGTCAGTGACACGCTGCAGTCGATTCTTGATACCGAAATCTCCCCGGAGCTCGTGCCGGCGCGCCCCGGCGAGGAAATCCAGTCCACCCAAGCAAAGATCGGCCCGTACGAACTGCAAGACTTCACTCTGTACTATCTGCTGCGCTGCGGCCTGCGGCCATCCAAGATCGCCTTCTATCAGTGGCATGCCTGGAGGGATGCAGAGGCCGGCAACTGGCCGAGTGGGATTGCTGTGGAAGATAGGCACGCCTATGAAATCGGGGACATCCGGCACTGGATGGAGCTCTTCTATCGGCGTTTCTTCTCGCAGCAGTTCAAACGTTCCACGCTGCCTAACGGCCCGAAGGTCAGTGCCGGGGGAACGCTTTCGCCGCGCGGCGACTGGCGCATGCCCAGCGATGCTTCCGACGCGATCTGGCTGGCCGATCTGGAGCGAGTGCCGCGCGGGTAGGGGCAGTTTGAAGCTCCTACCCGCATATTGCAATGGACGGGCTGTTCCACATCTTCGGAGACGATGTAGCAGCGCTTGCGCATGTACCTGCCTGTACATGCCGCGCAGGTAGGGGTACATGCCACTCTGAGCCGCAACTCAGGCAACACCCGCCGATACACAGCGCGCGGGTGGGGCACATACACGTCGGGCAGGGGTGGCGTCGGCTTCTCGACGTACACCACGCGGGTAGGGGTACACAACGCAGCATTGCCGCCCGTGACGAACTCGCCCACTCGGCTGGGACGCGCGAGTGGGTGCACATAAAGTGGGATGGTTGCAAAGCTGCTCACAGAGTTGCTGCAGTCGGTCGTTTGCGCCCACCGCACTCGCCGCCAAACGGTACTCTTGAGCCGTCAGAGGAAAGGAGACTCATGTCCGTCGAAGTCGTCACCGAATCAACCCCGGAACTCGCTGCAGCTATGAATAGACTGGTCCCCCAGCTCTCTCGTTCCACTCCACCCCTTTCCGAGGAGTATGTGCGGAGCATGGTGGCGCAGAAAGGCGTATATCTGCTTGTGTTCCGCTCGGAGGATGCGCCGGAGATTCTCGGCATGCTGACTCTCGCCACATTTGATATCCCCACCGGGCGTCGCGCCTGGATCGAGGACGTCGTCGTACACGAGGACGCCCGCGGTCAGGGAGCGGGGCAACAGCTGGTGGAGGCCGCAGTTTCGCTTGCACAAGAGGTCGGAGCGAAGTCGGTGGATCTGACATCGCGCCCCTCGCGAGAAGCCGCCAACCGCCTCTACCGCCGCTGCGGTTTCGTGGAGCGCGAGACCAATATCTACCGGTACCAGGGGTAGCGCTCGCGTCTAACTCAGGTCGTGGTAGTACCTAGCCGTCGAAGGGCCGAGTGCACGTTGTCCGGCTCTTCCACCATCCAACATTACTCAGCCGCCAACGACAACTTCAGCGCGCTGAAACTCCTTCACATCGGAATATCCGTTGGCCGCCATGGCGTGCCGGAGTGCGCCCATGAGATTCGTGGTGCCGTCGGCGGTGTGCGACGGGCCGAAGAGGATCTGTTCCAGGGGGCCGGCGGTGCCGACTTGTACCCGGTCACCGCGTGGCAGGCGTGAATGGTGTGCTTCCTGCCCCAGTGCCAGCCGCGGCCGGGTGCCTCATCCGCACGCGCAAGTGCGGTGCCCAGCATAACGCCATCCGCACCGCAGGCAATGGCCTTCACTACATCCCCGGCGGTCCCCACTGAACCGTCGGCCACCACGTGCACATAGCGCCCGCCAGACTCGTCCAAATAGTCCCGCCGAGCGGCGGCAATATCGGCGATCGTTGTCGCCATCGGTGCCGCTATACCAACGGTGCGGCGATTCGCGGAGGCCGCACCGCCGCCGTATCCAGCAAGTACGCCAGCGGCCCCGGTGCGCATGAGGTGAAGGGCGCCGGTGTAGGTCACCGCACCACCCACCAGGACGGGCACATCCAACTCGTAGATGAAGCGCTTGAGATTCAGGGGCTCCCGGTTGGCGGAAACGTGTTCGGCAGAGACCGTGGTGCCGCGGATAACGAAGATATCCACGCCGGCGTCGACGACGGTCCGCCACAGCTCCTGGGTGCGGCCTGGGGATAGCGCTCCCGCCACGGTCACCCCGGCATCGCGGATCTCGTTCAACCGCTCAGTGATGAGTTCCTCTTTGACCGGCTCCGCATAAATCTCCTGCAGGCGCGCGATGGAACTGCGCTGATCGAGATCGGCTATTTCTTCGAATAGCGGGCGCGGATCTTCGTAACGGGTCCACAGGCCTTCCAGATCGAGCACACCGACGCCGCCCAGGCGTCCGATTTCGATAGCGGTTTCCGGTGAGGTTACCGAATCCATGGCGCAGACAGTACCGGGATCTCCAGATGGTAGGCGTCCAACTGCCAGGAGGTGGTCACTTCCTGCACGTCGCGAGTGCGCCGTGAAGGGACAACGGCGATATCGTCCAGGGTGTAAGCGCGTCGGGCGCGCTTCGCTCGTCCAATCTCAACTTCGCTCACATGACCAGCCTACCCCTTGCCGGTTAGCCGGTTACAGCAGCATAGGCCCATCAGGCATGTGGATACGCGAATTGTTCGGTGTGCGCATCCAATGCGCAAGGAAGGGTGCGAGGAGGACTTTATGTTATGTGCGACTGCAAGCGTATCCGAAGCATCGTGAAGGTCGGGACTACGACTCAGCCCCACCCCCATTTTGATCAAAGACGCGCCGCCCATGACAGGAAGTGTTTTCCTTGAATCTCTCCTCAAATCCGCCTCAAATGCTTCCCTGCGCGGCGTTCCCAAGAGCCTCGCTATACATTCTGTCCACTCTCTCCGCTTTCTGAAGCGCGAGTTCCACGACCTTTTGCGTCCTCTCAAGAGCGTTCAGCCGGGCTGTTAGTTCGGCTAGATGTTTTGGAAAATCCTCCGGGTCCTCCGTTGGTTGCGCCCGGCCATCGGAGGCGTCCGTAACCTGACCTGACCCCAGAATCTTGAAACCGTATTGATCTGCTATGGAACACGCCTCAATGACCGCCAGTTCCACGGCATACGTTCCGCTCTGCGCTTTAGATGTGGCCGCGATAAGATCATCGATTGCGTCTACGAGCACCTGACAACGCTCTTGAAGCTGAACACGCCTGACTGCCGCCAAGTCAGCTGTCTTTCCCTGCCAGTCTCGGGAAGTGTCGCTGCATTCCAACTCCCAGTGAGCCCGCCGCACCCGCTTTCGATCTTCGGCCAGGGCTTCCAGGACCGGCTGAAAGGCAGCACTGTTCCACCTCCGAATGTCGCTCCACGTTACCATTGAAAACTCCTCAATCCTCCGAATCGCCTGGCTTTGAATGACGACGGAACTCCTCAGAATCCGACGGCGCGGGGTGCACGTTACGCGGATTCCTGTCAATATCCCACCCATCCGAGTGGGCGTCACCCGTTCCAGAAGTCCTCTCACGGCCACGCCGAGGCCGCAAGACAGAACCCGGAGTCACGGCGGCCATGCGTTCGGCAGCGCGCTTGTCTGCAGCGAGGAACCTATCACGTGTGCGCTCGAGGGCCGCCGCGAATTCGTCAACCGCGATAGCCAACCCCTGCAGGGAGGAATCAACAGCACCACCCGCGGAAGTCGCAGCACTAGCCGCAGGCGCTCCAGGCATGGCGTTACGCATCTCATTCAGACCGAGAAAAACCTTCACCTCTGCTAGGTTTTCAGCTGCGTTATGCGCACGACCCGCCGCTTTCGTGACTCCTTCCGGATTCATGTAGTACCGGCTCACTTCATCTCCTTTGGGTGGTTGGTGAGGAGTTTGAAGTTACACTACCGCAACGCGCATGGAGGCACAAAGCGAGGCCATCCATGTAGTCGCCGCCCAAAAACACGTGAGACGCTCATACTGTTGCTGACCAGAGCAACATGCCAGTCCTTCAGACGAAGGCGCCGCCACTCTATGACATCCGGACGGAGACCCGACTGTGCGGTGCCGCTTTCCGCGTGATTCAACATGCCTGTGGCAGAAACACACGCTACACGCTCAAAGAGACATGCCGGTAGTGTGCCGGTCCACGACGGCGCGAGGCCATCGCAGCTCTCAGGTGTCACTACTTCGGACCCGAAAGAACACGCAATCACACCGGCCGGTGGCCGGTGCTGTACGCGATGGAAAAGCCGCGGTTCTCACGGTTCATGACAACACTGATATGGCCGCCATCTTCCCTGTTATACAGGAAGAAATCGAACAGCTGGGCATCCGACTGATTAATCAGATAGGTGAAGCCGTACGGAGCAACCTCCTCCTTGACGATGTCCAGTGCGTCGAAGAAGTCGTTGTCCGTAAGCGGGGACGCAATGACCATCCCCTGCCGACTATTGATCGCGGTGCCGGTTTCGGTGACACCCGCATTCCTTTCGATGCTCCCGGCACCACGGCGAGGTTCCTCGTCCAACCAGGTCCACTCGAACGGGCCGAAAACCGCATCAATGCGCAGGCGCGCATCCTTCAGCGCCCGGTTCAGTTGGCTCTGCGACGTCTCAATATCGACTCGCTCTTTAAGAGGCTTTGCGCCATCCTCATCAAAAATGCTCATATGCCTAACCCGCCGTTCCTGCTACGACCTTTGACAGACTGTTCAGAGCAGTAGAGCCCTCATCAAGATAGGTAGAGTGCTCGCGCTTCGAGAAATTATCATTCGCGTCGAGCTCCGTAAAACTGGGGTCGTCCAGTGGCTCGTTGCCGAGGGCTCCGCTGAACATGCCTATCACATCGTTGGAGTTTCGCAACACATACTTGTGTCCTTCCGGAACATTCATGTCATAGCCCGGCAGCGTACCCGGAGAACCGTATACGGCGTAGTCGTCAACGACACCGGGCCGTACCTGCGCCACGCCGTAACTCGATGTCGTCGAACCATACGAATGACCGAGCACCGACATATGCGCATCACCGGCGCCTAACCGCCGCGAATCAGAGATTCCCTCTTCAAACGATGCCAGCGAGTCGCCGCCTCGTTTGGCATTATCGGTACCCGCGACCGACCAGTCAGCTGGAGGGCTTTGCGGCGCGTCGTACCCCAACCACATAATCGCCGCAGTGGTCTCTCCATTACCAGCAGCCTGCT
This sequence comes from Actinobaculum sp. 313, assembly GCF_003073475.1. Taxonomy (GTDB): domain Bacteria; phylum Actinomycetota; class Actinomycetes; order Actinomycetales; family Actinomycetaceae; genus Asp313. Next base: position 909,827 of record NZ_CP029033.1, on the reverse strand, counting down.
CCGAATGCTGCTTAAGCCGTTGCATCTCTTCAACTTTATCGGGCATACTCTCAACCGTCGTCGTCATGCCCGGTACAACGGTTGTAATGTGGTCGGCAGTGTCCACATCGCCTACAGAGATAGCGACGTGCGCACGTTCACTACCCGGCTCACCCCACGCTTCTTCGTAAAGAAGGAGTTGCCCTTCTTCTCCAGCTTTAGCAAGGGCAGTCCGAATCGCATCAATCTCGGCCTTTTGCTGCTCGAGCGCCCTCTTATGCTCACCTTGAGCGGTTGGCAGCAAGGCATTAACTGCTCTTTCTTCGTCGTCGAGCTTCTTCAGATTTGCCTCATGACGAGCCCAAGCCGGTATACCGTCGAGATTTCCAAGCCCACGATAATTGTGTTTAACCATCGAGCGCTGTTCTTCCTCAGTCAGCGAGTTCCACCATGCGGCAACCTCTTCCGTTGATGCGGCCACCGGCGGCGTATCAGCGACACCCGGAGTGTCGCCAAGGCCTTCCACCTCACTGACTTCGCCGTTGGCCACCTTGTTCAGAGCCTCGACGTAGTCAGAGTTAACTTCCTGCGCTCGTGTAAGTGCAGCAGCGACCGATTCCCGAGCAGTGCCAAGAGCTTCTTCACGCTCAAGTTTCTCCTGCTGCATTATCGGGCTAGAGGGAGCCGCGTCGATTGGATCAGGATCGGTGACTTCTCCCGAAGAAGAGATATTGAAACCCCAATACTCCACCCTCGAGATCGCCTCATTAACCAGCAGCTCAACATCTCCCACACCGTTTTGCGCAGCGGTCGTCGCCGCCAGCAGATCGCCGATATTGGCCAGCAACACTTCGCAGGCGGATTCGAGCTCACTGCGTCGTTCTTGAGCGGCCTCAGCGCCCACACCCGACCAGCCCGTCGACACGTCGATAGCAAGGATATAGTCTCCCGCACCTTTGGCGTCCTTGCGGGCCGCAATCAGGTCATCAACTGCCGTGTCAAGACCAGAACTCTTCCAGTCCTTGATGTTCTCCCAGGTGAGGCTGAAGGCGGCTCCAACGGCCCCACCTACTAGCGCGCCGACACCACTTAGAGCACTCATGACTCCCCCATCGCTGTATCAAACGCCGAAAAATCAATGCTCGTCGTCTCATCCGTGCTGGAATACGACTGTTTGGCACTGTCGAGCGCCGAATGAAACTCCGTCAGTCCGCTCGCCAGCTTCTTCGCTAGATCGTCAACCGCCTGACCCGCCGAGCTTGCTGCGACCGCTGCCGAGGCGCCACTCATGCCGCTTGATACGGTTCCCATACCATCAGAGACCTGAACGTTCCCGGCGTAGTCGCTCGCCTCCTGGGTATTGGTCATGGCGCTATCGAGGCTGCCTTCTTCAACGCGTAGTTCTGACACCGCTGCCCTTTCGCTACAAGTGAGCACGACGTGACCAAGCATACCCTGAGCGGAATACTGCGTTCAAGGGCCGGTTGCATGCGAACCGAACATGCAGGGCGTGCGGGGTTGCTCCGCGGTGACCGGATTACACTACGCATCCAGCCGCGCCGATTGCCGGTGCCAATTGATCACCGCGTCGGCACCTGTGCTTCAACGCCCAATGCAACTGGGAATTTGGCACTTCCGAATGCTCACACACAGAGCGAGGTCACCATCTGCTCCCGAGTTCCAGTTACCTGCCCTACCCAGCCTTTCCTGCTACAACTCTGGACAGACTGTCAAGTGCCACGGAATCCTCCTCAAAATATGTCGAATGTGCCCCAAATGGATTCAGATGGAGGTCCTTGTTGGCGTCAAGTTCGGTGAAGCTGTTATCGTCGGCAGGGTCATCCCCATGAATCATGAGCGTATCGCCAACATATGTCACCGGGTCTTCTCTGTTTTTCAACACGAAGTTGTGTCCGTCAGGAACGTTGAGGTCATAGCCCGGCTGTGTTCCGGGTGATCCAAACGCAGCGTAGTCATCAACTACACCAGGTCGAACCTCAGTCAGGCCATAACTCGACGTCGTCGAACCGTACAAATGACCGAGCAGCGATTGGTGGACATCATTCAACCCCGCATGCCGGGAATCCTCGATCCCCTCCAAAAACGGCGCTAAGGCCGCACCGCCAGCCTCTGCCCGTTCAGGAAGCGCAGCTGATGCAACAGCGGGGGCGCATCGTAGCCGATCCATGCAACCCCTGCGACGCTCTCGCCATTGCCCGCCACTTATTCCGAATGTTGCTTCAGCCGTTCCATATCGCCCACCATCGACTCAATGTCTTTTGCAACAGTCGTCGTCATTCCCGGAACATAAGTCGTGACGTTGTCGGCTGTGTCGACATCGCCGACGGCGATTGCCGCATGAGTCATCGTATGCCCTGGTTCATCAGTTCGCGACTCGTAGAGAAGTAGTTGCGTATCTCCGTTCGCACCATCGAGTGCATTTCGAATGGCCTCGATGTCCGTCTTCCGGTGATGGAGGTCACTCCACCTTTGCATCTTCTCCGAGTCTCCCGGCGCCATAGGTTCCTCGTTGAGGCCAGTCGCGCGACGGTCGGGAAATGTAGCGAATCGCTTGTCAAGCTCCTCCAACTCTTCTTCGATCACCCGATAGTCTTCCTCAAATGCCCGCCGATTCGCTTTGTCACGAGTTGCCGCGTCAATCCCATCGAGGTTTCCGAGCCGACGATAGTATTTGTCGAACATCGCGTTGCGCTCCGCCTCAGTAAGGGAATTCCACCATGCAGCGACCTGCTCCGTCGAGGCGTTTTCGGGTGGCGCATCCGGTACGCCAGGCGTATCGTCAAGTGCCTCAACTTCACTGACCTCACCACTGGCAATCTTAGCCAGGGCCTGCTGATAGGTTCGGTCGACCTCATCTGTCTTTGACATTGCGGCGTCAACCGCCATACGCGTGTTTTCCAGTGCGGCATTGTGTTCGTCGGCAAGTTCCCTCGCCTCTGGGTTGGCATGTATTCCGACATCGTACGGGTGAGGATCAATGACCTCGCCACTCTCGCTGATGGAGAAATTCCAATAGCCGGCCCAGGACAGTGCCTCGTTGAGAGCCAGTTCAACTTCGCCGACGCCGTCCTGAGCTGTAGAAGTCGCCATAATGAGATCACCGATATTGGCGAGAAGGTACTCGCATGAGGCTTCAATCTGGTTCAGGCGATCCTGAGCCGCTTCAGCTCCGGCTCCTCGCCAACCTGTAGACACATCGGTCTGCGAGATGTAGTCTCCGACTGCCATGCCACGCTTCCGCGCAGAGATCAGCATGTCCAAGAAACCGTCAAGGCTAGACGCCTTCCACTTCGCGATCTGTGCCCATGTCACCATCAGCGGCCTGCCTCCCTGTCAATCGCTGAGAAATCGAGGTTGGTCCTGTAGTCAGGGAATAGCCCTCCTTCGCCACAGTCAGGGCGGATGAGAACTCGCTCAGTACATTTCGAAGTCGGGTACCCAGGGCGTCCACTGCCTCCGTCGCGGACTCAACTGTCGATGCAGCAACAGATCCTTCCATCGCTTCTTCAACACTGTTCGTTTCTGCGGTCACCCTGATTCCATCTGCTTCATCGCTTGCTGATTCTGCGCTACGGGCGGCCGCTTCCAGGCTGGCCACCTCTACGTATACTTCGGACACCTGCAACTCCCGTGGCTGAGTGAGTACTGTCACTCCCACGATACGAGTTGCCGTCCACAAGTACAAGGCCTAATCAACCCGATACCTACGCCCGGCCGTCTCTTCCCACCCAGCTATCTGTCGGAGGCGCCCGCTAGGCTTAGAGCAACGAAGAAAGGATTGTTATGTGGAGCGAGAGCCCGATTATCGGCTTTGACACGGAGACAACCGGAGTGCGGCCGGAAGAGTCGCGGCTGGTGACATGTTCGCTCGTCACCATCACCACCGAAGGCGTTACAAGACGCTACTGGCTGGCGGATCCCGGCGTCGAGATTCCGGAGTCCGCAACCCAGGTCCACGGCATCACCACCGAGCAGGCCCGCACCGAGGGGCGCCCTGCGGAGGAAGTCCTTGCCGAAATTGCAGACACCCTCGCCGCACACATGGAACAGGAATGGCCGATTGTCGCCTTCAATGCGGTCTACGACCTCACGCTTCTCGAAGCCGAGCTGAGCCGCCACAGCATCCCCACGCTAGCCGAACGCCTGGGCGGGATTATCTACCCCGTCGTCGATCCGTACCTGCTGGATCGGAGCGTTGATCGTTACCGCAAGGGCAAGCGTCGCTTGGAAGATCTATGCCGCCACTACCATGTGTGGAACGACGACGACTTCCACAACGCCGAAGCTGACGTGATGGCCACTCTGCGCCTGCTGGGCGCCATGCTGCGCGCCTACCCGGAGCTCGCCGAACAGCCACTCATTGATATTCAAGAACAAGAGGAACAGGCATACGCCGAGTTCATCACCTTCTTGAACAAACGAGCACAGCAGGAAGAGAGGCCACCAGCAACGGAAAGCGTGGAATGGCCCGTCGCCCATGCAGTGTGAACGGTTTCGCTGCCTTCACCGGAAGGCGCATCAGTGTCGGTCTGCGCGAGCATCAGTGCACTCGAATCTCGGTCCGCGCGAGTATCGGCCTACTCGAGTGTCGGTTTGCGCGATTCTCGGTTCCCTCGAGCGTGAGTTGCCTCAAGTGTCAGTTCGCGCGGCCCGCATAGTTCGGAGCCTCGACGGTCATTTGCACGTCGTGCGGATGCGACTCACGAAGTCCAGCTGACGTCATACGAACGAAACGCCCTCGCTCCTTCAACTCGGGAACCGTCCGCGCACCCGAATAGAACATCGTCTGGTGCAAACCGCCGACTAGTTCATAGAGCACCGAACTCAGCGATCCCCGATAAGGTACCTGGCCCTCAATACCCTCCGGAATGATCTTGTCATCAGAGGTGACATCGCTTTGGAAGTAGCGATCCTTCGAATAGGAACGCTTGCCACGCGAGGACATCGCTCCCAAAGACCCCATACCCCGGTAATGCTTGAACTGCTTGCCGTTGACGAACACCAGTTCGCCAGGCGTTTCTTCACACCCCGCCAGCAGAGATCCCAGCATGACCGTGTCCGCTCCTGCTACCAAGGCCTTCCCAATGTCTCCCGAGTACTGCAGTCCGCCGTCGGCAATCAAAGGAACGCCCGCCGGTCCGCACGCTTTTGCCGCCTCAACAATTGCGGTCACCTGCGGCATACCGACCCCGGCAACAACCCTGGTGGTACAGATTGATCCCGGACCAATGCCGACCTTGACCGCGTCGACCCCCGCGTCGATCAACGCCTGAGCACCCGACTGGGTGGCGATATTGCCGCCGATAATCTGCACGCCGTCAAACCCGGAGTCGGAACGCAAGCGGCGAATCATGTCGAGCGCCAGCTTTGCCTCACCATTGGCCGAATCAATGACAAGAATGTCCACATCCGCCTCAGCAAGTGCGCACGCACGCTCCCACGAGTCCGCCAAATAACCAACGCCCGCTCCCACGATCAACCGGCCGTCCGAGTCTTTCGAAGCATTCGGGTACTGCTGGGTCTTGACGAAGTCCTTCACCGTGATCAACCCGGACAAGCGGCCATGTTCGTCGACTAACGGCAGCTTCTCGATCTTGTGCTGGGCCAAAAGCCTCGCCGCCTCGTCACGTTCCACACCCTGCGGCGCGGTCACCAGTGGCATGGGCGTCATCGTCTCGCGCACCGTCCGGGTGGCGAAGTCCTCTTCCGGGATAAAACGAAGATCTCGGTTGGTTATGATTCCAAGCAACCTGCGGTCGTCGTCCACAACGGGCAGCCCTGACACCCGATACTTTCCGCACAGTTCGTCGAGTTGTGAAATCGTCGCGTCGGGTCCGACGGTCACCGGGTCCTGGACCATGCCAGACTCAGATCGTTTGACGACGCTGACCTGCGCGGCTTGGTCCTCGATGGAGAGATTGCGGTGAATAATGCCGATTCCGCCTTGCCGGGCCATGGCAATCGCCATACGCGACTCGGTAACTGTATCCATGGCGGCGGATATCAAGGGCGTCTTCAAAGTGATTCTGCGGGTGAGCCGACTGGTGGTGTCGACTTCGGAGGGGATGACATCTGTTGCTTGGGGAACCAGCAGAACATCATCGTATGTGAGACCAAGGAACTCAAACGGGTCACGAGTGCTCATGCCGCCATACTACGCAGCACCCTCTCCTACCCACTAGCCAGTCTCAGATCCGATGCATCCACAGCATCTCTCCTATAAGGCGCGAATTGCCGCGTACTGCATGCGGGTTCCGCCAGAGACGGCCTGGCGAACGGTTCCCGGTTCAAGGCGGGCATTGCCATCTACTGCATACGGGTTCCGCCAGAGAAGCAAAGTACCGACCTCGCGAACGGCCAGAACTGCTGAATGTCACCCTCACCATATAGCAGACCGAATGGCCGCCCTCGCCGCGGGCGGCGAGGATCGCCACAATACCGCATGGGGATCGACGGTGCCCTGCGCCATGTTCAACCCCACCGGCCAGGATCACCACACACCGCATGAAGAGTACACCCCAGCCCAGACCTCACCGCCGCTTAGCGTCACCGCAGCTTCGCTACCCTTTGGCCGCCCAGCGAAGATTCACCCACCAAACTGCCCGCATGGCGCGAGATTTTCAGGGAGAATTGATCACACGGGCACTTGCCGCCCTACTAACCGATTGGAGAATCATGGACGATTCACACATTGTTGATCCGGCGAGTGTAGGCGTTAGCGCTGATCGCCTCGCTCGCATTGATACGCTCGTCGCCAAACATATCGACGAGAATGCATACCAAGGCATGGTGGTCCTCATGGCCCGCCACGGCAGAATCTGCTACTTCAAGGCGTTTGGAAAGGCCGACGAAGGCGTGCCCATGGCAACCGACTCGATCTTCCGCCTCGCCTCCATGTCGAAAATCCCAACCGCCGTTGCAGTGATGCAACTGTGGGAAAAGGGACTACTCGACCTCCAGGAACCCATTGCAAACTACCTGCCCGAGTTCGGGCACCCGCACGTCGCCGTCGTCGAAAAAGATCTCAGTTACCGGTTGGTTCCAGCAACAAAACCGATCACCTTCCACCACCTGCTGTCCATGACCGCGGGACTAACTAACTCCTGGTGGGATGAACGCTTCGATCTTCCCGTCTATCACGTGGTACCGAAGATCTACGGTCAGCTTGGAGTACGGGACGACATGAATGCTCCCGATACAACTCTTGAGGAGAACATCAAGCGCGTCGCACAAGCTCCGCTAATCGCTGAGCCTGGCGAGATGTTTGATTATTCCAACTCGTCTGTGGATACCCTGGCCCGGCTAGTAGAAGTCATTTCCGGTCAGGACTTTGATTCGTATCTGCGCCAGAACATTTTCGCCCCGCTCGGCATGGATGAAACCTGGTTCTTCATCCCCGAAGACCAGAAGCATCGCTTGGCAGAATGCTACTGGCCCGGCAGAGACGAACGGCAGTATGAGAATGTACAAGTCGGCCCGTACAAGCTTGGCCCCGAGGGCGCGCATTCGCCCTACCGAACATACTTCTCTGGCGCAGCCGGCCTGCATGGCACAACCCATGACTACTACAAGCTGGCTCAGATGCTTCTCAACCGCGGCGAATTCAATGGCGTGCGAATCCTCTCGCCCACTGCAGTCGACATGATGACCACCAACCAGATCGGCGAGAAGTACTGGTGGCAGGGCTTCAAGAATAAGTGGGGATACCAGTTGGAGATTCAAGAGGGCATCGGTGCACCCGATGGATCGCCGGCCTTCTTAGGCGGACCCGGCGCGTACTCGTGGCAGGGCTATTTCTCCACCAAGTTCGTCAACAACCCGGCAAAGGACACCGTTATCCTCACGATGACCGCTTCCGACGCCGACGGCGCACTGCCGCACAACCTTCGCCTCATCGCGGTAGCCACAGCTGCCGTTGTTGACTAGACCTTGAGAGACCACCTGTGCCGACGGGCCGGAGACGGATCCATCGACAACCGCGAGCGCTCCACAGTCACTCGCTTGTCTCCCCTGCCGTGGCGGAGACTGACCCGTCAACAACCGCGAGTACTCCTGGGCGACAGTGCGTGCCAAGGCAGCCACAAGGACAGCGGCGCACCGGCAAGCAAAGCGCGCGGACGCCTATGCGGGTACTAACCTACCGGTTGCAAGGCCGGGTGATAAGTACATTCTTGGTACCGGCCTGCGCGGGTACTAAGCTGACGGCCCGCGCGGCACTCCCAGGGCCCCGACACCGCAGCGGCCGCGCGCGCTCTACGCTACTGGCCCGCACGGGCACTAACCTACCGGCCCGCATGGCAGTCACCGGTTAGTAGGGTGAGTCGCGAGGCAGTGTTGACACGTTCCCCGCCCAGGCGGACGCGCAGTCTCCCTTGGCGGTTCTCACGGCTGGCACGCGAGGCGGCGTTGACACGTTCCCTGCCAATGCCGACGGCTCCAGCCCACCGCGTGGGAGTCTCTGTGGTCGAGAATCGAGGAATGATGTCCAAATCCCGTCCAAACGACGGATAAGTTGATTGGATCAATTTAAGAAATGGCGGAATCATGCGGATTCCGCAACTCGACTCAACCGGCAGACTCTCGTTTGGACGGGATTTGGACATCCGCTACCGTCTGACCACACTCATCTGCGGTCCGTCTCGCCATGCTTGGACGCTACCATGCGCCGAAGAACCGTCGGACCACACTCATCTCCCAATCCGTCTGGCCTTAAACACGACTTAGCACAGAAGACACCGCGCACACGGCTTAATACAAGGTCGGGACGGCCAAACGCAAAGGTCGGGACGGCCAAATGCAAAGGTCGGGACGACCCTAGGACCGTCCCGACCTTTATCAGCAGTCTTACTTCTCGACGACCGCCAGCACGTCGCGCGAGGACAGGATGATGTACTCATCCGCACCGTACTTGATCTCGGTACCGCCGTACTTGGAGTAAATGACCACGTCACCCTCCTTGACGTCAACCGGAACACGGTTGCCCTTGTCGTCAATGCGTCCCGGCCCAACGGCAAGGACCTTCCCCTCCTGCGGCTTCTCCTTGGCCGTGTCCGGAAGGACAAGGCCGGAGGCCGTGGTGGTTTCTGCTTCCAGCTGCTGGATCACGATGCGATCCTCAAGCGGTTTGATGGAGACCGACACTGCGGATCCCCTTTCTTCTTCAACTCGTGCTTTGGTTATGAAGCACCTGGCCGCGGGACCCGCCGTCGCGGGGGCCGGGCCCGAACCGGGCACAAGCCGTAGTTAGAACTACGTCCGTAAGAAGGTTATGCCGAAGTTAGCACTCGGTCAAGGCGAGTGCCAGACTTGTCGCAATCAACACCCCGTAGGACCGCTGCCCGCCCAAACTTAGCGCGACGCAATCCGGACACATCACGTGCGCGAATCCGCGCACATAGCCGCGCGTACCCAGGCGCACGCTTCTCCCCGCACACCCCGCCTGATGAGCGCATCCCTCGCCTTTCTTCATCCCATGAGATCTGGCACAGTGATCGTCAGCGCGGAGCGAGCACACCACGCACACGCCTATCTCATTGCTCTCTGCGATCCGCCAGCGCCAATTGGCACGTTTGCGATCCACCCCGCATCCGCAGCGGTCAACGCCTGCGATCCGCCAGCGCCAATTGGCACGTTGTGCCCCTCCCTCCCCGCACATCTCCCCTGCGCTCATGCGACAATGCTGCCCGTGGATGTTTCCGAGGTCACCGCGCTGCTCAGCCCGGAAGGCCGAGCCCTGTTAGAGTCACTGCCCCCTTACCGCGGCGACGACGCACTCGCCCTCGCCGGTCGTCTGCGCCGCGAGGGCCACGCGCCCGAACTCGTCGCCGTTGTTTTGACGCAGGCACGCCTGCGCCAACGTGCACGAGCCAAGTTCGGTAATCTTGCCGAAACCCTATTCTTCACGCAGGCCGGCTATGAGCAGTCAAGCCGGTGGAGCGTCGCCCAAACACACGCCGCGCAATTCGCACGTGCTGGGGCACGGCATGTCGTTGACATCGGCTGCGGGATAGGAGCGGATTCCCTCGCCTTTTGTGATGCCGACCTGCAAGTCACGGCAATCGAATCCGATCCCGCCACCGCACTTATTGCCCGGGCAAATCTTCCCGCCGCCACGGTGCTGTGCGAAGACGGTGTGACCGCAATGGTTCCAGACACCGACGCGGTGTGGTTAGACCCGGCACGCCGCACATCGACCGGCAGGCGCATAAAGGATCCACAGAGCTGGTCACCCACTTACGGGCAGGCGCTTGACATTGCTGCCTCCTACCGCTACTCCGGCATCAAGGTCGCTCCCGGCATTCCACACAGTATCCTCCCCGCGCAGGCACACGTGGTCTGGACCAGTGAAGGCGGTGAATTACTGGAGGCAGTCGTGTGGCAAGGCACAGGAACGCCCGGACGCTACGCCGTCGTCGATAGAGTCACTTTCAACTCCGGTGCCACATCTGCCGACGAACCGGTTATCCCTTCCGAACCTTCCGCCCTCGGTCCGCTACTTCTTGAGCCGAACGCCGCGCTTATCCGCGCCGGCGCAATCGCGCGATTGTGCAGCACATACGACGTCGCCCCAGTATCCGACGGAATCGCCTACCTGACCGGCGAGAAGCCACTGCCCGGATGTGATTCTTTTGCGATCCGGGAAGTTCTCCGCAATGATGCCAAGGACATCAAGCGGGCGCTGGACGCCCACGGAATCGGAGCGCTGGAGATTAAGAAACGCGGCACCGACACCGACGTCGAGCTGTTACGGAAGAGAATCGGCAAGCACACCGGACGCCCCGGCGTACTCATCCTCACCCCGGTTCTGGGACGCCACCGCGCGATCCTGGCCGAGCGTGTTCTCGGCGAAGGCAGCTAGTAACGGCAGCTAGTGGGTGGCTCCACCTATCGGAGGAAGCCGTGTTCGGTTGGCCAGTTGAACACATTCGCGGTGCGGCACGTTGAGGGTGGACCTCGTTAGGCACGTTCATATAAGACGTTCCGGTACAGCATGCTAGGGGCGTACCCGTGCCTGCGCGGCATCCTGCGGGCGTACTCATTGCAGGCGTACCCGTGTGGCCTGTTCCTTGAGCGACCCGTGCGGCCTTCCCGTGAGCGATGCACCTGGTGCGGCACGCTGCAGGTGCGCCCTGCGCAGCATATTCGTTGAAGACGTGGTCGGTGGGGCATCTGTGGGGCACACGGAAGGCGCGTCCGCGCATGGTGAGCAGGACGATTTCACAGGAATTGGAAGTCTTCCCGGTCGCATGTTGCACCGTGTACACCGTGGCTCGGCCAGTGGAGGTCGCCGCAGGCCAAGGTTCCGTCTTACATGCCTAAGAGCTTCATCTTTCACGCCTAAGATCCCGGCTCCGGCTACATTCGTATCTTATTGAGATCCATGGCCGTCTCAACCGTGATGTCCAAAGATGATGGTTCCACCCCATTGCGTACCAGCTCCCAACCCAGGGCTGCGATCATTGCACCATTATCGGTGCAATAACGAATCGGCGGCACACGCACCGCGATGCCATACTTCTCGGCGCGCTCCGCCGCCAGCTCCCGCAGACGAGAGTTGGCCGAGAAACCGCCGCCAATCACCAGGGTGTCGCAATCATTGACTTGGCAAGCTGCCATTGCCTTCTCTACCAGTACATCGGCTACCGCCTCGGAAAATCCGGCTGCGATATCGGCCTTAGGCAGTTCCTCGCCGCGCGCCTCAAGGTCTTCCACATAGCGGGCGACGGCCGTCTTCAGCCCGGAGAACGAAAAATCGTAGGGGTGACGGGCCTTGTCCTTGCCCCGGGAAAGGCCGCGTGGGAAGCGAATGGCTGTCCGGTCCCCCTCACGCGCCAAGCGGTCGATATGCGGACCTCCCGGATAGGGCAGACCGAGCAATCGCCCCACCTTGTCAAAAGCCTCACCGGCGGCGTCGTCGAGTGTTCCTCCCAGTTCCACCACGTCGGTAGCAATATTCGCGACCCGCAACAACGAGGTATGGCCCCCAGAAACCACCAAGCCAATGAATCGCTCCGGGAACGGCCCCTCGACCAATTCGTCCACGCACAGATGTCCAATAATGTGGTTGACGCCGTATAGCGGTTTCCCCAGCGAAAGCGCCAACGCCTTGGCAGCGGACACTCCCACAGTCAAAGACCCGATCAGCCCCGGCCCGGCGGTCACCGCAATCGCATCAATATCATCGAGCGCTAAACCTGCCTCATCCAATGCAGCATCGAGCGTCGGGATCACCGTCTCCAAATGTGCCCGCGAGGCAATCTCCGGGATGATACCGCCGTAGCGCGCATATTCGTCCATGGACGTAGCGGTCACATCCGCCAGCAGCTCGCCGTCTCGTACGACGGCGACACCCGTTTCATCACACGACGTTTCAATGCCCAGCACGGTAGAACTACTCACGGTCTCCTAGTCTATAGGGCGGCCGTACAGTCTGCCCGGAAGAGCCTTTCGCCAGGGCTGACACATACCCGTATCCGAGAAGAGGGTCGCACAGTCTGCCCGGAAGAGCCTTTCGCCAGGGCTGGCCTGGACTGAAATCCCCTGTGGAAGCCACACGCCCTGCCCGGCAGCACCTTTCGCACTGTTGAAAAGCCCCCTGAGCCTACAGCGACGCCTCCGTAAGGCCGCTACACGGCATCGTCATCGCCTTGCCCAGGCTCGTATGATCCCGGTTAACCCGGGCGAAAAGCCACGGGCTCCACGCGGACCCCGTCCAACAGGACCCTGGCCAAGGACCAGGAAGGACATATTCCAAGAAGTGGAGGACGTTGCAAGAAGTGTAGGGATTTCCACGACACTTCTCGAAAATCCCTCCACTTCTCACCATCATCCCAAGGCCACCATTCCACCACACCCACAACACGGCGGAACAAAGGCATCATGCCTCACACCTGCCAATTCGGCGTCAAAAGACCACAGGCCCCACGGGAGCCAGCACACCGCATCGGCGCCCACCGCGCGCCCTAGCTCAGCCTCGCCAAGCAACAGGCCTGAGCAACAGGCCTCTGCAGCAGTCCCTAGCAACAGGCTCCGGTCCAGGAGAACCTAGACCAAGGCGCAGGAAAGACTCGCTCGAAAGAAGTGGAGGGTGTTTCAAGAAGTGTCGGTTATTTCCCGACACTTCTTGAAACACCCTCTATTTCTCGTTAATGCTCCGGTTCTCGTTGATACTCCGGCTCGCCTGCAGCGGGACGTTAATACTCCGGCTTATCTGCAGCGCGATTGACCAGCTCGGTACCGTGTAGCCGACTACCGGCCCTTTACGCCTACGCGCACCACCTACGCGCTGCGCCGTGCCGCTGTGTACCTACGCGCTGCGCTGGCGCGCCTTGTGATGCATTGAACGTATCAGCTCCCGGTTCAGTAGCGAGATCAGCTCGAAGGGAATCTCCTTCGGGCACACACTGGCGCAAGCGCCAGTGTTCGTGCAGCCGCCAAAGCCCTCTTCGTCCTGTTGAACCAGCATATTCACCACGCGGTCGCGCCGCTCCGGCTCGCCCTGCGGCAGGAGGCCGAGATGCATAACCTTCGCCGAGGTGAACAGCATCGCGGAGCCGTTCGGGCACGCTGCCGCGCAAGCGCCGCACCCGATGCAGGCCGCAGCTTCGAAGGCCCGATCCGCGTTGGCCTTGGGCACAAGCTGCGAATGGGCATCCGGTGCTGCACCGGTGTTCACCGAGATGTAACCGCCTGCCTGCACAATGCGATCCAAGGCGCTGCGATCAACCGCAAGATCCTTGATTACCGGAAAGGCCGCCACGCGCCACGGCTCGATGGTGATGGTATCGCCATCCTTGAAGCTGCGCATATGTAACTGGCAGGTCGTGGTGCGCTCCGGACCGTGTGGATCGCCATTGATGACGAGCCCACACATTCCACAAATGCCCTCGCGACAGTCCGAGTCGAACGCTACCGGTTCCTCACCGGCGGCGAAGAGCTCTTCGTTGAGAACGTCAAGCATCTCAAGGAAGGAGGCGTGATCATCAACGTTCTCCAGCGTGCGCTTCTCGAAATGACCGGGATCATCCGGGCCGTTCTGGCGCCAGTACTCCAAATTGATTCTCACTTGTAACTCCGCTGTGTCATGTGGACGAATTGATAGTTGAGGTCCTCCTTGTGGAGAACCGGGGGCTGCGACTCGCCGGTCCACTCCCAGGCCGCCACGTAGGCGAACCGGTCGTCATGCCGGAGAGCCTCGCCTTCAGGAGTCTGCGACTCAGCACGGAAGTGGCCGCCGCAAGATTCCTCGCGGTGCAAAGCATCAATACACATCAGCTCAGCCAGCTCGAAGAAGTCCGCTACTCGCCCGGCCTTCTCCAGCGAGTTATTCAGATCCTTCGCGCTGCCGGGAACCCGAGCATCCCTCCAGAATTGCTCGTGCAACTCGCGGATTTCGCCGACTGCCTTCCGCAGGCCTTCGGCCGTCCGCTCCATACCGCATCGCTCCCACATGATGGAGCCGAGCTTCTTATGGAAGTAATCCACTGAATGCGTTCCCTTCATGTTCATGAAGGTCCCGACGCGTTCCTCCACGTTCTGCCGTGCCTCAGCAACAGCAGGATCGGCCGCATCAAGGCTTTCGAACGGCGCATCGGCGAGGTAGTCGTTGATTGTATTGGGCAACACGAAGTACCCGTCCGCCAGGCCCTGCATCAATGCCGAGGCACCGAGCCGGTTGGCGCCGTGATCGGAGAAGTTCGCCTCGCCGGTCACGTACAGGCCCGGGATCGTCGACTCGAGATCGTAATCGACCCACAGGCCACCCATCGTGTAATGAACGGCCGGGTAGATACGCATCGGGACCTCGTACGGGTCGTCGTCGGTGATCCGCTTGTACATGTCAAACAGATTGCCGTACTTGGCGGAAACCGCCTCTCGCCCCATACGCTGGATGGCGTCCGCGAAATCGAGGTACACACCCCGCGCCACTCCGTCAATCTCCGGACCAACGCCGCGACCTTCATCGCACATATTCTTGGCCTGCCGGGAAGCGATATCGCGCGGCACCAGATTGCCGAAGGCCGGGTAGATGCGCTCCAGGTAGTAGTCGCGATCCTCCTCGGGAATATCGCGCGGATCCTTCTTGCAGTCCTCTTTCTTCTTCGGCACCCAGATGCGCCCATCGTTACGCAGCGACTCCGACATCAGGGTGAGTTTGGACTGGTAGTCACCGTGCTGTGGAATACAAGTCGGATGAATCTGCGTGTAGCACGGGTTGGCGAAGTAAGCACCCTTGCGGTGGGCACGCCAGATGGCCGAAGCATTGCAGCCCATCGCGTTCGTGGATAGGAAAAACACGTTACCGTATCCGCCGGTGGCTAGTACGACGGCGTCGGCAACAAAGGTCTCAATTTGGCCGCTGACCATATCACGAGTGACGATTCCGCGTGCTCGGCCGTCCTTGACGATGAGCTCCATCATCTCGTGGCGGTCATAGGCCTTGACCGTTCCGGCGGCAACCTGCCGCATCAACGCCTGGTAGGCGCCGATCAGCAACTGCTGACCCGTCTGGCCGCGCGCGTAGAAGGTACGCGATACCTGCACACCGCCGAAGGAGCGGTTGTCGAGGTATCCGCCGTATTCACGGGCGAAAGGAACTCCTTGCGCCACGCACTGGTCGATGATGTTAGCACTGACTTCCGCCAGCCGGTATACATTTGACTCACGAGCGCGATAGTCACCGCCCTTAATCGTGTCGTAGAAAAGCCGGTAGGTGGAATCGTTGTCGTTCTTGTAATTCTTCGCTGCGTTGATGCCGCCCTGCGCCGCAATCGAATGCGCGCGCCGAGCGGAATCCTGGTAGTAGAACACCTTGACCGGGTATCCCATTTCACCCAAAGATGCCGCAGCAGCCGCGCCGGCAAGCCCCGAGCCGACGACGATCACCGACATCTTGCGGCGGTTGGCCGGGTTGACGAGCCGCGCATTGAATTTACGCGTGTTCCACTTATCGGCAAGCGGGCCGTCGGGCGCCTTCGTATCGGCGATCGGCTCGCCCTCGGTGTACAGTCCCTGAATCAGTTCAGTCATGTCCATTCCTTAGGAAATCCATCCAACGAGGATGGCGGTTGGGGGAGCCATAAAACCAATGAGGAGTGCCAGCGCGCACGCCCAGGCAATGAGGTTGAAGGCAAATTCGCGCTGACGTGTATCCAATCCCAGTGTGGCCAGAGCCGAAAACACGCCATGGCGCACATGCAGGCACAAAGCGCACATCGCGATCAAGTAGATCAGCCAACACCACCACACGGAGAAACCGGCAACGACTCGCTCGTACGGCGAGACCATCGAGTAGTTTGCGCCGATATTTATCTTCAGTGCCGTGAACTGCAGGATATGGAAGATGATGAAGGCAAACAAGATCAGGCCGCCGTAACGCATCGTGCGTGACGCGTAGGTCAGACGCCGCTTCTTGCCCTTCGTGACCTTGTATTTGGCACCGCGCCCCTGCCGACCGCGCTGCCAGGTCTTATAAGCGGCGAAGACGTGGATGCACAACGCCAATAGCAGCACTACCCGCAGAATCCACACTCCACCCTTATGTGGAAGAATCGGGTACAACAGGTCTTCATGCAGCCACTCGGCGTAATGGTTGTACGCCTCCGCGCCCATGAACAGCTTCAAATTGCCGTACATGTGGAAAAGGACGAAAAGAACGAAGATGAGGCCGGTGACCGCCATGGCAACTTTCAACGCCACGGTTGTTTGCCGGCCGCGCTTCACAGGTAAAGATGACGTAGCCACGTCTTGATCGTAGCGAATTCTTCCGCCCTTACCGCACGTGTAGGAAATACGTCAAGAATCAGTGTCGTAATTCTCCGCGGGCTGAAGTAGGTTTTCTGGATCTCTCTCCGCCCTTCGTCCCTTATCGGCCCGCCATGCGGCATGATCTTCGTCACGACTACGTCGTTTCCGAGCCGCAAGCGTTTGTCTACCGCTCGGAATCCTTGCCCTTCACAGGTGGCAGCAACCTGGAACCGTTGTCACTTTCTTACGCATCCCAACGCATAATTAGTGCGTCGTCGTCGTGATAGTACTGCGGACGTCTGCCTACCGCCCTGAACCCCTGCTGTTCATAAAGGGCCTGCGCGCCACGGTCACGAGCTCGTACCTCAAGAAAGACGACGACCGCCCCTGATCAAGCGCGATGTCTAGTAGTTCGCGCAACAGGCGTCGCGCCAAACCGCGGCGGCGCCATCGCGGATCTACACCAACAGTTAGCACTTCCGCCTCCGGCACGCCGGCAATCGCGCCGAGTGCTGCTATCTCCCCATTGGCCTCCACATAAGCCATATAGCGGCCCCGTTGCGCCAACTCGTAACGCCACACCGCCCGTGGCCAGGCGTCGCGGCCAAAGATCCTTTTGTCGAAGTCGACAACGCGGCTGAGATACTCCAGTCCCGGTTCGATTCGCTGCAACCCGGCCGACAAAGCATCTCCCGGGCCGAGGAGGTCGCCGTTTCCCGAACCGTCCTCCTGCCGCCCGATATTATCTGCCATGAGACTGCGGCACGCCGCCGTGAATATCGGGCCGCCGCAAATACTGCGGTTCCGCCCCCAGCTTCGCTTCCTCGCCCTGGTACAGGTACGCCAAGGCGACTCGCACCATGGCCACCGGTTCGCATTGCACAACGACGGCGTCCGGCAGCTCCCGCCATTCGCGCTGCACCGCAATGGTCGGTGCCGGTTCCAACGCCGACGGCGCCGCGATTGTCGGCCCCGACAGAACTTCCACATCATCGCCGGTGACGCGGGCACGCAGCGTGAACACCTCCCGCCTACGCGCGTCAATCACAGCCAACACCTCGCCATCGCCCGCGGCGGCCGCGAGAGACTCCAGCGAGGAGACGCCGTAGATCGGGACATTCCAGCCGCGGCTCAGTGCACGCCCCGTCATGAGGCCCGCGCGCAACCCGGTGAAGGCACCCGGTCCGGTGCCGACAATCACCATGTCTGGACGCATTACATCGCTTGCCTCCAGTAGACGCTGCACCATCGGAGTCAGCGTCTCCGCATGATGGCGAGCATCGGCGGAGATCTCACGTGCTAGTTCGGTCGGCCCGCTCTCGTCGCGGCGAACGACTCCCACCACCGAACGATCCGATGTATCAATCGTCAAAATATTCATACCGCTGCCCTGATTCATACCGCTTGCCTGCTCATTCATTCTCGTGTCCACTCATTCATTCTCGCGAACCGTTTCCTCGCTTATTGTGGCGATTCTTCCGCCATTACCGGGCGGTGTTGCTCGATCATGCGCTTGGCCTTCGCGCGCATTCCTCCTCCGACGACGCACGGCCAGCACCACCGTGACGGCTGCCAGCACCCCTACCACCACACCGAGATAGAGGACGATCCGTCGCGATCCGGCCTGTTCCTTCCCCGGCTCACTATCACCGGTGCCGACGGCTGCCGACGTGCCGAATGACTCCCGTATCGTCTCGAAGTCGTCCTCGCCGACCGGCCCGGCAAGCACGGACCGAGCCACCGGGTCCAACGGAGATACCAGGCCATCTACCCGAAGGAACCATCCTCCCAGATCCTCCGCGCCCCCTAGTTCAGTGAAGACAACGATCCGTCCATCGCGCGGCATGGCCGCAACCGTGTCGGCGAAATACTCATCATTGGTAATAACCTCGGTGCCCGCGAAGTCCGTGGCAATCGTACCCACCGGCGTACCATCCAGCAGGATTGGCGCCACCTGATAACTCTCCTGCTCCACCGTCACCGGATCCCCAATTTTCAGGTCATCAATCCTGTTACTGGCCACACCCGGAAGGTCCCGGGACGCATTTTCACGCACGATGCTCTGCGCGGTTGAGGAGAACCAGTCACCGTCGATCGCCGTCGTCGGACTCCCCGCAAGCGCGACAGCAACTGCGATGCCGCTCAACAGCCGAACCACGAAGCCTCCTGCGCCTGCTCGCCACCAGCGCTCATCGGCACGGCGTCGCGGCTCATCCGTTCGCCCGGTCGCGCCCCGCTCAGTTGTGCAAGGAGTTGGTGCGAGCGAGGCCCGGACGCTTCGAAACCAACAGTGCGCGGCGTATCAACCTCCAGTGGATCGCCGCCGACCGCCCGGGCTATCGAAATCATCAGCCGATCCGGCGAAAGAACTTCAACCTTGCCCTCGCCCCACTCGACCACGGTGACGGACTCTTCCAGCGAGGCATCCAGATCAAGCGCATCAAGCTCCTCTAGGGAATTCAGCCGATAGGCGTCCACATGAACCAGATCAGGACCACCGCCTGCCGAATGGTGTACTTGTGCAATCACGAAGGTCGGGGAGACAACTCGCGCGCCGACACCCATACCGCGCGCGATCCCCTGGGTGAGAGTCGTTTTACCCGCGCCAAGCGGTCCGTTCAGCATGATGAGATCGCCGCCGTGCAGCAGACGCCCCACTCGTTCGCCCAGCTGGCGCATGTCGGCGGCTCGCGCAACGGTTAGTTCCAAAACATCTCCTCACTCGCATCGTTCACCCGTGCCATGATAGCGGCGCGGCACGCGAGCCCCAAGGCGCGTGACAACCTCATATCCAATGGTTCCGGTTGCGGCAGCCCAATCGTCCGCCGTCGGCAACCCCGCTGCGGCGTCGCCGAACAGGTACACGGTGGATCCGGCCTGCGCATGTTCCGGTATCGGCACAACGAACTGGTCCATGCACACCCGCCCGAGGATGCGCGTGCGTTCGCCCGCAACGACGAGCGGCGCGCTGTTAGACGCTTTTCGGTCAATGCCATCCCCGTAGCCCAGCGGTACCACGCCCAGTCGCATCGCCCGGTCGGTGTGTGCCGTATGCCCGTAGGAAATGCCCGTGCCAGCGGGAACCTGCCGATCCACCGTGAGTTGCGCTGATAAAGTCATAACGGCCCGCAGGCCCATGTCGTGTGCGCGTGCCACTTCCGGCTCGGGAGACAGGCCGTAAAGCACGATACCGGGCCGGACCATATCGTAACGGGTTGCGGGATGCCACAAAGCGCCGGCGGAAGCCGCAAGATGATGGATTTCAAAGACCACGCCGCCGCGCGCGGCAGCTGTACGTGCCTGCTCGAAACGCTCAATCTGCTGCTCGGTCACTCCGCAATCGGGCTCGTCCGCCCGCGCCAGGTGACTCCACAAACCAACCGGATCGAATAACTCCCCCGCGCCGCGAATACGCCGGGCCGCCTCTTCAACATTCTCAAGGTTGAAACCCCCGCGGGTCATCGCCGTATCGACCTTGAGATGAATACGCGCGGCGATGGCTGTTATTTTAGCTGCAGCCGCCAACTCATCGATGGCCCAGAAGGAGCCCACCGACACATCTATCCCGGCGCGCACGGCGTCGACCAGGGGAGCACCGGGGGCATATATCCACGCGAGAATGCGCGGCCCCGGCCCGATCTCCTCACGCAGCGCCAATGCTTCACCAAGCTGTGCCACCCCGAGGAAATCTGCTCCCGCCGCCAGAAATGCCCGCGCACATTGCGCTCGACCATGGCCGTATGCATCCGCCTTGACGACGGCCAGAATCTTCTGCCCGTCGATTGCGCTACGCACTTGGCGCAGGTTGCGGGCAGCAGCATCCAGATCAATATCGGCCACTGCCGGATAGTAGGGAATCATCACGCCTCCGCGAACGTCTCAGCTATTGCCGCCGGGATCGCCCGGACGATCTCGCCAGCACGAATCGGCCGCCCCACTCCGCCTGCGTCGGTTCCGGACGCGATAGCGGCAGCACGTGCATGGATAGCTGCGGCGGCCGCGGCAAGGCGTGCGGGATGGGCGGCCGCACGGCCCCACTGTGCCAAGAGGCCACCGAGCAGGCCGGCCTGCACATCGCCGGCACCAGCCGTTCCGCGCCACGCGGGCGCATTGGATTGCACGTACAGCGGACCGTCGGGCGAGCAGGCAACGTCGATGGCGCCTTTGAGATGCACGGTTGCTCCCGTCAGCGTCGCAGCGAGCCGGGCAGCGCGCGCCGGACCGGTTTCCACGTCATGCCGCGAGAGGTGCTCACCGCGTGCGGCCAGCAGAGCGACGAGTTCACCGGCGTGCGGTGTAAGAACCACGTTTTCTGGCAGGTCGGTGGTGTAGGCGAGGGAAATCGCTCCGGCATCGAGTACCACCGGGAGTTCCTCCGCCACGGCCTCATGCAGGCGTCGCGCCACTTCGGAGGCAGCGACCTCGTCGTCCATATCAATTCCGGAACCGAGGACCCAAGTCTGTACTCGTCCGGGCGCTGTCACCACCTCCGGGCAGCGCTGTACGACGACGCCCGCGAGCTCCCGCTGACCCACGTACCGCACCATTCCACACCCGGATGCCAATGCGGCATCCACCGAGAGCAGACCCGCTCCCGGATAGCGGGGGGAACCGGTCATCAGCCCGGCAACGCCGCGACTGTACTTGTGGGAATCGGCGTCCGGCACCCGCCACAGCCGTGCAATTTCCGGTGCTTCAAGCGTGATTGCCGCAGGTTCGGATGGCAGATGTGCTTCAAAGCCAAGTGGAACACGAATGATTCGCCCCACGTGGCGGCGCCCCGGATCAAGAAGCAGGCCTGGTTTCAGAGCACCCATGGTCACTGTGATATCCGCCGTGACCACTGGGCCGCTAACGGCGCCGTCGTCGCCACCCACCCCGGATGGCACATCTACTGCAACTGTCAGCTCTGTCCGCCGCTGCCCCAGCGCCTGTACAACGCCGGCCAGCGGTTCTCGCAGTGGTCCGCGTGCGCCAATGCCTACTAAACCGTCGATAACAACATCCGCCGATGGCAGCCCATCAACAACGCGAACGCCCGCCTGTTGCGCGGCCGCGAGGCCCTCTGGGTGAACGTGCGAGCTGGCAAGCAGAGCCATTACGGCCATGCCACGCCGGGCCAACCGCGCGCCCGCGTACAGTGCGTCTCCGCCATTGTTTCCGGCTCCTACCAGCAGCAGCACCCGAGTGCCGGGGATCCGGTTTCCACGCGAACGCCACTCCCGTAACGTTTCCGAGGCGAGCGCGGCGGCGGCTTGCTGCATGAGCGGTACGCCCGCCTCCAACAGTGGCGCCTCCGCCTCGCGGATGTCATCACACCGGTACGCCCGCTTCATGGCTCACTCCACGGTCACGGACTTCGCCAGGTTCCGCGGCTTGTCCACATCGTATCCCTTCACCCGTGCTAGCTCACAGGCGAAAATCTGCAGTGGCACGACGGTCACCAACGGCATCATCAGGGTTGGCGTGGTGCGCGGCACCCAGAAGACCTTCGACGCATGCGCCTCCACATCGGTGTCACCCTCTTCTGCTATGACGATGGTATTCGCGCCACGGGCGCGCACCTCCTGCAGATTCGAAATGACCTTGGAGTGCAGCAAGGGCCGCCGCGGCGTCGGTACGATCACAAAGACCGGCAGATCCTGTTCGATCAGCGCGATGGGACCGTGCTTCAACTCGCCAGCGGCGAAACCCTCGGCATGAATGTAAGCGAGTTCCTTAAGCTTCAGTGCACCTTCCAGAGCCACCGGGAATCCGACGTGCCTCCCGAGGAAGAGCACCGACGTGGTATCCGCCATCGAACGTGCCAGTTCACGAACCTCATCTTCCGCAGCGAGCACCTCCTGAATGCGCCCCGGCATCTTACCGAGCTCTTCCAAATAGGTAGCAACCTCGTCCACATACTTATTGCCACGCAGCTCCGCGAGGTAAAGGCCGAGTAGGTAGCAGGCGGTGATCTGAGCGATGAACGCTTTGGTGGAGGCGACGGCGACCTCGGGCCCGGCGTGTGTGTAAAGCACCGCATCCGATTCTCGGGCAATGGTGGAGCCGTGTGTGTTCACTATTGCCAGAACCTTCGACCCCTGCTCACGGGCATGCCGGATGGCCATGAGTGTGTCCATGGTCTCTCCGGATTGCGAGATGGCAACCACCAGTGTGCGCTCGTTGACAACCGGGTCGCGATAGCGGAACTCGTGCGCCAGTTCCACTTCGACCGGGATACGACACCAGTGCTCAATGGCGTATTTGGCCACGTGCCCGGCGTAGGCAGCGGTGCCACAGGCGACGACGATGATCTTGTCGATGGAGCGCAGAATCTCCTCGGGAATACGCATCTCGTCCAGCTGGAGATTGCCATCCGGAGTGGTGCGTCCGCGCAGGGTCTCTGCGACGGCGGTCGGCTCCTCGTGGATCTCCTTATCCATGAAGGTGTCGTACCCGCCTTTCACGGCCGCGTTGACATCCCAGTCAACCTCGAAGGGGTTACCGTGCGACGGCGTGCCGTCGAAGTCGATCACTTCGACGTTATCAGCCGTGATACGAACGATTTGGTCCTGCCCCAATTCCAGGGCGTGACGGGTCTGGCCGACAAAGGCCGCCACGTCGGAGCCAAGAAAATTCTCACCTTCCCCCATTCCGACAACCAGGGGCGAATTGCGCCGGGCAGCGACGATGGCGTCAGGATGCTCGGCATCCAAGGCCACCAGGGTGAAGGAGCCTTCCAGCCGGGCAGCCAGACGACGCATGGCCGCGAGAAGGTCGCCGTCCTTGGCAAGCTCCAGCGCGAGCTGATGCGCTGCGACCTCCGTATCGGTCTCGGATGTGCGCCGGATCCCCTGTTCCGTCAGTTCGGCGGCGAGCTGCTGGTAGTTCTCGATAATGCCGTTGTGTACCACTGCCACTCGAGCATCAAAACTGACATGCGGGTGGGCGTTCGTATCGGTTGGGCCGCCGTGCGTTGCCCAGCGCGTATGCCCAATGGCACTTCGCGCCGCGGCCAGCGGTGAGCCAGTCACAATCTCGCGGAGATTATCGAGGCGACCGGCGCGTTTGGCGATTTGCATCCCATCGGCGCCTGCCACGGCGACACCGGCGGAATCGTATCCGCGGTATTCGAGCCGAGCCAAACCTTCCAGAACAACCTCAAGAGGACGCGATGAGGATTCCTGGTGTCCCACATATCCGACGATTCCACACATACGGTCAGTCTAGCCCCGATGGCGCAACAATCCCTACCAAACTCACCTGCGTCGCCGCCGCGCTCGCGCGGGAGGGCTGAAGAAGTCGTCGCGCTCGCGGACGCTAGAATCGTCGCCGCCGCGCTCGCGCGGGAGGGCTTTCCGCGCCCATTGACCGTATTCGTTATACCGCGCGTTATACCCAGGGCAGGGTACGCCTATCGGCTTCACTTGCCGGGCCGATTGAGCCATCCGCCAGACCGCTTCCATCTGCCGGTCCGCTTCCCCAGCCATCCGCCTCACCGCCATACTCCAGCCCCAGATACCGGATTGGCAGGATCGTCAGGAATGTCAGGCGCAGGGATACTCGCCACAGGCATTTGTCGTTCACCTCGCCCTCACCTTGTACTGCGTCGTACACTACAAGCGATGAAAACGACGACGTCGCCCACGCATGTCCTGAGTTTTTCGCATGATGAGTGGGCCGCACTGGCACAGTCCACTCCCTTGCCGCTGACTCATTCCGATATTCGCCGACTCTCCGCCTTGGGAGACCCAATTGACCTGCACGAAGCAGACGCCGTCTATCGGCCCCTCTCCGCGCTGCTGCAGATGTACACGGCGGAAGTCGGCGCGCTGCACGGGAAAACATCCGCTTTCCTCGGCCTACAGGAAGAGCGGACGCCGTTCGTTATCGGGATCGCCGGGTCGGTGGCCGTCGGGAAATCGACTACAGCGCGGCTCCTGCAGGAGCTGCTACGTCGTTGGCCAGCTACTCCCAAGGTGGACCTCGTGACCACCGACGGCTTTCTTTTGCCCAATGTAGAGTTAGAACGGCGCGGCATAATGGATAAGAAGGGATTCCCGGAATCCTACGACCGCGCGGCGCTTATCGATTTCCTCAAAGCGGTGAAGGCGGGTGAGGCGCATGTACGGGCCCCCTTGTACGATCACGTCATTTACGACATCATCCCCGGTTCCTACCGGGAGGTTAATCACCCGGACATTCTGATTGTTGAAGGAGTGAACGTTCTGCATCCTCCTCGGCGCAGCCGTAGTACCGGCGAATTACTCGCGGTATCCGATTTCTTCGACCTATCCATCTACGTTGATGCCGACGCCGAGGATATCGAACGATGGTATATCGACCGCATTTTCAAGCTGCGTGACGTCGCCTTCAACCAGCCGGGAGCGTTCTTCCACCAATTCGCCGAGCTTCCCGACGACGAACTACGCGCCCGCGGTGAGGAGATCTGGCGAACCATCAATCTGCCGAATTTGCTGGAGAATATCGCCCCCACCCGCTCGCGCGCGGACATCATTCTGCGTAAGGGAGCCGACCACCTCATTGAAAGCGTGTACCTGCGCAAGCTGTAGTCGTCTCACGCGTCCGGGCTGGAAAGTTCGGCCCGGCAACGCACCCAAATCAGTAATCAACCCGCTTATTCGTCCGCGCCTTCCACATTCGGCCTCTACCGAGTCGCGAGATACTCATCCACCCACCCGAAACCACCGTCGCGCCGACCGTAACCACCGGCAAGAGTCCCGCGGCGGTTCTAGCAGCATGCTCATTCCAAACGTTTAGAAGGATGCTAGTGCCGCATAGACTGCACTCAAAAAACTCGCGTTGACGTGTTCGTCAGTTTCCTGGAAGTCTTGGGCTGCGCCTCGCAGCCCGGAAGCTAACTTCTCTAACCGGGCAATGCTGGCTTGACGCCCGTCCGATAATGCCGCACCGGCATCCATGGACTTGCTCGAGAGTTTCGCACTGGGCACAGCCGACCAGCTACCGATTAACGACGTAGAACCCGGCGTGTTACCGATCTGCTGCGCATACTCATCCACATCACGAGCACGATCCCGTAACACCTCCGGATCAACACTCAAACGGTCCATTACCCCTCACCTCCTTCCTGAGACGCCTGTTCCCCTGAGGCCGGAGTGTAGGGTGCCCATTCCTCGGGTTCGCCACTGCGGATCGCCCGGCCGGTGGTGCGTAGGTGTTCTGGGACAACCTCGGTGCCCTGCGGCCAATCCTGCGACCACTTCCCCGGCACACACCCCGTATCAACCACCACCAAAGTCCGCTTGTAATAGCCCAGATCAACCTTTTGCCCGGTCTCCTCATTAAAAAACACCACCGTGTGATCCTCCGCCCGCACCGTCGTATCCACCGGGCCACTAAACCCTAACGGGGTCAGAATCTCCGTAAACCGGTCCACCGCCTGCGGCCACGTCTCACCCGTGAGCGGCCCCGCCGTCCCCAACTTCCATCGCTCGATCACCGTCCCGGCCGGACACCCCGAAGTCGTATTATCAACCTGCGAGCCGCCACCCAGCGCTGGTGGCGTCCACTCACCCACATCAAACTCATCCGACAGGGTCTGCTGTAACTGCAGCAGCAGGAGGATCGCCTCCCGCCGCGCCTCCACATACGAGACATTCCGAGTCGGCAGATACTCATCCGTCCGCCCGTAATACCTATCCGAAAAATCAGAACAACCAGCCATACATACTCCTAACAGTAGAAGACAACCAACCAGATACCGCACACGCCGCATACTCACTGCTCCACCCCCGCAACCACACCATTACCGATCAGCACACTGGCCTGATCATAAACCGAGGTCCGCCCAACATCGTAATACTCGGAATGACCCTTCGAGTCCGTATACTCCACCCCTTCCGCGCTGGTCCACTCATCCGTACCAATCCTGTTGAACTCCCGCGACGTACTCGGATCCCCACCAAACCAACCCAGATCAGCCACCGGGTCACCATCACCGACATCCACGAAGGGAATCCGCGGGAACCCCTGCGCCTCGCCCACATTCACATGCCCAGGCACCATATTCACATCCTGATTCTGCCGCGTCGTAATCCCTGGAGAACCCATCACCATCACCTCATCAGCAACCGTGGACTGCCGCAACGCATACCCCGTGACCGTCGACCCATACGAATGCCCCGACGCCACCAGATACAAATCCCCCTCATGCGTCGCCTGAATCGAATCCAACAACCCCGCCAAATTCTCACCACCCTCCCTCGCACTCTTACTCAACGCCACCGAATTACTCGAGACCATCTCATCCCACTGCGGCGCGTCATACCCCAAAAACACCACCCCAGCCAACTCATCACCACGACCCTCACGTTCCAGCTGTGTCTTTCCTTCATTCAAGACATTTTGCACGCCCTCAACACCACTACCCCACTGACCGGAAAAGGTCACAAGACTACTACTGACCGTCGAGGTCATCCCCGGAGTATGCACCATCACCCGATCCGCCCGATCCACATCTCCAATCGCCACCACCGCACGCAAACGATCACTCGACCACACATCCAAACTCACCAGGCTATGCGTCCCGTTGTCCTCCTCGAACGCTTGCTTCAACGCCTCCAACTGGCGTTTCTTATCCTGGAGCGCCACCAGATCAGGAGCACGCTGCACCATCGGCCCCATCTCCGGAACCGTCATCGCACGGGATGCCTCCCACTCCTCCTCCGCCTTCTCCAGTTCAGCCGTGACCGCCTCGATCTCCTCATCCAAGCGATTCACGTTGGCATCACTGCGGTCATCAATCGGGATCCCATTCAAGTTGCCGATCCATTCCGGATGACTCGTAATAATCGTCTCCTGCTCCTCCCGCGACAGAGACATCCACCAATCATTAACCTCCTCAACACTCCACCCCCACTTCGGAGCAGACACACCATGCGAGAGTATCGCCGCACTCGGCGCCTCACCCGCCGCCACCAAACCACCCAACTCCGCATACACATCCTCCAACGCTCTCACAATCGCATCACCCTTACTCATACACGTCGTCGCCCGCCAATACACACCATCCGGTATCCCCGCACCACCCACATCCGGCACCTGCGCACCACCCAACTCAATCCTGATCCCCTCCGCCTCCGGTACCAACTCATCAATAGCATCCGCAATCGCATCAAAATCATTAGCTGCCTTCTCCAAAATCCGCTGCATATCCCCCATATCATCAACCAAGGCCCGCCGCGACGCCGCCTCCGCATCACCTGCCTCACCAACAAACACCTCATCATTCACAAACCCGCCCAACCCCTCGGCAACCTCCGCATACCGGCGCGCCGTCGTCTTCAAATCCGCACTCGCCTCTCGCAACGGCCCACTGCGCCACGTCGCAATCTCCGCCACCGTCGCCATAATCCCAACTCCTTCATCTCAAGCCAACCAGTGAAAACCAAACCGGCGAGCACCATTAAATCACCCCGAGACTACCCAACCATAACCCACAACACAACCCCCAGCACACAGCCACCCCAGCCACGACCGAACACCCCCGCACACCAGACAACGCCAAGCACCACACCACGCCGAGAAGTGTCGGGAATTTCAAGAAACTCCGCCCTTTCACACGACACTTCTTGAAAAACCCGACACTTCTCGCAGGCTCACCGACACTTCTCACAAGCCCACCCACGCATCCCGCAAGCTCGCTGCTAAATCCCCACATCTACAGGGAGAGATTCTTCTTCACCACTTCTGCCAGCTCGGCCGCAACACTGTCAGCCTCGGCCTGGGTCGCGGCCTCAACCATTACCCGCACCAAGGGCTCAGTGCCAGAAGCACGCAGCACCACGCGGCCGGTCTCGCCCAGCCGCTCCTCGGCGGCGGCCACGGCACCTGTAACAGCACTGTTGCTGCTGGTCGCAGTCTTATCCACATTCGGCACATTCACCAGCGTCTGCGGCAGGCGCTGCACCACGCCGGCCAACTCGGCCAACGACTTACCCGTTGCGGCAACGCGTTCAGCCACCAGCAGCGCCGTCAAAGTGCCATCGCCGGTGGTGGCATGCTCCATGTTGATCACATGCCCGGACTGCTCACCGCCAAGCACATAACCATCCGCGCGCATGGCTTCCAAAACGTACCGATCACCAACCGCCGTCTGCACCGTTTCAATACCGGCATTGCGCATCGCGAGGATCAGGCCCAGATTCGACATAACCGTGACAACCAAGGTGTCATGTGCCAGGCGTCCCTCTTCCTTCAGCCCCAGGGCCAGCATTCCTATTATCTGGTCGCCATCCACCATCTTGCCGTTGCCGTCCACCGCGAGGCAGCGGTCGGCGTCGCCGTCGAAAGCTACACCGAAGTCGGCACCGGACTCGACCACCGTGCGCTGTAACTGCTCCGGATGGGTCGAACCACAGGCGACATTAATGTTGTACCCGTCCGGGGACGCGTTGATAACAACGAGTTCCGCACCCGCCTTGCGCAGCGCCTCCGGTGCCACCGTTGATGCGGCACCATTTGCGCAGTCCACGGCGATCCGCAGTCCATTCAGTGGCGTCGAGATCGAGGCCGCCAAATGGTCCACGTAAGCAGCGTCAGCAGCTTCCACCGCGCTGGAAATACGCCCAACATCCGCGCCGACGGGATGCTCCCAGTCCTGCCCCAGGATCGCCTCGATCTGATCCTCAAGCGCGTCCTCGAGTTTGTAACCCGCACGGGCGAAGAATTTTATGCCGTTATCCGGCATTGGATTATGCGAAGCGGAGATAACAACGCCTAAATCCACGTCCCGACTGGCGGTCAGATACGCCAGCCCGGGTGTGGGCAATACTCCAACATGCTCGACGTCGACGCCGGCGCTTGCCAGGCCAGCCGCCACCGCCTGTGCCAGCATGGCCCCGCTGATGCGCGTGTCGCGTGCGATAACCGCGCGCGGGTGGCGTCCGGATTCTGTGGACTCGGTGAGCACCCGCGCCGCGGCATCTCCCAAAGAGAGGGCGAGACTGGCGGTGACCTCGCGGTTAGCGAGTCCGCGTACTCCATCGGTACCAAAAAGTCGAGGCATTACTACTCCCTTGATCAGTTCATTGGTCAGTATCGCATTAAACCGACGACGACGCCCCGCATCGGCTTCTCGGTGTGTGCGGCAGCCCGGTTCGCGCTTCGCGCTCCACTATATACACGACGAGGGGTCCCGAATCTCGGAACCCCTCGTCGTAACAATCTCATCGCTTGGAGAACTGCGAAGCCTTACGGGCCTTCTTCAGGCCGGCCTTCTTACGTTCAACCGCGCGAGCATCGCGCGTCAGGAACCCGGCCTTCTTCAGAGCCGGACGATTGGCCTCCCGGTCAATCTCGTTGAGTGCACGGGCAATGCCGAGGCGCAGGGCGCCCGCCTGTCCAGAGACGCCGCCGCCGTTGATACGGGCAACGACGTCAAAACGACCTTCGAGGTCCAGCAGGGTGAACGGCGAACGCACTAGCTGCTGATGCAGCTTGTTGGGGAAATAATCCTCCAGAGTACGGCCGTTGATCTTCCACTCGCCGGTTCCAGGAAGAAGACGGACACGGGCAACCGCCTCCTTACGGCGGCCGACTGCCTGGCCCGGAGCGGTCAGGGAGGAACCCTGACCAACGCGTGGAGCTTCACTCTCCGTGGTGTAAGAGCCGGTGAATTCTTCGTCCAGCTCAGTATCAACTGTGGTCTCAGCCATTTACTTACATCCTGTTTCCGGTTATCACTGAGCGATCTTCTTCAGCTCATAGGTTTCGGGCTGCTGAGCGGTATGCGGATGCTCAGCGCCGGCGTAAACCTTGAGCTTCTTTAGCTGCTTACGAGCCAGCTTATTTTTCGGGAGCATTCCCGCAACGGCTTTTTCGACGGCGCGCTCAGGCTTGGTTGCAAGCAGCTCCGTGTAACTGGTGGCCTTCAGACCACCCGGGTAACCGGAGTGATGGTAGGCCATCTTCTGCTCCCGCTTGCTGCCGGTCAGTTCGACCTTGCCAGCGTTGACGACGATCACATAGTCGCCAGTGTCAGCGTTAGGGGCAAAGTTCGGCTTGTGCTTCCCACGGAGCAGGGTGGCAACTTGAGCTGCCAATCGGCCAAGGACGACGCCGTCGGCATCAATAAGATACCACTTCGGTTCGACGTCGCCGGGCTTCGGTGTATACGTGCGCACGGGCGTAGCCTTCGTTTCTCGTATCGGGGACCGCGGTAAGAGGACACGACCCCCAAAGGGTAGGTAACTTACTGTCGGATGCGGCACGGCGAGTGGGAAGAACACCGTGCAAACAGCACACACAACATCAACTAAGAATACTGGCCGGATTTGGCGCGGTCAAAAGGAAGAGCCCGCTGTGAGCGACGGCACTGCGTCGGCGGACGGTGCACCCGCTCCCGCACTCCATCACGTACTACCGTCCACACCTACCAGCCGGTGATCATTCCATCGCACTCCCCGGCCCGACGACTCTCTCCGACCTTCTCGCCAGAAGATGATTCCGCCGCACCCTATTCCGACAGGCCCCGCACGACGACGGCCAGCGGCCGCCGAGATACGGATGTCAAACCGGCGTCGTCGGCGCAACTCCAAGAGAGGCGCAATTCCAAGAGATATGCCAGCCATCGCCCAGTGGAATCGGCTTCCCCGAAATCCCGCGGGCAGCCCGGGCAGATGCTAGCGTTGTCTATGATTGCCGTAGATCTCCAAAGGAGGAAGATCCATGCCACAGGCATATATGGGTATCGACTTGGGCACGGGCGGATGCCGAGTTGGTTTGTTTGATGCCGAGGGTCATCCCCTCGCCTTTCACGACACAAATGTTACGTCCTACTACCCGTATCAAAGCTGGGTGGAGCAGGATACCGACGAATGGTGGGATGCACTGGTCACCTCCGTCCACAAGGTGCTCGAAAAATCCGGCGTTGACCCGGCCGACATTGCCGGAATCGGCTATGATGCCACCTCCGCAACGCTTATCGCCGTCGGCGAGGACGACACTCCCCTACGTCGCGCGATCATGTGGTCCGACGTGCGCGCCGAAAACCAGGCAGCCCGCGCATCCGACATTAGCCATTGGGCACGCCTCTACAACGCAGGCGGCGAGGATCCGGCCTCGGCTGAATGGTTCATTTACAAAGCACTGTGGGTCAAGGAGAACGAACCGGATATCTGGGCGCGTACCAAATGGGTTCTGGACGCACCGGACTGGATCGGTTTCAGCCTTACGGGCCGCGCCTGCGTAAATCTCACCAGTGCATCCCTGAAGATGTACCACAACAATGACCATGGCGGGTTCCCGGTCGACTTCTACGCCCAACTTGGCCTCGACGACCTAATGGATAAGATGCCGAACGATCTCAAGGTGATGGGTGATCACCTCGGCGAACTCACACCAAAAGCCGCCGAGCAACTCGGCCTCGTCGCTGGGACTCCCGTGGCTGCAGGGGGCATCGATGCCGAGGCGGGCATGATCGGCATGGCCGTCCTCAACCCGGGCCAAATGGCGCTTATCACCGGATCCAGCAACTGCCTGCTCGCCCAGTCGGCACAAACGATGCATGGTCCGGGCCTCTTCGGCGCGCACACGGATGCCCTTGTGCCGGGCCAGTACACGCTCGAAGCCTCGCAAGTATCCACCGGCTCCATTATCCGTTGGTTTCTGCAGACCTTCTGCGCCGATCTAGCCGAAGCACATAAGAACGGCGGTCCTTCCCCTTATGAGATCCTCAACGAGGCCAGCAAGGATATCGGCCCCGGATCGGACGGTGTGCTTGTCACGGACTACTTCCAGGGCAACCGAAGCCCCTATACGGACGCGCGCGCCCGCGGCACCATCACCGGCCTGAGCCTGAACCACAGCCGAGAGCACATTTACCACGCGATCCAGGAGGCCACCTGCTACGGCTTGGAAATGAACCTACGTACTCTGCGCTCACTCGGCTACAACCCGGAAGTCATTGTGGCATGTGGTGGAGCATTGAATAGCCCCTCCTGGCTACAAATGCATGCCGATATTACGGGACTGCGCATCAAAATAACCGAAGTGCAGGACGGCCCCACCCTTGGTTCGGCCATGATGGCGGCCGTTGCGGCAGGTCGGTACAAGGACCTACACGAAGCGGCTGCGGCGATGGTTCACGAGAAGACCACAATCGTGCCAGACCCGGCACGCTACGAGGAGTATCGCTTCTGGGTCGACCAGTATGCGGAACTCTACCCGGCACTCTTCGAGCTCCATCACGCCTCTTTCGACCATCGAACAAACAAAGGTTGAGACAACCGCAAGGTGCAGGGATCTGCGCGATGGCCTTCTCCGATATTGCCAATCGATCTGCGCGGTATCCGGCATGCATATGAGTCGGTGTCACAAGGAATACAGTTCTCAACCACGGAGAATAAGGAAAGAAATGACTGCAGAAGAGGACATCACCGCACAAGGGCTCGCCCAGGCCGAAAGCACCAAGGCTATTGAGGTCGGACGCGGCGTCATCACAAAGTCTGGAGAGATCATCGCCCAGATGCTGCGCAGCGTCGGGAATCGCCCGGTCATGTTGGTCGCCGACGAGAATACCTGGCAGGCTGCGGGAGCGACCATCCAGGGTTATCTGGAGGCGGAGGATGGCGTTACCGCCATCGACCCAATGATTTTCCCCGGCAGGCCAACCCTCTATGCCTCCTACGATCACTGTGTGGAGATTAAAGAACGTTTGACAGCGGGCGGAGCTCTTGGAATCGCCATCGGCTCCGGCACACTCAACGATCTCACAAAGCTGGCCTCCGGGGAACTTGACCAACCTTACGCCGTCGTCGCAACAGCTGCCTCCATGGACGGCTACACCGGCTTCGGCGCCCCTATGACGCGCGACGGTTTGAAGATCACCATGCCCTGCCCGGCTCCTCATACAGTGATCTTTGATCTGGACGTCGCCGCTGGCGCCCCGCGTCCCATGGCAGCGTCAGGTTATGGCGATCTCTCGGCGAAGATTCCCGCCGGGGCGGACTGGATGTACGCCGACGCCGTCGGTGTCGATCCCATTCACCCGCTGGCATGGAAACTGGTCCAAGGAGGCGTGCGCGAAGCCCTGTCACGGCCGACCGAACTCGCCGCTGGCGTACCCGAGGCCTACGAGGGTCTATGTTCCGGTCTAGTCATGTCCGGCTTAGCCATGCAGGTGGCGCGTGGCACTCGGCCCGCCTCGGGTGCCGAGCACTATTTCAGTCACCTGTGGGAGCTGAACCATTTGGGCGCCGAGCTCGACCCGCCCCTGAGCCACGGCTTCAAGGTGGTGATCGGGACGCTCGCTATGACGGCTTTCCACGAGCGTTTCCTGCTGCGGGATATTTCCGCACTCGATATCGACGCCGTGGTGGCCGCCTGGCCGTCCTGGGGCGCCATTGAGGCCGATATTCGCAACACAATGTCCGGGCCGTTGATCGACAAGGGGATCAACGAGACCCGTGAGAAGTACGTTGATGCGGATGGGCTACGCACGCGGGTCGAGAAACTGCGCGCCGCTTGGCCCACACTGCGGGAGCGACTCTCCGGGCAACTCATGCCCGTTAAGGAGCTGCAGCGGATGCTGGCCGAGGCCGGTGCGCCGTCGCGTCCGGAAGACATCGGCTTGACCGCCGACGATGTGCGCGAGACCTTCCCCCGCGCCATGTACTACCGGTCACGTTACACGGTTCTCGACGTCGCGCGGGAGATCGGACTCTTTGAAGAGATCAAAGAGGAGGTCTTCGCACCGGGCCTGCTTTGGAACTAACTGCAGTGCAAATGAACTGTTGCTAGTGGCACGCCGCAGGTACCTTGGAACGGGCGCGAGCCCTCGCAGCGTTCCTCTGGAGCGGGTGCGTCTGGATCGTGCCCGCTCCAGACGGACCGGTGGCACGAATCGTATGGCGACGTGGGCTAGCCGCCTGGTCAGCGGGTCGTTCTTTAGCCAATCAGCGGCACGTGCCGCGCCCATTCAACGGTTTGCTCCAGACGTCATGCACATACGTCTCACGACTGCGGAAGCCGGACGCGCGGGTCGGTGCGACCTTCATTAACCCAGGCGCGCACCGGATTCGCCGTGACGGCCAGAACGACGAGCACCGCGAGCGCCGCTTGGAAAATACCACTGGCTTCGTCGGGGAAACACAGCGTTCCAAAGGCAGCAAGAGTTTCGATTGCCATGAAGGCGACCCAGGCCCAACGCCTGTGCCGGACCGCCTGGATCCACGTCAGCAGTATCAACGACTGCACAACAAGGCGTGTTCCGGTCAAAGCATCCGGACCTTGCAACACATCGCCACAGGCTGCGACAACAGACATAATGCTCAGCAATCCCGCCCCGAGCAGGGGCAGAGGCGGCAGGCGGTGCGCGCGCTCGCTCTGCTCCCCGCCGTCTGCGGTGGAGAGTCGCAACCGCGGCGCGGCACCCGCGACATCAAGAACAGGAAGATCACCGTCTGTATGTACCTCGTCTCCGCCGCCGTTGCGGGAGTGGTACGAGGTGGAGAATTGGTCAATCACCCGCACGCTTGACTGAGGATCCGCGTAGCGAACCGTATTGATGATGTAGTCACGTTCGATGTCAATGTTCGCATCGATCTTGTGTGTGACCTGCCCGGTAAAAGCGGATAGCCCGACCGAGCGGTCATAGGTTCCCGCAGCGAGCCACTGCACTCTTTCACCGCCGGGCAAACGCCAGCCGTCTGGCGTGCGCCAGAATCGCACATGATGACGTTGCGAAGCGTTCCCATCGACTTCCTGTTGGTAGGCAAAAGCATGGCGCCGCCCAAAAAGATACAAATTGGAGACCGGGGCCGCCGGATAAGAACGACGCCCGAGAGCCGAAACGATCATCCCCCACGAAGAACGCAGAGTTATCTCATCGGCAAGCGTCCATCCCGCCGCCTGCATCGCAGCGTGAATATCTTCCTCGCTGCCCTCCAATGCGAGGTTCACCGGGTCACCCAGCAACCCGTCACCTGTACGGGTCCGTCCGATGAAGTAATCCGGCACATAAATCAGTGTGAACAACTGGTGCAAGCGTGGAAGGGCAAGGTATGTTAACAGCGCCCAGAATAGCAGCAAGTACACAATCCATAGCGGTTCCCCGGGTAAAGCGCGCATCAACAGCAGTCCCGCCAACCAAAACGCTAAGATCAATCCGAAAACGACGAACACTCCGGCAACCGCCTCGTAGAGGCGCGGCCCGCGTCGACCGGATACTTTCTGCACCTCGCTCGTATACCGCGGCTTTTCCGGCGGAACGGGGTAGCGTTCAATTACCTTTCCTGAGTCCACTCGTACCTCTTTCGCAACGTGATCTGCCTCCACATTTACCCATGATGGACCAGTTCTGCTAACAACCACAATTCCGGACCGCCCGCGTAACCTGGGCCCGCGACGCCAATTGCGCATCATCAGGATAATTGACGCGCTCCAAGGTGAGGGGATGGGCAGGTGCCACCACAACCTCGCCGTCGCGTCTGCGCGCCGCCAACCGCTCCGCAGGCCATTCTTCGGGTCTCTTTCCATTTCCGACCCGCAACAGAGTCCCCACCAATGTGCGAACCATGGAATGGCAGAATGCGTCGGCACGGACGGTGAATTGCACTAGTTCGCCACGCCGTGCAATCTCGAGCAGCTGCAACTCGCGCACCGTCGTCGCCCCCTCGCGCGGCTTGCAGTAGGAAAGAAAGTCATGTTCCCCGAGCAACGGGATCGCTGCCCGCTGCATTGCCTGCACATCCAGTCTTTCCGGCAACCAGAGAACGGTGCTGCGGCGCAGTGGGTCGTAACCGCCAACGGAATCGGCTACCTGATAACTGTAGGTGCGAGCAAGCGCGGAGAAGCGCGCATCGAATCCCGCGGGTGCAAGCGATACCGCGCGAACAAGAAGGTCTGACGATCCCCGCGGACCGCCAACACTTGCGCGCAGCAACACGCCTGTCAGCCGCGCCCGCAAGGCCTCCGTC
This sequence comes from Actinobaculum sp. 313, assembly GCF_003073475.1. GTDB lineage: Bacteria > Actinomycetota > Actinomycetes > Actinomycetales > Actinomycetaceae > Asp313. Next base: position 873,141 of record NZ_CP029033.1, on the reverse strand, counting down.
GGCTCCCGCTTGCTACGGCCGGAAAGGCCCGCGAAGGCGGCCGCTGGAACATCGACGTGCGCTACCTGACCACGTGCATGGACACCGGCATCAGTACGCCCGGCAACGGTGAGCTGCACCTCATGACGCAAGACGGTGGTCAAGGCCTCCGCCAGCGTTCCTTCCACGGTTCGTAATCCGGGCTGTGCCGCCCAACCGTGAAAACCCGCACCGTCGTACGCCAGATCGAGACGCAGCCGCACAGTTTGCGATACCGTCGAAGTCATGAGTGAAGTCTCCCATACCCCGCTGGGTCCACCCAAGCCGCGCACGCTCGCCGTCGACTGCGGCGGCGGCGGAATCAAGAGCTGCATCTTGGACCCAGGAGGCTTTCAAATCGGCCCGCCGCAACGAACCGCCCTGCGTTATCCCCTCTCTCCGAGGACCTTCTCGGCATCGTTGCGGACCATGCGCACTCTCTTGGTGAATTCGACCGCATCACCCTGGGTATGCCGGGCATGATCCGCCATGGGATCGTAATCTACACGCCGCACTACATTCGGCGCTCCGGACCGCATACGAAGATTGTTCCGGAGCTGGCGGAGGCATGGGACCACCTCGACATGGCCGCGGTATTGCAGGAACGGTTCGCCGTACCCGCGTTAGTGTTGAACGACGCCGAAGTCGCTGCCGCCGGTGTGGTCTCGGGCCGAGGCTCCGAACTCGTCATCACGCTGGGAACCGGATTGGGTTCCGCGCTTGTCGACGACGGCCAGCTGGCGCCGCATCTCGAATTGTCGCACGCTCCTATGCGGTGGGGCTTGACCTACGATGACGTGATCGGTGAGGCGGAGCGTATCCGGCTTGGCGATTCCGCCTGGTCCCGCCGAGTGCTGCGTGCCCTTGAGTATCTGTGGCCCGTCTTCCGCTGGGACCGACTCTATTTGGGAGGTGGCAATAGCGCGCGAATTTCGCCGACCGTGCGCGCCCGGCTAGGCGACAACGTCAGTTTTATTCCCAATGCTGCCGGAATGAACGGTGGCGTGCGCGCTTGGTCGCTCGCCCGCCCGCACCGCTAACAGGCCGGAGCGCAGTGCGCCACATGCAGGCTAGGTGCCGCGGGGCAACTCCCACCCCCGACCCGAACCCGTGATGCACCTACCCGCAACCCGGGCCATAGCACGCTACCCGAAGTCTCCGGGTTTCCCCAGTTCTCCGCGAATAACCCGGAGTTTGGAGGAAAACCCGGAGAGTCTACAAGCACACGATGTACTGGGTGTCAGCAGCCACCCCAACACGCCCAACCTAGACACACAAACCGGCCTCTAAGCCCCGCAGCCCCCACCCGATGCCCAGCCGGAGACAACGCCCATCTCGGCCACAACGCCCGAGCGGCAGACGCCTGATCAGCAACGACGCCGAGGCGCCGAGAAGACAACACGAAACCGGGGCCAAGCCGCGCATCTCGGCCACGCCGCGCAGTCGGGAACAACGCCCAGTCGGAAATGACACCCAGGCGTAAACAACGAGGGGGCACCCGACGGAGTGCCCCCTCACCGTATAAGAATCGTTTACTTCTCGGCGTCGTCGGTAGCCTCGGCATCATCTGCCAACTCTGCCGACTCGGAACTCTCGGCGGACTCCGCAGACTCTGCGGATTCGGACTCCTCCACTTCCTCCGCAGATTCCTCAGCCGCAGCAGCCTTGGCGGCGGCCTTCTCGGCCTCCTGTACAACGGCCTGCTTCGGCGAAACCTTCTCGGTCACCAGAGAAATGACCGCCATCGGGGCGTTGTCGCCCTTGCGGTTACCGATCTTGGTGATGCGGGTGTACCCACCGTCGCGCTCGGCGAATAGCGGAGCCAGCTCCTCGAAGAGGATGTAGGCCAGTTCGCGATCGCCAAGCACCTTCAGCGCCTGGCGGCGGTTGGCCGTATCGCCACGCTTCGCCTTCGTAATGAGCTTCTCCATATACGGCTGCACGGCCTTGGCGCGCGCCTGCGTGGTCCGCACCGACTTGTTGCGGATGAGGTCCTTACACAGGTTGGCGATGATGTGCCGCTGGTGGGCGGCAGAGCCACCGAGACGCGGGCCTTTCGTAGGCTTGGGCATAGTACTTGTCTCCTATAATGCTGCGGGCCTCAGGCCTGCAGGTCGTCGCTGAACTGCATGGTATAGCTCTCCTCGCCATAACCCGCGAGGAAGCCTGCCGGGGAATCCTTAAGACGCAGGTCGAGCTTCGCCAGTTCATCCTTAACGTCCTCAATGGACTTCGCGCCGAAGTTGCGAATGTCCAGGAGGTCGGCCTCGGAACGCTGCACGAGCTCGCCAATGGTATGGATGCCCTCGCGCTGCAGGCAGTTCTGCGAGCGGGCCGGCAGATTCAAAATGGTGATCGGGCGCTGCAGGTCGGAAGACTGCGTCTCCACAACCGGCGCCGGGCCGACTTCAATTCCTTCGGCCTCCGTGTTCAGATCAACCAGCAGTCCGAACAGTTCCACCAGCGTCTTCCCGGCCGAGGCTAGCGCGTCACGCGGCGTCGTGGACTGCTTGACCTCAACATCAACAATAAGCTTGTCGAAGTCGGTACGCTGTTCCACACGGGTGGCCTCAACCTTGTACGACACCTTCAGAACCGGGGAATAGATAGAGTCGATCGGAATACGCCCGATCTCGTCGTCGGCTCCCTTGTTCTGTGCGGCGGAAACATAGCCGCGACCGCGCTCGACGGTCAGGTCAACCTCGATCTTGCCCTTCTCATTGAGCGTGGCGATATGAAGATCAGGGTTGTGGATCTCAACGCCTGCGGGCGGCGTAATGTCGGCGGCGGTAACCTCGCAGGGTCCCTGTTTGCGCAGGTACATCAGCACCGGCTCGTCGTTCTCGGAGGAGACGACCAGCTCCTTCAAATTGAGGATAATCTCCGCGACATCTTCTTTTACTCCGGCGATGGTGGAGAACTCATGGAGCACGCCGTCGATACGAATGGAAGTGACTGCTGCACCCGGAATAGAAGACAACAGTGTGCGCCGCATGGAGTTACCCAGGGTGTATCCGAACCCCGGCTCGAGGGGTTCGAGTGTAAACCGCGAGCGATACTCGGAGACCTGTTCCTCTGTGAGGACAGGACGCTGTGTGATCAGCACGATTCTTTCCTTTCAGCGGACACCCGCTATTTGATGTCCGCGTTACTCGTACGGCTCTCGGTCCAGCCGTACGACATGGCCCCACAACGGGCCCAAGTCGATTGTGACCAGCGGCTTCGCGCCGGTTCCGCCGCAGTCACGGCAGGGAACGCGGCGATTGATAAGCCGCAGCACACCGCTACACGCGGCGACGCTTAGGAGGACGGCACCCGTTATGCGCCTGCGGTGTCACATCAGAAATCGACGTAACCTCGAGGCCGGATGCGGTCAGCGACCGAATGGCGGTTTCACGGCCCGATCCCGGACCCTTCACAAAGACATCGACCTTCTTCATGCCCTGGTCCATCGCTTGCCGGGCAGCGTTCTCGGCCGCGAGCTGAGCCGCATACGGCGTCGACTTACGCGATCCCTTGAAACCAACCTGCCCCGAGGAGCAAGATGCAATAACTGCGCCAGTGGGGTCAGTAATCGACACAATGGTGTTGTTGAAGGTGGACTTTATGTGGGCCTGGCCCACTGCAATATTCCGGCGGTCCTTACGGCGGGGCCGACGGGTGCCGGAGGCAGACTGACGTGGCATAATCTACTTTCTCTCTCGAACTAACGACGAGGCTTACTTAGCCTTCTTCTTTCCGGCAACGGTACGCTTCGGCCCCTTGCGGGTACGCGCGTTGGTCTTGGTGCGCTGGCCGCGAACCGGCAGGCCACGCCGATGGCGTAGACCCTGGTAGCAGCCGATCTCGATCTTGCGGCGAATGTCCGCCTGGACCTCACGGCGCAGATCACCCTCAACCTTGTAGTTTTCGTCGATATGGTTCTTGAGTTTGACCAGATCGTCCTCGGTAAGGTCCTTGACGCGAGTATCCGGATTCACACCGGTCGCAGCCAAGGCCTCAGCCGCCCGTGTCCGGCCAATGCCGTAGATATAGGTGAGCGCGATCTCGACCCTCTTTTCGCGAGGGAGATCAACACCTGAGAGACGTGCCAATTTCTTAGCTCCTGTTGATAGTTCCGAAGGTATGATGCATCGCCATCCCTGCGGGTCTCACCGCAGGCCCCGGCCTTCGGTCCGGAGGTTGCCAATCGGCTGGTGATGCGCTTTCTTGCGGGCTCTGCCCGCTACGCCGGGCTTAACCCTGACGCTGCTTGTGCCGCGGGTTCTCGCAGATCACCATGACACGACCGTGCCGGCGAATTACCTTGCACTTGTCACAGATCCTCTTAACGCTGGGCTTGACCTTCATTGTCGTTCTTCCTTGCCGTCCGGCTGCCGCCTGACGGCGATAGCACAGTAGGGCTCACTTATAGCGGTAGACGATTCGCCCACGATTCAGGTCGTATGGAGTAAGCTCCACAACCACCCGATCCTCGGGCAGAATCTTGATGTAATGCTGCCGCATCTTGCCAGAAATATGGGCCAGCACAACATGCCCGTTCTCTAGCTCGACACGGAACATCGCGTTGGGGAGGGTTTCAACCACCGTTCCCTCAACCTCGATGACGCCATCCTTCTTCGCCATATCCCTCGCTAACACTCTCTACGATCCCCCACCGGATTGCGGGAAACCGCATACGTGCACCCCTTGGGCACAACGTACCGAGTGTTAATCCTACTCGGGTATTGTTCAGCGTGAAAGCCAGATTCCGGTGCACTGGGTCACGTAGAGGCCGCCGCGGCACTTGCGCCGACGTTTTTCACTCATGCCCATCGGCGTAGCAGGCACCTGCAACCGCACGCAGCAAACGGGCGAACCGGTACCTTCCGTGTTCATCCAGGCGCGTTACCCTCTCAGCCGGTACACACGAGTGCTCACGCACTCACTGCTCAGTCCAAAGGAACGGGGCGGATTCCAAAAGGCGCCAGACCCGCCGCTCCCCCGTCCGGCGCCGAGAGCACCCAGATTCCACCGGAGTGCAGCGCGACCTCGTGCTCCACATGTGCGGCGTCAGAGCCATCCACCGTCACCACGGTCCAGTCGTCATCGAGCACCATATTCTCCTGGCTACCCGCAGTCAGCATGGGCTCGATGCACAGCACCATCCCCGGGCGCAACCGCGGTCCACGCGTGCGTGTCCGATAGTTCGGCACGTCCGGCGCCTGATGCATCGCCGTTCCAATGCCGTGGCCAACATAGTCTTCGACTATATTCGGCCCGTCGGGCAGCCCAGAGATGTAATCGTCAATAGCGCGGCCGATGTCACCAACGTGTTTGCCGGCCGCCATAGCCGCTATTCCCCGCCACATCGCCTCTTCCGTAATGTCGGCGAGGCGCTGCCGCCTGGCGCGAATAGCCGGATCGCCCCCGGAAAGAACCACGGTGAAGGCAGAGTCGCCGTGCCATCCATCGAGCACCGCACCGCAGTCGAAGGAGACGATATCACCGGGAGCCAGCACTCGATCACCCGGAATGCCATGCACAATTTCCTCGTTGACCGAGATACATGCCTGCCCGGGATAGTCGTAGTATCCGTAGAAGTTAGAACGCGCACCGGCCCTCTGCAGCACTCGCAGGGTCAGGCTATCCAACTCGCCCGTGGTCATTCCCGGCTGAACTGCCTCCCGCAGTGCGGCGTGAATCTCCGCGACCACCAATGCCGCTGTACGGATCGACCGGATCTCGGCGTCAGTCTTGTACTCGATATGCTCCAAGACTAGTGCATCCCGCTCTCAGGCTCGCTTCTCGAGATAGGCATCGAGTGCAACGGCTATTCGAGCCGCAACCTCATCAATCGTGCCAATACCATCCACCTGTACCAGGAGGCCGCGCTCCCGGTACACCGATACGACAGGCTCCGTTGTTTCGTGGTACAGCGCTATCCGATGCCGAATAACCGCTTCCGTATCGTCCTTACGGCCCTGTTCGCTTGCCCGACCGAGTAATCGTTGGACGACGACGTCGTCGTCAGCCGTAAGTTCCACCACGGCATCCAGGGCGACATCGCCACTTCGCAGAATACGGTCTAATGAACCCACCTGAGCCGCATTGCGTGGATAACCGTCGAGAAGGAAGCCGACTGCCGCATCTTCTTGCGCCAAACGCTCCTCAACCATGCGGTCCGTGACCTCATCGGGCACCAGCTCGCCGCGTGCCGAATAGGACTCCGCGAGGCGCCCGAGTTCGTCCTGCGCCTGCGCATGAGCTCGGAAAATCGCGCCAGTAGAGATAGCGGGAATACCAAACCGAGCGCACAAAAGTTCCGCCTGGGTACCCTTGCCGGCACCGGGTGGTCCAACGAGAATGAGACGAACAGCCATAAAGCCTCCTCGTTCCTTCGGGCCGCCTACCTGAGGAAGCCCTCGTAATGACGCTGTTGCAGCTGAGCATCGATATCCTTTACCGTCTGCAGACCGACGCCCACAAGGATCATGATAGAAGTTCCACCGAAGCCTGCCTGTGGAATGCCCATGCGTGCAAACATCACGGTAGGAATAAGAGCAACGATCGCCAGATAGGTCGCTCCGACCCAAGTGATACGCGTAGAGACATACCGCAGGTACTCAGCCGTGGGTCGTCCGGCGCGAATACCCGGGATGAAGCCGCCGTAGCGCTTCATATTGTCCGCCACCTCCTCGGTATTAAACGTGATGGAGGTGTAGAAGAAGGTGAAGGCGAAGATCAGCACCGCATAGGTGAGCATGTACACCCAGGACTGCGAGTTGAAGTAGCGCATGATGAACTGCACCCAGCCCGAGGTCTGGCTACCGAACTGCGCAATCATCTGCGGCAGCATCAAGATGGAGGATGCGAAGATCACGGGGATCACGTTCGCCATATTCACCTTGATCGGCAGATAGGTGGTAGAGCCTCCGTAGGTACGCCGTCCCACCACACGCTTTGCGTACTGCACCGGAATACGCCGCTGGCACTGTTCCACGAAGGTGACGACTGCGGTAATAGCGAGGAACACGGCTACTATCAGGATGGCACCAGCCCAACCCGAATTGGACCGGACCACATTGACAATCATGGTCGGGAAGTTCGCGCAGATTCCGGTGAAGATCAGGATCGACATGCCGTTGCCGACGCCACGCTCGGTGACGAGTTCCGCCAGCCACATAATCAGGCCGGTACCAGCGGTCATCGTCAGGATCGCCATGGAAATCTTCAATGGAGTGGCATCCGGAATCGGCTCCACCGTGCAGGAGGTGAATAGCTGTGTATTGGCCACCGAAATAACCACGGCACTCTGCAACACCCCGAGTCCGATGGTCAGGTAGCGGGTGTACTCAGTGAGCTTTGCTGTTCCGGCCTGCCCCTCTTTGTGCAACTCCTCGAACCGCGGAATCGCGACGCGGAGAAGCTGGATGATAATCGACGCCGTAATGTAGGGCATGATGCCCAGCGAGAAGACGGACAGCTGCATCATCGCCCCACCCGAGAACAGGTTGAGCATCGAAAGAAAATCGCCCGTGCCGCTCTCAACCATGCACTCGCGTACGTTCCGAATCGAAACGAACGGGGCGGGAATGAAGGTGCCCAATCGATAGAGCACCATGATCCCCATGGTGAAAAGCAGCTTGCGCCGCAGGTCGGGAGTACGGAACGCTGCCGCTAGCGCCTTAACCAAGGTTCCTCCAGTTGGTGCGGAGCACCCCTCCGCGTTTCATGCTTCTTGGACTACGGGAGGTCGGAACCTCACCGCCGCCGGGTCCACTATACCCGCCTATTGGCCCACATTGGAATTAGCAATGTAGATAAACACCTGCCCCCACCGTTATGTGGGGGCAGATGTCTCAGATCAGCGTGTCGCCAGCGATCCGCCAGCCGCCTCAATCTTCGTCTTTGCCGACGCCGACCAGGCGTCAACCGTAACATCGAGCTTGACCGAGATATCGCCTGCGCCAAGCACCTTGACCAGGGAATTGTCGCGTACTGCACCCTTGGCAACGAGGTCGTCAACGGTAACCGTGCCGCCCTGCGGGAAAAGTTCCGCCAGCGCACCGACGTTAACAACCTGGTACTCAACACGGAACGGGTTCTTGAAACCACGCAGCTTCGGTAGCCGCATATGAATCGGCATCTGCCCGCCCTCGAAGCGAGCAGGAACCTGGTTGCGCGCCTTCGTTCCCTTGGTACCACGACCGGCCGTCTTACCCTTCGAACCTTCACCACGACCGACACGGGTCTTCGGCTTGTTCGAACCGGGGGCGGGACGCAAATGGTGAACCTTCAGGACGTGGGTGCGCCCGCTGGTCTCTTCGTTGTCCGCCATCAGTCAACCTCCTCCACGGTAACCAGGTGAGCGACTGTACGAATCGCGCCGCGCACCTCAGGGCGGTCCTCACGGACGACGGACTGGCCGATGCGGCGTAGTCCCAACGTCCGAAGCGTTGCCGCCTGATTCTTTTTTCCACCCACGGTGGACTTCTTCTGAGTGATCTTCAGCCGTGCCATTATGCACCAACTCCCGCAGCTGCCGCCTCGTTCTCAGCGCGGGCAGCCTCCGCTTGCTTCTCCGCGCGATCCTTGGCATCCGCCTCGGCGCGAGCGCGCAGCATCGACTCGGGAGCAACGCGCTCCAGCGGGAGTCCGCGACGAGCCGCCACCGATTCCGGCTGCTCGAGCGAGCGCAGCGCCGCGACCGTGGCATGCACGATGTTGATCGCGTTCGATGAGCCGAGCGACTTGCTCAGCACGTCATGAATTCCCGCGCACTCCATAATGGCGCGCACCGGTCCACCGGCAATAACGCCGGTTCCGGGTGCAGCCGGGCGAAGCAGGACCACGCCGGCGGCATCCTCACCCTGCACCAGGTGCGGGATGGTGGAACCGATACGCGGCACCTTGAAGAACTTCTTCTTGGCCTCTTCCGTGCCCTTGGCAATCGCCGCCGGAACTTCCTTAGCCTTGCCGTAACCGACACCCACGGTGCCATTGCCATCGCCGACCACCACAAGAGCGGTGAACGACATGCGACGTCCGCCCTTGACAGTCTTGGCGACGCGGTTGATGGTCACGACACGCTCAATGTAAGCGTTCTTGTCATCCGAACGACGGTCACGGCGCTCGCCGCGCCGCGAGTCACGGCGTCCGCCGCGCTCGCGACCGCCGTCGTTCAGGTCTGGGCCGTTAGAGGCGGCCCGGTCTCGCTGCTGTGCAGCCATCAGTACATCCTCTGTTCTCGTGCTCGCTGACTCACAGAGTCAGCCCGGCCTCACGGGCCCCGTCCGCCACGGCCGCGACCCGGCCGTGGTACTTGTTTCCACCGCGGTCAAAAACCACAGCATTGATACCGGCGTCGAGAGCACGCTTCGCAACGAGCTCGCCGACCTTGCGCGCCTTGTCCACCTTGTTCGCCTCGGTGGAGCGCAGGTCGCCCTCCATGGTTGAAGCGGAAACCAGCGTACGACCGATGGAATCGTCTATTACCTGCGCGACCATATGCCGATTCGAGCGGGTGACAACGAGACGCGGACGTGCTGCGGTACCCACAACCTTCTTGCGGACACGGAAGTGACGGCGGGAACGCGAGATGAACTTGCCTTTGCCTTTGACGGTCACTGCCATCACTTACCAGCCTTTCCGGCCTTGCGGCGAACGGTTTCGTCGGCGTAACGCACACCCTTGCCCTTGTACGGCTCGGGCTTGCGGAGCTTACGGATATTGGCCGCCAGCTCTCCGACCTGTTGCTTGTTGATTCCGTTAACGGAGAACTTCGTGGGCGATTCCACCTGGAAGCTAATGCCCTCCGGAGCCTTCACGAGAATCGTGTGCGAGTAGCCGAGCGAGAACTCGAGATCCGAGCCCTTGGCAACCACGCGGTAACCGGTGCCGACAATCTCCATGGCCTTCGAGTAACCCTCGGTCACTCCGACCACCATGTTGTTGATTAGCGTGCGAGTCAGTCCGTGCAGCGAACGTGCCACCCGCTCATCGTTCGGCCGCGACACGACGACGGAGTCGCCGTCCAGCGCTACGGTGATCGGAGCGGCAACGGTGTGTTCCAAGGTGCCCTTCGGGCCCTTGACGGAAACCTGCTGGCCGTCGATCTTCACTTCGACACCTGCCGGGACCTGGATGGGGAGCTTGCCAATACGTGACATATCTTCTTCCTCCCCTCTCACCAGACGTAGGCGAGGACTTCCCCGCCGACGCCCTTATCTTTCGCTTCGCGGTCCGTTAGCAGGCCGGATGAGGTGGACAGAATCGCCACACCGAGGCCACCGAGAACCTTGGGCAGTTTAGTCGACTTCGCGTACACGCGCAGGCCGGGCTTCGAAACACGGCGCAGGCCGGCCAGTGCACGCTCTCGATTCGCACCGTACTTGAGCACGAGTGTGAGAGTCTTTCCCACCTTGGCGTCGTCGACGGTGTAGCCGGCAAGGTAGCCCTCGCGCTCCAGGATCTTTGCGATATTTTCCTTGAGCTTCGAATACGGCATACTCACCGACTCATGGAACGCCGAGTTGGCGTTACGCAGACGTGTCAGCATGTCTGCGATTGGGTCAGTCATTGACATTGGGCTTGTGCCCTTCCTCGTCGTGGTTTCCCTTGCGGACCTGCGACGTAGTTATTACCAGCTGGACTTCTTGATACCGGGCAGTTCGCCGCGCAGTGCCATCTCGCGCAGGCAAATCCGGCACAGGCCGAACTTGCGGTACACCGAATGAGGACGCCCGCAGCGGTTGCAGCGCGTGTAGGCGCGCACGCCATACTTCGGTTTCCGGGCGGCTTTCTGCTTCAGAGCGGTTTTCGCCATGCTCACGCCTCCTTGAAGGGGAATCCGAGGTGGCGCAGCAGGGCGCGGCCCTCGTCGTCATTGCTCGCCGTCGTCACAACGGTAATATCCATTCCGCGGACACGATCGATCTTGTCCTGATTGATCTCATGGAACACCGTCTGCTCCGTAAGACCAAAGGTGTAGTTCCCGTGTCCGTCGAACTGCTGATCGGACAGGCCACGGAAGTCACGAATACGCGGCAGGGCCGTCGCCAACAGTCGGTCGAGGAATTCCCACATACGATCACCGCGCAGCGTGACGCGGCAGCCAATGGCCTGCCCCTCACGCAGCTTGAACTGGGCGATCGACTTCTTCGCCCGCGAGACCGCCGGCTTCTGGCCGGTGATCACCGTGAGATCGGCGATGGCGCCCTCGAGAACCTTCGAGTCGCGCGCGGCGTCGCCGACACCCATATTCACAACGATCTTCTCGAGTTTCGCGACGTTGTTCGGGTTCGAGTAGTGGAACTCGGACTCCAGAGCGGGGATGATCTCCTCGCGGTACTTCGTCTTGAGACGGGAGCGGTCTGCACGCTCACAGCTCGATCTCCTTCCCACCGCGACGTCCAATGCGCTCACGGACGATCTTCTTCCGTCCGTCACGCTCAACCTCGACCTCGCGGTAACCCACGCGCGTGGGCTTCCCATCCACAACCAGCTGCACGTTCGAGATATGGATCGGAGCCTCAACAGTCTCAATCCCACCCGTTGTGCCGCCGCGGGATGTCTGCCCGACTTTCACGTGCTTCCTGACTCGCATAACGCCCTCGACGACAACGCGCTGACGCTTCGTATCAACCGAGAGCACCCGGCCCTGCAGGCCCTTGTCACGACCGGCGATAACCTGAACGAGGTCGTCCTTCTTGATCTTCGCCATCAGATCACCTCCGGTGCCAGCGAAACGATGCGCATGAAGCGCTTGTCGCGCAGTTCGCGGCCCACCGGGCCGAAGATGCGTGTTCCGCGGGGTCGCCGTCGGGCCGAAGCAGCACGGCGGCATTCTCGTCGAATCGGATGTAGGAGCCGTCCTTGCGACGGGTCTCTTTCTTCGTGCGGACGACGACTGCCTTCACCACGTCGCCCTTCTTAACACTTCCGCCAGGAATAGCATCCTTGACGGTGGCGACAATCGTGTCGCCGATTCCGGCGTAGCGCCGGCCGGAGCCACCGAGTACACGAATGCAAAGGATCTCCTTCGCACCCGTGTTGTCGGCGACGTTGAGCCGCGTCTCCTGCTGGATCATTTGTGATTTCTCCTGTCGTCGTGCCGGTTCTCGCCAGGCGAGCCTTGCCGAACGGATGGGGTTCTATCGGTGAGCTTGCGGCTCACTTGGCCTTCTCAATGACTTCGACCACGCGGAAATGCTTGGTCGCGCTGAGCGGCCGGGTCTCCATGATGCGCACGAGGTCGCCCACGCGCACCTCGTTGTTCTCATCGTGTGCCTTCACGCGCTTCGTGCGGGTAATGACCTTGCCGTACAGCGAATGCTTGCGGCGATTCTCGACCTCCACGACGACGGTCTTATCCATCTTGTCGGAGACGACGTAACCGGTCTGTACCTTGCGATGCGCGCGGGCAGTTGCCTCGGCGGTGTTCTGTTCGCTCACTGAAACCTCACTTCTTCGCCGCCGGAGCGGTACGGATGCCCAGCTCACGTTCGCGCTGGATGGTGTAAATGCGGGCGATTTCGCGGCGAACCTCACGGAGACGGCCGCTGTCTTCCAGGCGGTGCGTCACCGAGGAGAACCGAAGGTTGAAAAGCTCCTCCTTGGACTCCTTGAGCTTATCGCGCAGTTCCGCCTCGGTCATGGCGTCAAGGTCTTCAGTCGTCAGTCCCTTAGCCATCACTCAGCCTCCTCACGTGCGATGAAACGCGTCTTCATGGGCAGCTTGTGCATGGCGCGGCTCATGGCCTCGCGCGCCAACGTCTCGTCGACGCCGCCCATCTCGAACATGACCCGCCCCGGCTTAACATTTGCCACCCAGGTCTCTACCGGGCCTTTACCGGAGCCCATTCGTAGGCCGAGCGCCTTCTTGGTCAGCGGGCGATCCGGGAAGATGTTGATCCAGATCTTGCCTCCACGCTTGACGTGACGCGTCATGGCGATACGGGCCGCCTCGATCTGCCGGTTGGTGACGTAGGCGGGCTCAAGCGCCTGGATGCCGAAGTCACCGAAAGCCAACCGCGTACCGCCCTTGGCCATACCCTTACGCCCGGGACGGTGCTGCTTGCGCCATTTTGTGCGACGAGGAATCAGCATGTTCAGGCCTCCGTTCCTGTGGTGGTAGCCTCTGCGGACTCCGCAGCCGGAGCGGCCGCCGGAGCCTCGCTTGCCGCCTGTTCGGTACTCTGTGCAGAGCGCTGCTGCGCCTGCTGGCCGCGGCCCTGCCGCTCACCGCGCCGTCCGCGACGCTCGCCGCGTCCGCGCCCACGCGGGGCCTCGGCCTGCGAGCGGTAGTACTCGGCGTCGGTCATATCGCCACGGTAGATCCACACCTTAACGCCGATCCTGCCGAAGGTGGTACGTGCCTCGTAGAAGCCGTAGTCGATGTTTGCCCGCAGCGTGTGCAGCGGCACCCGTCCCTCGCGGTAGAACTCCGAACGAGACATCTCGGCGCCGCCGAGGCGCCCGGAGCACTGCACGCGAATACCGCGTGCGCCGGCGCGCTGCGCCGATTGAATTCCCTTGCGCATGGCACGGCGGAAGGAAACACGCGATGCGAGCTGTTCCGCGATGCCCTGAGCGACGAGCTGTGCGTCCGCCTCGGGATTCTTCACTTCGAGAATATTGAGCTGAATCGACTTGCCGGTCAGCTTCTCGAGATCCCCGCGCAGACGGTCGGCCTCCGCACCACGCCGACCAATCACGATTCCCGGGCGGGCAGTGTGGATATCGACGACGACACGCTCGGCGCGACGCTCAATGTTGACGCGCGAGATGCCGGCGCGCTCCAGCGTCTTTTCAATCATGCGGCGGATCTGAATATCCTCCGCCACGAAGTCGGCGTAACGCTGCCCCGGCTTCACCGAGTCCGCGAACCACTTCGAGCGGTGATCAGTGGTGATTCCGAGTCGGAACCCGGTCGGGTTGACCTTCTGGCCCACTATCGGGTCCTCCTCTTCTTTCCGGTGGCGACGGGTTCGTCGCCGACAACAACGGTGATATGGCTAGTGCGCTTGAGGATGCGATTTGCACGCCCCTGCGCACGCGGCTGGATTCGCTTCATAGTGGGCCCCTCATCGGCGTATACCGCCTGAATGTAGAGATCGCCCTCATCGAAACGCTCACCGGCCTGCTCCGCCGCGTAACGGGCGTTCGCAACGGCCGACTCAACAATCTTCAGGACGGGCTGTGCCGCCCCCTGTGGTGCGAAACGCAGCACGTCGACCGCATCCTGGACGCGCTTGCCGCGGATAACATCCACGACGCGCCGGGCCTTGCGGGGCGTAACGCGCACGTATCGCGCCTGCGCCTTGGCTTCCATGTTCCTGCCTAACTCTCTTCTCTCAGGCCCGCTCAGCGGCGGCGGCCCTTGCGGTCGTCCTTCTCGTGCCCGCGGAATGTACGGGTCGGGGCGAACTCCCCGAGCTTGTGGCCGACCATGGATTCCGTAACGAATACCGGCACGTGCTTACGGCCATCGTGCACCGCGAAGGTGTGCCCGAGGAAATCGGGGGTGATGACCGAACGGCGTGACCAGGTCTTGATAACGTTCTTCGTTCCCTTCTCGTTCTGCTCGTCCACCTTCTTCATGAGGTGGTCGTCAACGAAGGGGCCCTTCTTCAGACTACGCGGCATTGCTCATCCTCTCTCAGCGATTGCCGGTCTTGCGACGGCGCACAATGAGCTTGTCGCTGGCCTTGTTGGGACGGCGGGTGCGGCCCTCGGGCTTACCCCACGGGCTGACCGGGTGACGGCCACCGGAGGTCTTGCCCTCGCCACCGCCGTGCGGGTGGTCAACCGGGTTCATAACGACACCGCGGACGGTTGGGCGGACGCCCTTCCAGCGCATGCGGCCTGCCTTGCCCCAGTTGATATTGGACTGTTCGGCGTTGCCGACTTCGCCCACGCAGGCGCGGCAACGTGCGTCAACATTGCGGATTTCACCGGAGGGCATACGCAGCTGAGCGTAGCGCCCCTCACGAGCAACCAGCTGCACGGAGGTGCCAGCGCTGCGCGCGATCTTTGCACCGCCCAGGGCTGTAGCTCCACGCAGTGCACGGTGGTACCCACCGGAATGTTGCGCAGCGGCAGATTGTTGCCCGGCTTGATATCCGCATTCGGACCGTTTTCCACCATGTCACCCTGCCGCAGGTTCTTCGGCGCCAGGATGTAACGCTTCTCGCCGTCCACGTAGTGGAGCAGGGCGATACGGGCGGTGCGGTTCGGGTCGTACTCGATATGCGCGACCTTCGCGGGTACCCCGTCCTTGTCCCAGCGGCGGAAGTCGATGAGGCGGTAACGGCGCTTATGGCCACCGCCGCGATGCCGTGTGGTAACACGACCGTGGTTATTGCGACCACCGGACTTGGTCAACGGGCGCAGCAGCGACTTCTCCGGCGTCGATCGGGTGATCTCCGCGAAGTCGGCAACGCTCGCACCGCGACGACCCGGGGTCGTCGGCTTGTACTTACGAATTCCCATGAGTTCAGATCCTCAATCTTTTCGCTCGCGGCCTCAGCCGACGATGTCACCGTAAATGTCGATGGTGCCTTCGCTGAGCGTCACAATCGCACGCTTGGTGTTCTTGCGGCGGCCCACCCCCGTGCGGGTGCGAACGGTCTTACCCTGACGGTTCTGCGTGTTCACCGACGCGACCTTCACATTGAAGATCGCCTCGATGGCCTGCTTGATCTCCGTCTTGTTTGCCCGCGGGTCGACCAAGAAGGTGTACTTACCCTCGTCTTCGAGCCGGGCCGACTTCTCGGTGGCCACCGGCTGCAGAATGACGTCCTGCGGATGCTTGTTCCAGAAGCTGACGTTCTCGCTCACTTCTCCTCCTTGCCGCTCTTCTCCACGTAGGCGCTCAGCGCATCTTCCGTGAAGACGACGTCGTCGGCGACGAGGACGTCGTACGTGTTGAGCTGGTCAACATAGATAACGTGTGCTTCGGGAGCGTTGCGCAGTGAGAGCTGTGACAGCTCGTCTCCGCGAGCGATTGCGACGAGGGCGTCGCGCTCGTCAACAACCCGATGCAGTTGGGTCAGCGCGCTCTTTGTAGAGGGCTGCTCCCCTTCCAGGAAGGCCGTGACCACATGAATGCGACCGTTACGCGCCCGATCAGAAAGCGCCTGCCGCAGGGCGGCGGCGATCATCTTCTTGGGGGTGCGCTGGGCGTAGCTGCGCGGCTGCGGACCGTGAACCGTGCCGCCGCCGGTGAAATGCGGAGCGCGAATCGATCCTTGCCGTGCCCTGCCGGTGCCCTTCTGGCGGTACGGCTTCTTGCCGCCACCGCGCACGTCACCGCGCGTCTTGGTGGAATGCGTACCCTGGCGCGCGGCTGCGAGCTGCGCCACCACAACCTGATGAATCAGCGGGATATTCACATCGACGTCGAAAAGCTCAGCCGGCAGCGTTGCCGAGCCACTGACTTCGCCGGTCACGTCAATAACGTCTACTTTGCGGGACTCTGCCATGTTCAGGCTCCCTTCACAGCGGTGCGAACCACGACTGTGCCGCCCTTGTTGCCGGGGATCGGGCCGGCAAGGAGAAGGACACCCTTCTCGGCATCCACAGCGTGAACGAGCAGGTTCTGGACTGTTACGCGGTCGCTTCCCATGCGGCCTGCCATACGAAGACCGCGGAAAACGCGTGACGGTGTAGCGCAGGCGCCGATGGAGCCCGGCTTACGGTGATTGCGATGCGCACCGTGAGATGCCGAAACGCCGGCGAAGCCGTGCCGCTTCATAACACCGGCGAAGCCCTTGCCCTTGGAGGTACCGACGACGTCGACGAGCTGGCCGGCCTCAAAGAGGTCCGCTCCCAGCTCCTGACCGAGTTCGTAATCCTGCGCATCGGATGTGCGCACCTCGGCGAGGCTGCGACGCGGCGCAACCCCGGCCTTGTCGAAATGGCCTTGCAGCGGCTTCGTCACGTTCTTCGTCTTCAACTCACCCGAGGCAAGCTGAACGGCGGAGTAGCCGTCCGTCTCGGGGGTGCGAATCTGCGTGACGACATTGGTGCCGACTCTGACGACCGTGATCGGGATGAGGCGCCCCGCCTCATCCCACAGCTGGGTCATTCCCAGCTTGGTGCCGATTAGCGCCTTCACGGGCGCACCGGCAGTGACCTGCTTGGAGTTCATGTGCGTTACCTCAGAGCTTGATTTCAACGTTAACGTCGGCCGGAAGATCGAGACGCCGCAGCGTGTCGATCGTCTTAAGCGTCGGGTCGACAATGTCGATGAGCCGCTTATGCGTGCGCATCTCGAAATGCTCGCGGCTGTCCTTGTACTTGTGGGGTGAACGAATAACGCAGAAAACGTTCTTTTCCGTCGGCAGTGGCACCGGACCGACCACACTTGCGCCGGTACGCGTCACTTCGTCGACGAGCTTCTTCGCCGCACTATCAATGACCTCGTGGTCATATGACTTGAGCCGGATGCGGATCTTTTGTCCCGCCATGGCGTCGTCTACCTCTCTCTACCGTGGTGATCACCGGTACCCGCACTCGGGCGTGTCGCGACGTTACCACCAGCACAAGCCCTATTGCAGATTTCGATGAACCCTTTTTTCACACCGGTAACACGGAGCCCCGGCGAAGTTCCTGGCTCGGCCGAGCCGAGCAACTTGTTTAGTATGCCAAAAGGCGCGCTGAACAGGCAAGCCATATCGTCCAATAGTGGCGGGGCCTACACGTGGGCAGCGCCACGTTCTCCCGACGCGCACACTCAGGCATGCTCTATCGTCACCGCGGCCGAGTCCAGTTCCTTGCCGACGATGATGTCGAAGCGGCTCGTATCGCCGCGATGGTAGGCCGTGAACGCCTCAATTGGCCGCCCCTGCTCGTCACACAGAACGGACCGGATGCGTAGCAGTGGAGCGCCTTCCTCCACCTCAAGCGAAGCCGCGATCTCCTCGGTGGCCAGTACCGCCTCGATCGACCGGCGAGCCGTGCCCATCGTGAGGCCGTAGTCGTCCGACAGAATCCTGTACAGGGAACTCTGGCAGAAGTCTCTCTTCTCAATGCCGGGAAACAGTGCGGCCGGAAGCCAGGTGGTGGTGCGCGCCCACGGCTCGCCCTCCGCGCGCCGCACACGCTCCAGCACGAAGACGGGCGCGTGTATGGGAAGCGCAAGCGCCTCCGCCACCACCTCCCCCGCCGCCACGATCTCCTGCCGCAACACTTCACTCTCCAGCGTGATGCCAGCCTTTTGCGCATGTGCGTACAGGCCCTGCAGCGATTGGGCCAGGCCGTGGTCGCGGCGTTCACGGGCCAGGAACGTGCCTTTGCCCCTAATGCGTTCGAGCAGGCCCTCGTTCTCGAGTTCGGCTAGCGCCTGCCGCACAACACTGCGGGACACGCCGTATTCCTGACTGACCTCGTTATCCGACCACAGCCTGTCGCCGGCCACAAGCCCTTCCCGCTCGACTCTCGCCCGCAGAATCGTCTTCAGCTGGTGATAATACGGCAAGGCCGAGGCGGTATCGATGGCCTCGACCGGCGCTTGTTGCGTTGGCATGGCGCCATTTTACCGTTGCATTCTGATTCGTTCACCGATAAGCGCCACTCGCCCCCACGTCTTCTACCAAAAGCACGGGCCGACCGTGACGTTGACATTGTGGAAGCACCCTGCCCCACGTCTTCTGCCAATTCTGCCAAAAGGGTTGTCCGGTTGTCCGTACAGGTGTAGGCTCAGAGGTACTGGCGCAACGTCGCGTACAGGCAGGCAGCTCCCGCGCCGGTCGCAGTCGAAGGAGACAGGGATGACCGTTCATATCGGAATCATCGGCGCGGGACGTGCCGGCCTCATTCACGCCAAAGCATTTCTGCACCACGTGAAGCAGGGGGAGCTCGTTGCCCTGTGCGATCCGAATCAACAGGCGCGTGCGGCGGCGCGGCGCGAACTCGGCGTCAACGTTGTGGCAACCGCGGATGAGCTCCTCGCTACGAATATCGACGCCGTCGTGATCACGACTCCAACCAAGCACCACCACGACGCCGTCCTGAAGGCCGCTGCAGCCGGAAAGCACATTCTGTGCGAGAAGCCGATGGCAATCACTGCACAGGAATGCCGCGCGATGATCGCTGCCACCCACCGGGCGGGAGTCAAACTACAGATCGGATTCATGCGTCGTTTCGACCTTGGCCATCGCCGGGCCAAGGAACTCATTGAGCAAGGTGCAATCGGCGATATCGTCTCGGTGACCTCGCTGACCCACGGTCCCAGCGTCCCCCACCCCTGGATGTACGATCTGCAGGCCAGCAACGGCCCGCTGGCCGAAGTCTCAAGCCACGATATTGATGCGCTGCGCTGGTTCACCGGCGCGGAGATCACCTCCGTCTATGCCATCGCCGGGAACTTCCGCAGCGCGGAGGCGCACGATCACTCTCCGGACTATTATGACACGGTCCTACTCACCGCCCGCTTCTCCAACGGCACGCTCGGGCATATCAACGGTGCGCAGGGCGTGCGTTATGGATACGACAGCCGGGTCGAAATCCACGGCACCACCGGACGCATTGACATTGGCGACCTGAACGCCAATCGAGTGGTCGTCTCCGGCGCGCAAGGCTCCTCATATCGCGACACTGTCCCCTCATGGCGCACCTTGTACCACGACGCGTACAGCGCCGAGGACGCCGCCTTCGTCGACGCAATCATTCACGATACCGAGCCACTGGCCACGGGCGAGGACGGGCTCGCCGCGGTCGAAGTTGTCCAGGCAGGCAACACCTCCATTACGACAGGAAAAATCCAATACCTCAACACCGCGCGATGACGCGACTCAGAAAGGACCACCATGAAAACCAGCGGATACGTCATTGGCATTGATATGGGCACCGGTTCGGCACGTGCCGGCGTCTTCGACGTGACCGGCAAGCAGCTCGGCTTTGGGACAGCGCCCTGGAGTACCTCCTATCCTCGGCCCGGCTGGGCGGAACAGAACCCGCACGAATGGTGGCGGCAGACCGTTTCGGCCGTCCGCGCGGCCGTTGCCGATGCCGCAATCGATACCACCCTCATCCGCGCGATCTCCATGGATGCAACCTCATGCACCGTGGTATTTCTGGACGAGAACGACGAGATCACTCGCCCCGCCATCCTGTGGATGGATGTGCGCTCGGTCCGGCAAGCCGAAGCCGTGTACGCCACCGGCGATCCGGCGCTGCGCGTGTGCGGGCAGGGCCCGGTATCGGCAGAATGGGGACTGCCGAAGGCGATGTGGGTGAAGGAGAACGAACCGGATACCTTCTCGCGCACCAAAACCATTTGCGACGAAACCGACTGGCTAGTTCACAGGCTCACCGGGCGCTGGACGATGTCGGTCTCCCACGCCGCCGGAAAGTACTTCTACGACGACGACCATGGCGGTTGGCCCACGTCGTTGTACGAAGCCGTGCAGGCAGGCGATATTCTCGAGCGCTACCCAAGCACGATACTGCAGGTGGGCGACGTCGTCGGCCCGCTTGCCCCCGCAGCGGCCGAGGAACTGGGACTTCCTGCCGGCATCACCATCGTGGAGGGAGGAATCGACGCCTATCTTGGAGCCGTCGGCCTTGGAGTAGCAGCGCCGGGTCGCCTCGCTCTTATCACCGGCTCCTCTCATGTTATTACCGGCCAGCTCTCCACGCAGATACACACCCGCGGGCTATGGGGCGCATATACGGGCGCGACGGTACCGGGCTACTACACCATCGACGGCGGACAGACTTCAACGGGCTCCCTCGTCGAGTGGTTCCTTAAGAATCTGGCGGGTGCCTCCCGCGCCGAGTCGACGCGAACCGGCGAGTCGATTTACGACGTCCTCACCCGGCAGGCCGCCGCTATTCCAATCGGCTGTGACGGGCTGCTCAGCCTCGATCACTTCCAGGGGAATCGAGCGCCGTACTTCGACGCCCGCTCACGCGGGATGTTCTGGGGGCTGACACTCCACCACACGGAAGCGCACATGTTCCGCGCTCTTCTCGAAGGAATCTGCTTCGGCACCGAGGCGATTCTAGAGGCCATGCGCGGCGAGGGCGTACCTGTTGACGAGATCATCGTCTCGGGTGGGGCGACCAACAACCGTCTCTGGCTACAGATGCATGCCGATGTCTCCAATGTGCCACTGGTTCTCACCAATGTCCCGGAGGGGCCGGCCCTCGGTTCGGCCATGGTTGCCGCGGTCGGCGCTTCCTGGTACGAGGACATCCCAGCGGCCTCGCTTGCCATGACGAAGGTGGCCGAAGTCATCCAGCCCGACCCCGCCGCCCACGCGGAGTACATGTTCAACTACCAGGCCTACCGCGAGTCATACGAGCAGATGAAGGAGCTCATGGCCCGGGTCACCGATCACTACAGCGAGTAGGGCAGCAATGACATCCACGCGAATTACGAAGGCGCTGGCCCACGCCGACGATACCAGACGGATTGAGATTGGAAGCGGAATCCTTTCGTGCACCGGCCCGCTTTTCGCCGCGACAACCGGCGCCCCGGAGGCGATGATCATCGCTGACGAGACGACGTGGAACCTGGCCGGCCCCGCGGTTCGCGCGGCATTAACCGCTTCCGGCATCGCCCTTGCCGACCCGCTGGTCTTTCCGGCAGATCCTCCCGTGTATGCCGGATACGAGAATGTGACGCGCATCCGCCGCCGACTCGCAGAATCCGGTGCCACCGCCTGCTCCATCGGCTCCGGAACAATATCCGATCTGGTGAAACTGGCTTCGGGAGAACTCGCCCACCCCTATGTGCATATATGCACGGCGGCGTCGATGGATGGTTATGCGGCCTTCGGCGCCGCCATCTCCAAGGACGGCTTCAAGATCACCCGAGCCTGCCCGGCACCTGCCGGGATTGTTGCAGATCTCGACATCATCGCGACGGCGCCGCCGATGATGACTGCCAACGGATATGCCGACCTAACGGAGAAGTTCACGGGAGGTGCCGACTGGATAATTGCCGATGCGCTCGGTATTGAACCGCTTGCACCATTTGCCTGGGGCCTGGTGCAAGACGGGCTGCGTGAGGCACTCGCCCACCCTGACGCGGCTCGCACGGGTGAGCGAGGAGCACTAGAAGGTCTCGTTGAAGAGGCAATGCTCGCCGGACTGGCGATTCAGGCGGCACAGTCCTCGCGCCCCGGGTCCGGCGTCGGGCACAACTTCTCCCACCAGTGGGAAATGGAAGGTTACGGCCTCGACTGGCCGCTACCGCTATCACACGGCGCCAAGGTCGGCATCGGCACCATGGCGATCGCCGCGGTGTACGACGCCGTGCTGAGCCACGACTTCGCCGATGTCGACGCCGCGAAGGTCGCTGCTTCGTGGCCAACACCGCAGGAGAATGAGGCGAGGGTGCGGGCGCTACAGTCCGTGCCGGCCATAGCCGAGGCCGCCGTCGGGCAGGCGGCAGGCAAATACATTTCTCGCGAGGAGATACCCTCGCGCGTGGCCGCCATTCAAGAGGTATGGCCGCAGATCCGTGCACGCCTTCGCTCCCAGGTGCCACCCGCGGCGGAGATTCGTGACATGCTCAAGGCAGTCGGCGCCCCTACCACCCGGCAATGATCGGAATCTCCCTCGAGAAACTCCGCCGCACCTATTACCAGGCGCAGACGATCCGCTCCCGCTATGCCATCTTGGACGTCCTTTTCGAGACGGGCACCCTGGACGACGTCGTCGCATCCCTCTTCGCACCCGGCGGATTCTGGGCGGAAGAACCGGTCCCCACAGAGAGCATCGTGCCATGAGGGCGGCAGCGACGATTTTGCGTGAACTCGCGGCGGTGCTGCCGCAGGCCGCCAACGACGGCGCGGTAGCGCTCGAACAGGCGATGGTGCGGGCCAATCGGATCTTTACCAGCGGCGCCGGGCGCTCGGGGCTCATGCTGACGGCGTTCACCAATCGGCTGATGCACCTTGGGCTAAGTGCGCATCGGGTGGGCGATGTCACCTCACCGGCGATCCGCGTCGGCGATCTCCTGATTGTGGCCTCTCGATCCGGGTCGACGGCGGGCCCACTCGCCAATGCCCACATCGCGGCAGCCAGCGGAGCCGCGGTTGTGGCTGTTACCGCCGATCCTCTCTCCCCCTGGCGCAGTGCGCAAGCGCCACTCTTGTCGTTGCCTCTTCCCCATCAGTACAACCGATGGGATCGCTGTTCGAGCAGGCACTTCTCTTGACCCTCGACGCAGTTGTTCTCGATCTAATGTACGAGCTCCAGGAGACGGATGAATCAATGCGAGAACGCCATGCCACGATGGAGTAGGCCACGCGTGGCGCGCACTCCCCTGCTCCACCTCCACAGAGCCATCTACCTACCGTCACGGCACGCCCGACATGCCGTCACAGCAGCGCCCAACGCACGTCCACGGCATTCCCGGCATGCAACAGCACTATCCGACACGCAGCGCCACCACCCGGCATGCATTTCACGCCACCACCCGATATACACAGGAGAATCGATGTCTATTACCCCCGCTCGCCTCGCGGCGATGATCGACCACACCAATCTGCGACCGGACGCGACGAAACAAGACTTCGTCCGGTTGTGTGAAGAAGCACAAACGCATGGTTTCGCAATGGTCGCGATCAACCCCTATCCCGTAGCCCAATGCGCCGACCTTCTGCGCGGCAGCGGCGTGCACATCGGCGCGGCGATCGGCTTTCCACTCGGGCAGGTGACCATCGAGGACAAGGTATCGGAGACGCGCAACGCCATCGCGAACGGTACCGATGAGATCGACTACGTCATAAACATCACCGAGCTCAAGGCCGGGAACCTCTCCTACATTGAGCGCGAAATGCAAGCCATCGTCGACGTCGCCCGCTCCAGCGCGGTGACTACCAAGGTCATCTTCGAGAACTGCTACCTCACAGACGAGGAGAAACGCGCCGTCGCGGAAGTCGCAGTGCGCGTGCGTCCCGACTTCGTCAAGACCTCCACTGGGTTTGGATCCCGCGGGGCGACGCTTGCAGATGTGCAGCTCATGAAGGAGTGCGTCGGCGACGCCGTCCAAGTAAAAGCTGCGGGTGGGATTCGCACGCTCGACGCTGCCCTCTCCTTCATCGCAGCGGGCGCGACGCGGATCGGCACCTCGCGCGGCGTTGACCTCATCGCTCAACTGGAAGCTCGCAGCGGCCTTTGACCGGCGTGCCGCGCGTCGCCACGCCTCGTCGGCAGGGCACGCGACCCCTCCGCCAAGAAATGGAGCGTCGCGCAAGAAGTGGAGGAGATTTCACGGCACTTCTCGAAAAACCCTCCACTTCTCGCCAGAAAACGGGCAAACACCAAAACGGGCCCGCTGCCACCCGGCAGCGGGCCCGTCCCTACGTCAGAAGATCACTTGATGATCTTGATGACACGGCCGGAACCGACCGTGTGGCCACCCTCGCGGATAGCGAAGCCGAGGCCCTCTTCCATGGCGATCGGCTGAATCAGATCAACGCGCATCTCGGTGTTGTCACCGGGCATAACCATCTCGGTGCCCTCGGGCAGCGTGATGACGCCGGTAACGTCCGTGGTGCGGAAATAGAACTGCGGACGGTAGTTCGAGAAGAACGGGTTGTGACGTCCACCCTCGTCCTTCTTCAGCACGTAAACCTGTGCCTCGAACTCCGTATGCGGAGTGGTCGTGCCCGGCTTGGCCACAACCTGGCCGCGCTCGACTTCCTCGCGCTTGGTGCCACGCAGCAGCAGACCACAGTTCTCGCCGGCATCGGCCGTGTCCATCTGCTTGTGGAACATCTCAATACCCGTGACGGTGGTGGTCTGCGTCGGGCGCAGACCAATGATCTCAACCTCAGAGTTAATGTTGAGCTGGCCGCGCTCCACACGACCGGTGACCACGGTGCCGCGGCCGGTAATCGTGAAGACGTCCTCGATCGGCATGAGGAACGGCTTGTCGAGGTCGCGAACCGGATCCGGGAAGTAGGTATCAACCTGATCCATGAGCTCCTCGACAGCAGCGGTCCACTGTGCGTCGCCCTCAAGAGCCTTCAGCGCAGAGACCTTGACAACCGGAATGTTGTCGCCGTCGTAATCCTGCGAGGACAGGAGGTCGCGGACCTCCATCTCGACGAGCTCGAGCAGCTCGTCGTCATCCACCATGTCGGCCTTGTTCAGGGCGACGATGATATCCGGCACGCCCACCTGGCGGGCGAGCAGCACGTGCTCGCGGGTCTGGGCCATCGGGCCGTCGGTGGCGGCCACCACGAGGATGGCGCCGTCCATCTGCGCCGCGCCGGTGATCATGTTCTTGATGTAATCGGCGTGGCCCGGGGCGTCGACGTGTGCGTAGTGACGCTTCTCGGTCTGGTACTCAACGTGGGACACGTTGATGGTAATACCACGCTGGCGCTCCTCGGGAGCGTTATCAACCTGGTCGAACGGGGTGAACTCGTTCAGCTCGGGATACTTGCCCGCCAGAACCTTGGTGATTGCAGCAGTCAGCGTCGTCTTTCCGTGATCGACGTGACCGATGGTGCCGATGTTCATATGCGGCTTGGACTTGTCGTACTTGGCCTTCGCCACTTGGGCCCTCCTGGGACTCTCGATTGACTTTCAGCTGATGAGTGAGATGCTATCGCATCAGACCCGGCTTAAGTGCTTTTTATTTCGGAAACTGATTGTACAGGACCGGTGGGACTCACTCGCCCCGGGTCTTCTTGATGATCTCCTCGGACACGTTCTTCGGAACCTCCGCATAGGAGTCAAACTGCATCGTGTAGACCGCACGCCCCTGAGTCTTGGAACGCAAATCACCGACGTAGCCGAACATCTCGCTGAGGGGAACGTTGGCGCGAACCACCTTCACACCGGTGGCGTCCTCCATGGATTTGATCATGCCACGGCGAGAGTTCAAATCGCCGATAACATCACCCATGTACTCTTCCGGAGTCCGCACCTCGACGTCCATCACCGGCTCCAACAGCACCGGGTTGGCACGCTTGGCGGCCTCCTTCAGTACCTGGTTACCGGCGATCTTGAACGCCATCTCCGAAGAATCGACCTCGTGATACGCACCGTCGAGCAGTGTCGCCTTGATATCCACCATCGGGTAACCCGCTAGAACACCATTCTGCATGGCTTCCTGGATACCCGCATCGACCGACGGGATATACTCCCGGGGCACGCGGCCACCGGTGACGGCATCCTCGAATTCGTAGGTTGCGCCGTCTTCGGCATCGGTCAGCGGCTCAAGCGAAACGATGACACGCGCGAACTGGCCGGAACCACCGGTCTGCTTCTTATGCGTGTACTCGACCTTATCGACCTTCTTACGGATTGTCTCACGGTAGGCGACCATCGGCGCACCGACATTAGCCTCTACCTTGAACTCGCGCCGCATACGGTCGACGATGATGTCAAGATGAAGCTCGCCCATACCGCCGATGACGGTCTGGCCGGACTCCTCATCCTGCCGCACGGTGAACGTCGGATCCTCCTCCGCCAACTTCTGGATGGCGATAGAGAGCTTCTCCTGGTCGTTCTTCGACTTTGGTTCGATGGCCACGTGGATCACCGGATCCGGGAAGGTCATCGATTCGAGCACGACAGGCTGATCAAGCGCACACAGCGTGTCACCCGTCGTCGTCTCCTTCAATCCAACAAAAGCATAGATATGGCCGGCATGCGCCACCTCAACCGGGTTCTCGTGGTTGGAATGCATCTGGAACATCTTGCCGATGCGCTCCTTGCGACCCTTGGTGGCATTCATTACCTGAGTGCCCTGTGCCACCTTGCCCGAGTACACGCGGATGTAGGTCAGCTTGCCGTAGAACGGGTGCACGGCGATCTTGAAGGCTAGCGCCGCGAAGGCCTCGTTCTCATCCGCCTTGCGCACCTCGGTTGCACCCTCGTCCTCATGGCCGGGGCGGAAACCGGTAGTAGCCGGAATATCCAGCGGCGAAGGCAGGTAGGAAACGACGCCGTCAAGCATAGGCTGAATGCCCTTATTCTTGTAGGCTGAACCACAGAACACCGGGTAGATCTCGGAGGCGATGGTGCGCTCACGCAGGCCCGCCTGGATCTCCTCCAGTGTCAGTTCCTCTTCCTCCAGGAATTTCTCCATCAGCTCTTCGTTGGCCTCCGCGGCGGCTTCAACGGCGGCCATGCGGTATTCCTCGGCCTTGGCGACAAGATCGGCGGGAATGTCTTCCTCGACGACGACGATGCCCTTGGTGTCGTTACCCTTCTCATCCTTCTCCGGGAAACGCAGAGCCTTCATCGTCAGGACGTCGACGACGCCATCAAACTCATTCTCCGCTCCGATCGGGAAGGTGATAACAACCGGAGTGGCATGCAGACGATCACGGATGGTCTGGACCGAGAAGTCGAAATCGGCGCCAAGCTTGTCCATCTTGTTAATGAAGCAAATGCGCGGCACGTTGTACTTATCGGCCTGGCGCCACACGGTCTCCGACTGCGGCTCCACGCCTTCCTTGCCGTCGAAAACTGCCACCGCACCGTCAAGAACGCGCAGCGAACGCTCCACCTCCACGGTGAAGTCGACGTGGCCGGGGGTGTCAATGATATTGACCTGCGTGCCGTTCCAGAAGGCAGTCACCGCGGCGGAAGTGATCGTGATGCCACGTTCCTTCTCCTGCTCCATCCAGTCGGTGGTGGAGGCGCCGTCGTGAGTTTCACCGATCTTGTAGTTAATGCCGGTGTAGTACAGAATGCGCTCTGTGACGGTGGTTTTGCCAGCGTCAATATGCGCCATGATTCCGATATTGCGGACCTTGCTGAGGTCCGTCAGCACGTCAAGTGCCACGTTCTAGTTCTCTTTTCCTTCAAGGGCGCCTAGCGCCCAACGTCATTACCAGCGGTAGTGCGCGAAGGCCTTGTTGGACTCCGCCATTCGATGCGTATCCTCACGCCGCTTCACGGCGGCACCGAGGCCGTTAGAAGCGTCGAGGATCTCGTTGAGGAGGCGCTCGGTCATGGTCTTCTCACGCCGTTCGCGGGCGTAATCCACCAGCCAGCGCAGCGCCAGCGTGGTGGCGCGTCCGGACTTCACCTCGACAGGGACCTGGTAGGTCGCACCGCCCACACGGCGAGAGCGTACCTCCAGCGACGGCCGGATATTATCCATGGCCCGCTTGAGAACGGTCAGCGAGTCCTGGCCGGACTTCTCCGCCACACCTTCCAGCGCGCCGTATACGATGCGCTGGGCGGTGGACTTCTTGCCGTCGCGCAGAACGCGGTTGACAAGCTGGGTCAC
Source organism: Actinobaculum sp. 313 (assembly GCF_003073475.1). Classification (GTDB taxonomy): domain Bacteria; phylum Actinomycetota; class Actinomycetes; order Actinomycetales; family Actinomycetaceae; genus Asp313. The sequence continues at coordinate 844,925 of NZ_CP029033.1, read as the reverse complement.
CAGGGTTGAACCGTACACCGGGTCTGCTGTGAGCGGGCGCTTGCGCGCAGGTCCCTTACGAGGCATTAGTTCTTCTCCTTCTTGGCGCCGTAACGGCTGCGCGCCTGCTGGCGGTTCTTCACACCCTGGGTATCCAGTGCGCCGCGAATGATCTTGTAGCGCACACCGGGAAGGTCGCGCACACGGCCACCACGAACCAGAACGATGGAGTGTTCCTGGAGGTTGTGCCCCTCGCCCGGGATATACGCCGTCACCTCGATGCCCGACGACAGACGAACACGCGCAACCTTACGCAACGCAGAGTTCGGCTTCTTCGGGGTGGTGGTGAAAACGCGGGTGCAGACACCACGACGCTGCGGGCTTCCCTTCAGCGCCGGCGTCTTAGCCGCCGAGACTTTTGTTGAGCGGCCCTTGCGGACCAGCTGCTGAATAGTGGGCACTATCTCTCCTGCAAAATGTTCTTCTAGAAAATGTCCGGCGAGCGCATGGAACAACTCGATGTGGACAACCTACACAAGAGTAGCGGCTCCCCCGGGAACTCGTCAAAGAATGGCGGTATCTCGTGGTAGGTACCACTTTCCGGGGGCTACTACTACATCAATACGGGCCGTAACCCGCTGTCAGATCAAAATCTGGAAACTCGCCGTAGGAGAAACCATCATCGAAGGCTTCCAGATCTCGATGCGAGAAGCCGTTACTCTTCTCAAATTCCACACGTGCTTCGGTGGTGGGCTCCACGGTTGCCGAGCGGAGCTGCTCCAGGCCGGTGCCGGCCGGGATGAGCTTTCCGAGGATGACGTTCTCTTTCAAGCCAGACAGCGGATCGGACTTGGAGTTGAGCGCGGCCTCCGTAAGTACCTTCGTGGTCTCCTGGAAGGATGCGGCCGAGAGCCAGGAATCCGTTGCCAGTGAGGCTTTGGTGATTCCCATGAGCTCCGGACGTCCAGAGGCCGGTTTCCCACCCTCCGCCATGGCGGCACGGTTCTCATCCTCGAAGACGGCAACATCGACCAGCTCACCGGGGAGCAGCTTCGTGGTGCCCGCCTCCAGGATTGTGACGCGGCGCAGCATCTGCCGCACGATGACCTCGATGTGTTTGTCATGGATTTCCACGCCCTGCGACCGGTACACGGTCTGCACCTCGGCAACGATGTGCTGCTGGGCAGCACGTCGTCCGGTGATACGCAATACCTTCTTCGGGTCCACGGAGCCTTCGACCAACTGCTGGCCAACCTCCACGTGGCCGCCTTCCTGTACGAGGAGCTTGCCGCGCTTGGACACCTGGTAGACGAGGTCATCGTCGCCGTCGTCACGCACAATGACGAGACGACGGGTACGTTCGCCGTCCTCGATTTGCAAACGTCCGGCAGCCTCGGCGATCGGCGCCTCGCCCTTTGGCGTGCGGGCCTCGAAAAGCTCCTGCACACGCGGCAGACCCTGGGTGATGTCGTCGGCCGACGCCGAACCACCGGTGTGGAAGGTCCGCATCGTCAGCTGCGTGCCGGGCTCACCAATGGACTGCGCCGCGACAATGCCGACGGCTTCGCCGATGTCGACCAGCTTTCCGGTGGCCATCGAACGACCGTAGCACATGGCGCAGGTGCCGACCCGCGATTCGCATGTCAGCACGGAGCGCACAGTCACCTCGGTGATACCGGCGGCAATCAGCTTCTCGATGACGGCGTCGCCCAGGTCGGTCCCGGCGGCCGCCAGCACCTCTCCGGATTCATCCGTGATATCACGGGCCAGTGTGCGGGCGTACACGGACACATCCAGCATCTCGTCCGGAACCAGTCTGTTCTCGCCCGGGCGGGCGATGGTCTTCGTCAGACCGCGCCGTGTGCCGCAGTCCTGCTCTCGCACGATAACGTCCTGCGACACGTCCACCAGGCGGCGGGTCAGGTAACCGGAGTCAGCCGTCCGCAGCGCGGTATCCGCCAGACCCTTGCGGGCGCCGTGCGTCGCCATAAAGTACTCGAGAACAGAGAGTCCCTCGCGGTAATTGGAACGGATGGGGCGCGGGATAATCGCACCCTTCGGGTCTGCCACCAACCCGCGCATACCGGCGATCTGGCGCACCTGCTCCCAGTTACCACGGGCACCGGAGGAGACCATGCGGTTCACGGTATTCGTCGCGTCGAAGTTCGCGCGCATCTCCTTGGCCACCGTATCGGTGACCTCGGACCACAGGTCCACCAGGTCGCGGCGACGGTCTTCGTCTTCAATACGACCGGTCATGAACTGGCTCTCGATGCGAGCAGCTTCCTGCTCCGCCTTCTCCAGAATCCCGGACTTGCTTTCCGGAACGACGACGTCGGACACGGCAATCGTCGCGCCGGAGCGTCCCGCCCAGTAGAACCCGGTGGATTTCAGCGCGTCGAGGGAAGCCCCAACGGCCACCTTCTCGTAGCGCTCGGCGAGCTGGTTGACGATGCCGCCCAACACACCCTTGTCCACGACCTCATTCACGTACGGGAAATCCACCGGCAAGGTCTCATTGAAGATCGCCCGCCCCAGCGTGGTCTCCAGCAGGAGGGGTGCGCCCTCCTCGCCTTCCCAATCACGCGGCGGAACCACGTCGGCCTCGAAACGGATGTGGCACTTCGAATTCAGATGCAACTCACCCAGGTCTGCGGCCATTTGCGCCTCGGCCACCGACGAGAAGTACCGCCCCTCACCGGCCAGTCCCTCACGCAGCGTCGTGAGGTGGAACAGACCGATGATCATATCCTGTGCGGGCATGGTCACCGGGCGTCCGTCAGACGGCTTGAGGATGTTGTTGGCAGAGAGCATGAGGATACGCGCCTCAGCCTGCGCCTCCACTGACAGCGGCAGATGGACGGCCATCTGGTCGCCGTCGAAGTCGGCATTGAAAGCCGCGCAGACCAGCGGGTGCAGGCGGATGGCCTTACCCTCGATCAGCTGCGGTTCGAAGGCCTGAATGCCCAGGCGATGCAGGGTGGGTGCCCGGTTCAGCAATACCGGATGCTCCTGGATGACCTCTTCCAGTACGTCCCATACCTCGGTGCGCTGCCGGTCGATCAAGCGCTTGGCGGCCTTGATGTTCTTCGCGATCTCCAGGTCAACCAGACGCTTCTGCACGAAGGGCTTGAACAGCTCCAAGGCCATGATCTTCGGCAGACCGCACTGGTGCAGTTTCAGCGTCGGACCGACGACGATCACGGAGCGCCCGGAGTAGTCCACTCGCTTACCGAGCAGGTTCTGGCGGAAACGCCCCTGCTTGCCCTTGAGCATGTCGGAGAGCGACTTGAGCGGGCGGTTACCGGCTCCCTGCACCGGGCGGCCACGCCGTCCGTTATCAAAGAGGGCATCCACCGCTTCCTGCAGCATGCGCTTCTCGTTGTTCACCATGATCTCCGGTGCGCCCAAATCAAGCATGCGCTTGAGACGGTTATTCCGATTGATCACGCGCCGGTAGAGATCGTTAAGATCCGATGTGGCAAAACGTCCGCCGTCCAACTGCACCATCGGCCGCAGATCCGGCGGGATCACGGGCAGGGCGTCCAAGACCATTGCCTCCGGGCTAGTGCCGGAGTGCAAAAAGGCGTTGACCACCTTGATGCGCTTCAGAGCACGCGCCTTGCGTTGCGCGGTACCGGTCTCAATAACCTCGACGAGGTGATCATGCTCGGCCTGCAGATCGTAGGTCTGCAGGCGTTTCTGGATGGCCTCGGCGCCGCGGCAGGCGGAGAAGTAATCCGAGTAACGGGACTCCATCTCGCGATACAGATCCTCGTCACCTTCCAGGTCGCCGACCTTTAGCTTGGTGAAACGCTCCCAAACGTCGTCGAGACGCGCGATGTCCTGTTCGGCGCGCTTACGGATGCGGCCCAGTTCGTTTTCTGCGGACCGCTTCAGCCGGTTCTTCGCATCGGACTTCTGGCCCTCCGCCTCAGCGGCGGCGAGATCGGCTTCCAGCTTCTGCTGGCGTGCCTCCAGGTCGACATCCCGCGACTTCTCCAGGGCGACACGCTCCAGTTCGTATTCGGACTGCAGAGTTGCCATGTCGTCGTGACGGGACTGTTCATCAACATCCGTGACCATGTAGGCCGCGAAGTAGATGACCTTCTCCAGATCCTTCGGTGCGATATCCAGCAGATAGCCCAAGCGAGAAGGAACACCCTTGAAGTACCAGATATGAGTGACGGGAGCGGCCAGTTCAATATGCCCCATGCGCTCACGGCGCACCTTGGAGCGGGTGACTTCCACACCGCAGCGCTCACATACGATGCCCTTGAAACGGGGGCGCTTGTACTTACCGCAGGCGCACTCCCAGTCACGGGTGGGGCCGAAAATGCGTTCGCAGAACAGGCCGTCCTTCTCCGGCTTAAGAGTGCGGTAGTTGATGGTCTCTGGCTTTTTCACCTCGCCGTGCGACCACTTTCGGACATCCTCCGAAGTGGCCAGGGCGATGTGGAGCTGATCGAAGCGATTGACGTCGAGCAAGTTTCCTACTTCCTCAGGTTAGTAAAACTGTCCGTAATACTGTCGGGGCTAGAATTCAGCTCCGGATGTAAGGCCCTCCAGCCCGGTAGGCATTGCCAGCGGTTCCGGAGTCTGGAACTGGTCCTCCTCCGTATCCTGCAGGTTGATCGCCTCTCCGGTGGCATCCAGTGCCTCAACGTTCAGGCACAGAGAGCGCATCTCCTGGATAAGTACCTTGAACGACTCCGGGATACCCGGCTCGGGCACGTTGTCGCCCTTCACGATGGCTTCATAGACCTTGACGCGGCCGACCGTGTCGTCCGACTTGATGGTCAGCATCTCCTGCAGCGTGTGCGAGGCGCCGTAGGCTTCCAGTGCCCACACCTCCATCTCGCCGAAGCGCTGTCCGCCGAACTGTGCCTTTCCGCCGAGCGGCTGCTGGGTCACCATGGAGTACGGACCAGTGGAGCGAGCGTGAATCTTGTCGTCCACGAGGTGATGCAGCTTCAGCATGTACATGTACCCAACGGAAACCGGATCGGGGAACGGCTCACCGCTGCGACCGTCGAAGAGCTGCGCCTTGCCCTCGCCGTTGACGAGAATGTCACCGTCGCGGTTGGGCAGGATGGAAGAGAGCAAACCGTCGATTTCGTCGGTGCGTACGCCGTCGAATACCGGGCTGGCCACATGCTGCCCGGCGACGCCGGTCACCGTCTCCTCCGGCAGGCGCAGGGCCCATTCCTCGCCGGCCTCGCGAGCCTTCTTGGCATCCCAGCCCTGGCTGGCGATCCATCCCAGGTGCAGTTCGTACACCTGACCGAGGTTCATACGGCCAGGAACACCGAGCGGATTCAGGATGATATCCACCGGAGTGCCATCGGCCATGAACGGCATGTCTTCAATCGGAAGGATTCGGGAGATGACGCCCTTGTTGCCGTGCCGACCGGCCATCTTGTCACCGATGGTGATCTTGCGGCGCTGCGCGATGTAAACGCGCACGGTCTCGTTCACGTCGGCGGCCAGCTCGTCGTTGTTCGCCTTCGTGAACTGCCGAACGCCGATCACAATGCCGGACTCGCCATGAGGCACGCGCAGAGAGGTGTCGCGTACTTCCTTGGCCTTCTCACCGAAGATCGCGCGCAACAGACGCTCTTCCGAGGTCAGTTCGGTCTCACCCTTCGGGGTGATCTTTCCGACGAGGATATCGCCGGCCTGTACCTCGGCGCCGATACGGATAACGCCGTGCTCATCAAGATGCGAGAGCGTTTCCTCGGAGACATTCGGGATGTCCCGGGTGATCTCTTCCGGTCCCAGTTTGGTATCACGCGCGTCGACCTCGTGCTCCTCGATATGAATCGAGGTGAGCAGATCGTCCTTCACGCAACGCTCGGACAGGATCACGGCGTCCTCGTAGTTGTAGCCGTTCCACGACATGAACGCCACCAGCAGGTTCTGGCCAAGCGCAAGCTCGCCGCCCTCTGTTGCCGGGCCGTCGGCGATAAGCGTGCCTTCTTCGACACGATCACCTTCGGAAACGACCACGTGCTGGTTGGTGCAGTTGCCGGGGTTGGAACGGTCAAACTTCGTCATCTTGTAAATGACATGCTGACCGTTGTCCTGCTCCACATGAACGGCATCGGCGTCAACCTCGGTGACGGTTCCTGCCGCACGAGCGATGGTGACATCACCGGCGTCGACGGCGCAACGCATCTCCATACCGGTTCCCACATAAGGCGCAACCGGACGGATCAGCGGCACGGCCTGACGCTGCATGTTCGCACCCATCAGGGCGCGGTTCGCATCGTCGTGCTCCAGGAACGGAATCATGGCGGTTCCCACCGAGCACATCTGCCGGGCAGAGACATCCATGTAGCCGATCTCGGACGGCGCCACCAGCGCGGGCTCGCCTCCGGGCATACGGCACAGAACCTCTTCCTCAGTGAAACGTCCCTCGCCATCCAGTGGCGCCTCGGCCTGCGCGATGATCACAGCGTCTTCGTCGTCGGCCTGCAGATAATCGATCTGATCGGTTACCTTGCCGTCCACAACCTTGCGGTAAGGAGTCTCGATAAATCCGAAGGAGTTGATCCGGGCAAAGGAAGCCAGGGATCCAATCAGGCCGATATTCGGACCTTCCGGGGATTCAATCGGGCACATACGCCCGTAGTGCGAAGGATGCACGTCGCGCACTTCCATGCCGGCACGGTCACGCGAAAGACCACCCGGGCCCAGTGCGGACAAGCGCCTCTTATGCGTCAGACCCGCCAAGGGATTGTTCTGATCCATGAACTGCGAGAGCTGGCTGGTACCGAAGAACTCCTTGATCGCCGCCACGATGGGCCGGATGTTGATCAGGGACGACGGCGTGATGGCCTCGGCCTCCTGCGTGGTCATGCGCTCGCGGACCATACGGTCCAGACGGGCCAGACCGGTTCGCACCTGGTTTTGGATGAGTTCACCGACGGCGCGGATGCGGCGGTTACCGAAGTGATCGATGTCGTCCGTCTCCACACGCACCGGGGTCGCATCAGGGGCGCAGACAACCTCTGTCTCGCCGACGTGTAGCGCGAGCATGTAACGCAGCGACGCCGTAATGTCCTCAATACCGAGTTGACGAGCAGAGCTTTCGGCGTGCAGACCAAGCTTCTTGTTGATCTTAAAACGGCCGACCTTCGCGATGTCGTAACGCTTGGTGTTGAAGTAGAAGTTATCCAGCAGTGTGCGGCCGGCCTCGGCCGTCGGTGGCTCGCCCGGGCGTAACTTGCGGTAAAGGTCCTGGAGCGCTTCTTCCTGAGTGTGAACGGTGTCCTTCTCGAGGGTCTCGAGCAGCACCGGGAAATCGTCAAAAGCCTCACGAATCTCGGATTCATTCATACCGAGAGCCTTGAGGAACACGGTAACCGACTGCTTGCGCTTACGATCAACGCGCACGCCCACGGCATCGCGCTTATCGACCTCGAACTCAAGCCATGCCCCGCGCGAAGGGATGACCTTGGTGGAGAAGATGTCCTTATCTGAGGTCTTATCGGCAATACGCTCGAAGTAGACGCCTGGCGAGCGGACAAGCTGAGAAACGACGACGCGCTCCGTACCGTTGATGATGAAGGTGCCGCGATCAGTCATCAGCGGAAAGTCACCGATAAACGTCGTCTGTGACTTGATCTCACCGGTGTCGTAGTTCTGGAACTCGGCAGTCACATAGAGAGGGGCCGAGTAAGTCAGATCGCGTTCGCGGCATTCCTGGATCGAGTACTTCGGTTCTTCCAGATGCGGAGAAGACAGCACGAGGCCCATCGTGCCCGCCGCGTTCTCGATTGGAGAGACTTCCTCGAAGATCTCCTCCAAGCCGGACTGCTCTCCCGGATTCTTGGCCTTCCATTCCTCCGAGCCGATCAGCCACCCGAAGCTCTCGGTCTGCAGACCGAGGAGGTTGGGGACCTGAAGTGGCTCGCGAATTTTGGCGAAGGAGACGCGGTCAACGGCGGGCTTGCCATTTTGAGCGGAAAGTGAAGAGGTGCGCGAAGCAGCCAAAGGGGTTCCTTCCCTGACGTTGTTAGGCATTCCGCCGGCAGTGCCCACAGCAGCACCCCCGTTTCCCGGTGGCAGGCCGCTGACGTGCCGGATTACCCGATCCGCACATCACCGTCGCCTCCAAGACGGCCTCTGGGCATAGCTGTAGATACGCTGGCGCAAGTATCAAATGTACTCTTTCGGCGTACAACAGTCCACCCCGTTCCCATGTGGAAGGGGTCACGCAGAACCTCTTTGTCACCAGAAGAGTTCCACAATCCCGACTCCCGCGCAAACCTTTCCCACAATCAGTGAGATGGAGCACAAAATAGTGGGGTGCGGCTCACTGCCGCACCCCACCGAGAACTAGCGATTGCTGGTTGCTACACGTCTCACTTCAGTGTGACGGTCGCACCCACGCCCTCGAGCTGCTCCTTGGCCTTGTCAGCCGTCTCCTTGTTGGCGCCTTCGAGGATCGCCTTCGGAGCGGACTCAACCAGGTTCTTCGCTTCGGTCAGGCCGAGAGAGGTCAGAGCGCGGACCTCCTTGATGACCTGGACCTTCTTGTCGCCGAAGGACTCGAGAATAACGTCGAAGGAGTCCTTCTCCTCCGCCTCGGCGGGGCGGCGTCACCGGCAGCCGGGACGGCAGCGACAGCTGCGACCGGAGCAGACGCCTCGACGTCGAACTCCTCCTCGAATGCCTTGACGAAGTCGTTGAGCTCAACGAGGGTGAGCTCCTTGAAAGCAGCAATGAGCTCTTCGGTGGAGAGCTTAGCCATGATGGCCTTCCTTCCTGATGCCTGCTACGCGAGCAGATATTTCTGTTGGTGTGCCACCCGTGGTTCAGGCGGCGGATTCTTGTTTCGCGCGCAGCGCGTCGATGGTGCGCACAGCCTTGACGGCAGGCGCCTGGAAAACGTATGCCGCCTGGTACAGGGCGGCTTTGAGTACCCCCGCAGCCTTGGCGAGGAGAACCTCGCGGGACTCGAGGTCGGCAAGTTTGACGACATCATCAGCCGAAAGCAGCGAGCCTTCGAGCACGCCACCCTTAATCACGAGCTGTTGATTCTCCTGCGCGAAGTCGCGGACAGCCTTGGCGGCGTCGACAACCTCACCGGTCACAAACGCGATAGCCGTCGGTCCGGTGAGCAGGTCATCGAGGTCCTCGATACCTGCCTGGTTCGCGGCGATCATCGCTAGCGTATTCTTGGCGACCTTGTACTCCGCGTTGGCCCGGAGCGAACGGCGCAGCTCTTGCAGCTGTGCCACGGTCAGGCCGCGGTACTCAGTGAGCAGCACCGCGGACGAGCTCTCGAACTTCTCCTTGAGCTCCGCAATCGCTGCAGACTTGTCGGTCCGTGCCATAGGGCCTCCTTCCGGTCGTATCCGCAGGCCCATGAAAAAAGCCCCGCGCAGGTGCACGGGGCCACGCCGAATCTGCTCGGCTCAGCTCATCTCACCTACGCTGGCCCCTTTTCGGGTTTATCCCCACCGGTGGGCGGAGACCTGCGGTCTTTGGCAGCCAATAGCGTAGTCGTCCGCGCCCGCCATGCCAAACCCGCCGCGGCCTTCGTGACGAACTTCGCTCGTCGTGTTGCGGTCATCAGACGCCGTGCTAGCTGATTTCGTGGGCGATACGGTGGATGAGCATGTCGAGCGCCACGAGGTTCTCCCCGCCTTCGGGCACGATGACGTCCGCATTGCGTTTTGACGGTTCGACGTAGAGTTCATGCATCGGCTTCACGGTGGCCAGGTACTGCGACTCCACCGATTCCAGGGTGCGGCCGCGTTCGACGACGTCGCGTTTGATCCGCCGCAGAATACGCACATCCGCATCAGTATCCACAAAGATCTTGATGTCGATGAGGTCGCAGATCTGCGGTTCCGCGAAGATGAGAATCCCCTCGACGATAATGACGGGATTCGGATGAATGACGGTGGTTTCGGAAGAGCGGTTATGCACGGAGTAGTCGTATACCGGGCATTCAACGCTGTGTCCGGCCACTAGTTGCTTGAGTTGCTCAACCATCAGGTCATTGTCAAAGGCCTCGGGCGCGTCATAGTTGAGCCGAGCGCGTTCTTCGTAGGTGAGGTCATCACGTGCCCGGTAGAAGTTGTCGTGGTAGATAACTGATGTCTTTCCGGGGAAGGAACGTATTAATGCTTTGGTGAGAGTGGTTTTGCCGCTTCCCGTGCCACCGGCTACCCCGACGACCAATGTCCCCATAATCTCCCACCTCCGAGGAATGACTTCTACCCAAAGGTACGCGATTGGGCGCCGCTGTGCACCACGAACCGCGCAGTGACTACCCGACTGAGGTCAACAGTGTACCGCCGAGCATCAGCAAGTACCCGCTGCCGGCGAAAGCGAGAAAGCCATCCCGCCAGCCCGGCCGGTCCGTCAGCAGCGCCAAGACAGTCACATGCAGTCCCACCGTGCTGATGGCGTAACGTCCGGAGATTATGCGGAAGTAGGCCGCACTGTTCACGATTTCACGTGCTTGAACTGCCAGTGCAGCCGCTGCCGGACCCGCAACCGTTGCGACCACCAGACCACGATGACGCCGCCACGACCACAACAAAATAATCGCCAACACGGGAGTAACCAGATACACCAGGTACAGGAACGCGGCCCACACCTTGACAACGCCGGAGCGCACGCCCGGCTGTAGGTAGAAGTCACTTCGCGGGTCGGTCAAACCGTAACCGTCCAGCAGGCTCGCCAGCACGGAGTCATAGCCGCCTTCCCCAAGGGTGACGGTAGACAGCCCGCTGATGGCAGGAACGTAATCTGCGGGACGCCGTCCGTTCTGCCAACGGCTCCACAGCAGGTAGACGAGCAGTAGTGCGAGGACACTGACAAGGAGGAGCCGGAGTAGGCGTCGTCGATCAGAGAGGGAGAATCCGAAGGATTCGGGACGAATCACCGCGCATCCCACGGCGCACAACACCGCCAGTAGGGCGCCGACGGATATCACCCGTGTTGCGGAAATCCCCACCATGACGAGCGCGGGCGCCGTACTGCCGAGCCGATGATCGAGAAAGATACGCGCCGCGATCCAGACCCCTGCCGCTCCGGCCAGTAATGTGACTGCGTCGTTGTGCACAATTCCGGCAGACGCTCCGACAGCCGGCGTCGCCAAGGCCAAGAGTGCACCGGCGAAGGCCGCTCGGCGCGAGGCACGCCACGACCGAAGAGCGAGGTAGAGAGCAGCCACTCCCCCGGCCACAAAGAAAGCGGAGATCCAGCGGGCGCCAGTAACGAAATCCGTATGGAAGTGGCTGGCGAGGAAGGTGCCGCCGTGCCCGGCGAGGGCGAAATACAGCGGCGGATGGAACCCGTTGTAGTTCTCGCCACGATAGGGCCATTCCTCGATGCCGCGGCCTTCCGTGCGCGCCCCACACACGGGAACATATACGCCTTGGATCGAGCCCTCCATGCCTCGGCAGGACCATGCCTCCAGCGTTTCATCAGCGAGGTCTTCCCCCTGGACCGGGACATGCCCGTAAGCCATTTTCCAGGCGTAGTCCACGTAGGTCCATTCGTCGTAGCGGCTCAACGGCGTCCCGTGCGATATGGCAACCGCGCTCCATGTCAGGGAGAGCGCGACAAGTACTACTACCAACAGAGCGTCACGCTTCCCGATATTCACTCGTCTAGCGTAAGGCACGTGCGGGAGTGCTCCAAGCTTGCGCTCGGAAGCTCCGTCGCCGTGGCGAGTCTCTATGCCGCACGCCGCCGAGCGGCACGCAGTGTAGAGATCGCATCAGGGCCCAGCGCCAGCGACAGCGCGCCAGCCCGGCCCAATACTCAACCGACGACGACGCCGCAGCCGGGCGCCAGACCGCAGCTAGCCTCGATGCCATTATCGGCCCGGCCCCAGCCGACCACCAAGCAACAGCAGGCCACTAGGCAACAGCCAGCCACCACACCCCAGCCGACGACGCCCACCACCAGCACGGATCACCGGGTATTCTCCCAATCTCCGCGATTTTCGCAGAACACCGGCGAAAACCACGAGTTTCAAGAGGAAGACCACGCGCACAAGCACTGTGCCCCACTATGACCGCGCCGTTGCCGTAGGAGCAACGAAGGCCAAGTGCGCACAAGCACTGTGCCCCACCGCGAGGGTGGGGCACAGCAACGTTTTGGATGGCGAAGCGATCCGAGCGATCCCTCCGATCACTTGCGCCAAAGGTGCAACGTCGGACCAATTGCCGCCAGGACGTCCGCGCGACCGTGTCGGTCGGCCAGACGCCCGGAACGGTCGGTCTCAGGCAAGCGGCCTTAGGACGCCGCCTCGGACGTAAGGTTGCGGGTCTTCGTCGTGTCCACCGGAATACCCGGACCCATGGTGGTGGATACGGTACCCTTCAGCAGGTAACGGCCCTTCGATGACGACGGCTTGAGCCGCAGGATCTCCTCCTGCGCCGCCGCGTAGTTCTCCACCAGCTGCTGCGGCGTGAAGGATGTCTTGCCGATGATAAAGGCGAGATTCGCGTTGCGATCCACACGGAACTCGATACGCCCGCCCTTGATGTCGGAAACCGCCTTCGCCACGTCCATGGTGACAGTGCCGGTCTTGGGGTTCGGCATGAGACCGCGTGGACCGAGGACGCGGCCGAGACGGCCGACCTTACCCATCATGTCCGGCGTGGCGACGGCGGCGTCGAAATCCGTGTAGCCACCGGCGACCTTCTCGATGAGCTCGTCGCCGCCGACCTCATCGGCACCGGCGTCCAGCGCCTCCTGTGCGCGCGGTCCCTGGGCGAAGACGACGACCCTTGCCGTCTTACCGGTGCCGTGCGGGAGGTTGACAGTGCCACGCACCATCTGATCCGCCTTACGCGGGTCAACACCAAGGCGGAACATGACTTCCACCGTGGCATCGAACTTTGTGGTCGAGATCTCCTTGGCGAGAGTCACGGCCTCCAGTGGGCTGTACAGGACGCCGGGGGCGATCTTCGCTGCGGCGTCGCGATAGTTCTTTGAGCGCTTTGCCATTGCTGCTTTCTCCTTCGCAGTTGTGGTTAGCGGACCTGCGCGGGTCCTTCCACGTGCCCGTGGGCACTGTATATGACGTCCAACTGACGCCTTTTGATTAGATCGCGTCGGTGGTAATACCCATCGAGCGTGCGGTTCCGGCAATAATGCGGGCCGCGTTGTCAAGATCGTTGGCGTTGAGGTCGGGCTGCTTCGTCTTCGCAATCTCACGCACCTGGTCGGCCGTCAGATGGCCAACCTTGTCCGACTGCGGTGTCGACGATCCCTTGGCGACGCCGGCGGCCTTCTTAATGAGCTCGGCGGCGGGCGGAGTCTTGGTGACAAAGGTGAACGAGCGATCCTCGTACACCGTGATCTCAACCGGCACGATGTTGCCCCGCTGGGATTCTGTTGCGGCGTTATATGCCTTGCAGAACTCCATAATGTTGACGCCGTGCTGGCTCAGTGCCGGGCCAATCGGAGGAGCCGGAGTCGCTCCCCCCGCCTGGATCTGAAGCTTGATGTAACCTGCAACCTTCTTCTTGGGTGGCATGTAGGGTCCTTTTCTTTCTCGTTGGCCGTCGCAATGGCAGAAGCGACAGCCGCCTCATAAGAGTACGCGCTTCGTAGCGCAGATTCGAATCCGATCTGCTCACATTTTCGGATTAGGGCCATTACCCGGCTTCGAGTAGCGGCTCGTCACCCGCAGCGCGTCCTGCCACGATTGGCACTCGCAACCATGCAGTCGGTAACGACCGTTGCCGGACAGCGGCCTCAGTCTTCGCGCCGCACCTGGCTGAATGACAGCTCGACGGGCGTTTCCTGGCCGACAAGGGTCATTAGTACCGTCAGCCGCTGGTTCGCCGCGTCGACGTCGGAGACGGTGGCCGGCATACCCGCCCACGGCTCAGATGTGAGGATAACCGCATCGCCAACCTCGTACGGCGATACCGTGGCGGGAGCGGTGCCGGTAGGCCGCCCTTCAGCCTTGGCCTCGGCGGCCGCCTCAGCCTCAATAACAGGTGTCAGCATCTTCACGACTTCGTCTTCCGAAAGAGGCACCGGGGTTCGCCCATTACCAACGAAGCCAGTCACGCCATTGGTGTTCTGTACCACACGCCAGGAGTCATCGGTCATGTCCATGCGGATAAGAACATAGCCGGGCATGCGCACGCGCGACACAAGTTTGCGCTGACCGCGCCGAATCTCAAAAACCTCTTCCATCGGCACCTCGATCTGGAAGATGTAATCCTCCATGTTCATCGAGTGCATACGAACTTCGAGGTCCTGCTTCACACGCTTCTCATAGCCGGAATAGGTATGCAGCACGTACCAGCGTCCGTCGAGCCCCTGTAGCTTGGCGCGCACTTCCTCCTCGGTGACGGCACCCGGCGCCTCTGCCTTCTCCGGCGTCGCCGCAGCAGCGTTAGCATCCTCGGCCGCAGCGTCCGAGTCGTCCGCAGGCGCCTCATCGGCGTCGAAGACAGCGTCATCCTGGAGGCCTGCCTCATTCAGTTCGCTCGTGCTCTGATCGGGTTGCACGTCATCCTGAGGGGTGGGAGCGCGGAAGAGGCTCTCACCGGATGCATCATTTGGCTCGAGGATATCCTCAGGCACGTTCATTCCTGCCTTCCTGTGGTATTCGCCGACTGCGTTAACCGAAGATCCAGAAGGTAAGCCGACCGAACGCGGCGTCGAGAATCCCGACGAACACCATCACTAGCGCGATAAACACCATCACCGTGATGAACATGTCGCCGAGTTCACGCCGCGACGGGCGCTGCACCTTACGCAGCTCGCCGAAAATTTGACGGAAGAAGAGCGCGATGCGCGCGACGAGGCCCCGTTTCTTGGCGGAACTAGCCTTCGCAGCGCCACGTGCGCCAGCAACTTCGTTCACATCGCTCCTTCATGTCCTAGCTGGTCATGTCCTCTAGGTAACAAAGGCGGCTCATATTGGAATGAGCCGCCTTGGCAGGGTAGGAGGGACTCGAACCCCCAACCTCCGGTTTTGGAGACCGATGCGCTACCAATTGCGCCACTACCCTATGGGCCGCGGAAAGCCGAAGCCTCGAACATTATGCCCCATGCAGCATCCTTTACGCCAGCGCATACGCCTGCGCGCCACATACTGTAACGCGTATCGCAGCCCGCGAGTGCCATTTCCGCAAGGACCACCACAGACCACCTGCCGCACTCACTCGGTATCTCCGCGCCGCCGTTTCCATAGCGATCACCACTGACGCCGGTCAGGCGTAGCGAGTAGGCCTTCCGTCGTCGATCCGTTCTCGATGTGAGCGAGACATCTCACATCTTGACACGCGCGTATGGCGATTTGGCGTAATTCTGCTGTTTTGTCGCCAACTGAGGAAGGTGCGTTCCCGGCAGATGCGTCTTCGGATATGAAAGTCGGCCACGACAAATCAGCGAAGCGTGGCACTATGACCGCGTGAGTACTTCGACACCAGGCAGCCGGGTTTCCTCCCGGCTAGCAGCTATTAGTGAGTCAGCTACGCTTGCCGTTGACGCCAAGGCGAAGGCCCTGCGTGCCGCCGGACGTCCGGTCATCGGCTTCGGTGCGGGTGAACCAGACTTCCCCACACCAGACTTCATCGTGGAAGCCGCCATTGCCGCCTGCCGTGATCCGAAGAATCATAAGTACACCCCCGCGAAAGGCTTGCCGGAGCTGCGGGAAGCCATCGCGGCGAAAACACTGCGGGACTCCGGCAACGTCGTCGACCCCAACAATATTCTCGTCACCAACGGCGGAAAGCAGGCAACGTATCAAGCCTTCGCCGCCATCATCGACGAGGGCGATGAAGTGATCCTGCCCGGACCATACTGGACGACATACCCCGAGGCAATCCGTCTGTGCGGCGGTATCCCCGTGCCGGTTTTCGCCACGGTCGACTCACACTACAAGGTGAGCGTGGAAGAACTCGAGGCCGCGCGCACCGCACAGACAAAGGCCGTACTGCTCTGCTCCCCCAGCAACCCAACAGGAGCGGTGTATTCACCGGAGGAGGTCACGCAGATCGGGCGCTGGGCTCATGAATGCGGGATCTGGGTGATCACGGATGAGATCTACGAGAACCTGACCTACGACGGCGCCCGTGCCGGCTATGTTCTCCAAGAGGTCCCTGAACTGGCCGACCGTACCCTGGTGCTGAACGGTGTCGCCAAGACCTACTCGATGACCGGGTGGCGCGTTGGTTGGATGTACGGTCCCGCCGATGCGATTAAGGCGGCCACCAACATGCAGTCCCACACGACGTCGAACGTTGCCAACGTCTCGCAACGCGCTGCGCTTGCGGCGCTGACCGGCCCGCAGGATGTGGTTGACCAGATGCGTGACGCCTTTGCACGGCGGCGGCGCATCATCGTCGACATGCTGCGCGAGATCGATGGGGTAAGCCTGCCGGATCCCGCCGGTGCCTTCTACGTGTACCCCGATGTCAGCGGGCTTTTCGGACGCGACATCAACGGGAGGAGTGCGCGCACTTCAATCGAGCTGGCGAGCCTCATCCTGGAAGAGGCCGATGTTGCCCTGGTTCCCGGTGAAGCCTTCGGACCGTCCGGGTACTTCCGGCTTTCCTACGCTCTTGGCGACGACGACATCGTGGAGGGTATCAACCGCCTACAGCGGCTTTTCGCGTAATCGCGGCCAACATGTGAGGAGACTCGCACCAGGGCCCCGCGCACGGGGCCCGGCTCATCTGGAACGTTTCTTCGCTGAAGGGAACGCACACTGGGCCCGGCGTGTGAAGGTCGTCTATTGCGGCAATCGCCGCGTCCCCATCGCCCTCGGCGACCCGCCGGTTTGCGAGGTGGGCTCATCGTCACTGCACGGGAATGCGGCCGCTCGCCCAGATACGAGCGCGGGTTAACCACGCCTCCGCCGTAGCGAGGCGACCTTCCGCGTCATGTTTCCAAGCCGTGCCATCGACGCGTTTGGCCCCGGCAACCAACGAGAGCACAACCCCCGCCGTTCGGGCACACAAAGACACCGGATCCACCATGCGTTCGCACAGGTTGCGCCACGTCGGCAGATCGCTGGCAACATGCGGATATGAACGCGGTGCCAGATGTGGAAGGACACTCATATGCCCCAGCAGGCATGCCCAGTCATCAACCCGGTGACCCGGACCGAGGGAGTCAATATCGATCAGCCCCGTCACCGCGGACGAGGCGACATCGACGTAAATGTTCGCCTCGTAGAAGTCGCCGTGCACCGGCACCAACGGCCCCGGGTCGCTTGCTGCGAGCAAGTGAGAGACCTCCAACGCGATGGCACGGCAACGGCGCGCCTGTTCCGGTAGCGCGGTCGCTGCGGCGTGGGCGTAGTGCGTCGCCCGCTCCGCCCACGCGGGCCGTTTGGTGAGTGTTAATGCATCCGTCGGCAGGGAGTCGAGCACCGCAGACAGCGCGCCGAGTATCTGCGCCGCCCGGCTTCCCATACCGCGGGAGATCGCATTCGCCAGTGGTTCGCCCTCGGCCCCCGCCACCAGCACAATCCCGGACGGAACATTGAGTAGTAAGGACGGAGCCGCAACTCCGGCGCGTTCCAGCATCATGTGACGTTTAGCAAGCGATTGCGCCTGTGGCGGTCGGAGTACCTTCCCGTAGGATGCCGAACCGTCGATATCCGTAACGCGTACCACCGCGCGGCGAGTGGGCCGGTAGCTCATCAGTTCAATGGACACCGGATGTCCGAGCAGCTGTGCCATACGGGCCGGAGAGCACGCCGTCGGCAGCCCGGGGAGCTCCGGGTCTTCCGGGTAGGTCCATATCGCGACTCTCGTATCACCGGAGCGCAAATGGGTCAGATGGGGTGAGGATGCGTGCGCGAGGCGCGCCGTCGAGGCACATAGGTATTCCTCCTGCCGCTGCCACGTTCCCGCAGCAGACTGCCGGTCAACAGTCACCGTGTACCCCACGGTGATTCCCGCCCCCGGCCGGTGATGAACCGAGTGCACCTGCCACGAGCGCAACACCGCATCTGTGCCCACCGCGCCGCGCAGCATATCCCCCGCCGTACTACCGGTGAGCAGCGCAAGGTCTTCGCCCTCACGCGCGAAGCTGGCTCCGTTCGTCATGACTCAGTTCTACCGTATCGGAGCATTTCTTTCAGGCACTCCGGCGCTCGCGTGCCAGCATGAACACCGAGCCACTATGCTTACGATGTGCGCGATCTCAAGCTTCTTCCTAAGGCCCATCTGCACCTGCATTTCACCGGGTCCATGCGCGTGTCGACCCTGCAAGATATGGCGCACCGCGAACTGATCCGCCTGCCTGACAATCTCACCGATAATGTGGCCCTCCACGTGCCCGCCGACCAGCGGGGTTGGTTCCGTTTTCAGCGGGCCTACGACGCGGCACGAAAGGTTGTTCGCTCCGAGACGGCGATGCGGCGCATTGTGCGCGAGGCCGCCGAGGACGATGCCGCAGAGGGCTCTCGCCGCCTGGAAATCCAAATCGACCCCACATCGTATGCGCCTTTCGTCGGCGGCATCACACCGGCGCTGGAGATCGTCTGTGATGAGGCGCGGCGCGCCAGTCTCGACACCGGCGTGCAAGTTGCCGTGATTGTCGCCGCCTCTCGCATCCGGCACCCACTGGAGGCACGAACACTGGCGCGACTGGCGGTCAAGTACGCCGGTACGGGACCGGGCGACGTCGTCGCCTTCGGCTTGTCCAATGACGAGCGGCGCGGGGAAACATCCGAGTGGAGTTCGGCCTTCAATATCGCCCGACGTGGCGGATTGGCCGCCGTACCGCACGGCGGCGAGCTGCTGGGCCCCGAACATGTACGCGACGTCTTGACCCACCTCAAACCGACGCGCCTGGGACACGGCGTACGCGCGAGTGAGGATCCCTTTCTTGTCGAGGCCATCGTCAATGCGGGCGTGGCCTTCGAGGTGTGCCCCGAATCCAATGTCTCTTTGGGGGTGTACCCGGAAGAAGCACAGGTACCGGTACGCCAACTGATGGACGCGGGTGCCACCATTGCTCTCGGCGCGGATGACCCGTTGCTCTTCCTCTCGCGTTTGAACGACCAGTACGAAATACTGCGGGCAGCAGGATTCAGCGATAGCGAACTCGCCTACCTGGCCGGTACCTCCGTGGACGCCTCACTTGCCGACAACGAATCAAAGGCTCACTGGCACCGGGAGATAGACGCCTGGCTGTGTAACTGACATCCGGAGCACAAGATGAGCCGAACTGTCTCAACGCCAGAGGTATTTTGACGAGGGCCGGGGCGTGTGCCGACTGATACACGCCCCGGCCGCTTGCCGGAAATGAAGGCGCTTAGGCCGCCCGTACCCGTCGCAATCCTGCACCACCCAGTATCAAACCGGCCGCGATCACCACGAATAGCAACACATTTGCGCCGGTCTTGGGTAGGCCACGCTTGCCTGCGTTCTCGGCCTTGACCGAAGGTGTTGCACTCACCGCTGGTTTCGAGCTGCTAGAAGGCGAAGCTTGCGAGCTCGGCTCATTTGAGGGCTGTGCGGTCGGTTCGGTGACCTTCGGCAATTCAAAGCCGACGATTGCCGCGTTGTGGTCCGATGCCCGGAACACGTCATCGGAGTGGTAGTTGGTTCCAGTGTGCATGAAACGGCTGTACTCGAGCGCATTCGACTCGTACGCGTTCGCAGTCCACGTGTCATTGCCCGTCAGGTACTGCATACCCGAATCGGACACCATCACGTGATCAAGGTTGCCGAACATGGAGTTGTAGGAGTAAGTGTACTCATTCCAGTCCGTCGCCGAATGCGATGATGGGAACTTGTTGACATCCATGAGGTCGGCATACCCGGCCGCCACCATCTCCTGAATGGGATCCTCGTAGGAGTATGCGTTGAAGTCGCCAACCAGAAGGGTCACCGCGGCATCGCTGGCCGCGCTCTCCTGCTCTGCAAAGGCTACCAGCGCCTTGGCCTGGCGGGTCCGGTCTCCATTATTACGTCCCGTATCCCAAGCGAGCCCCTTCTCATCACCGGGGTTTTTGTTGTCATCGCCGACGACGGTTCCACCCTTGTAGGTCAGATGATTGTTAATCACGAGGACGTTCTGCCCGGAGTCGCGATGCTTGAATACCTGCGCCAGAGGAGCCCGTGCGTCAGCGGCTGACTGGTACGCCTCGTCGTCTAAGTACTTCGCGTCACCAACAAGTTCGATGGCGGCAGGTTTGTAGATGAAGGCCTGCCGGATCTTATCCTCGCCTCCGTAAACCGGTTGTCCCTTCCCTGTAGGCGGAGAGGGCACATAGCCCCAGCCCTGACTTGGATCTGCCTCATTCAACGCCGTGACCAGGCTCTTAAGAGAGGCGTCAATGTCTTCCTGGAAGAGCCAGTCGTTCTCGATCTCCTGCAGGGCAACCACCTGCGCGCCCTGACCACCGAGAGAATTGATGGCATTGACGATCTTGGCCTCCTGGCGCTTCAGGCCGGCTTCGTCCCAAGCACCGCGACGCGGGCAGTCCCAGTTTCCGGCAACGGGAACGCTCTTATCCCACAGGTTGAGAGTCGGCTGGCAGATACGGTTTCCATCTGCGCCCACTGTTTCGTCGTAGACCCCCAAATCTGAGAAGTAATTCAGCACATTGAAGGTGGCGAGTTTGAAGTTACCGCCGACGTCGGCCGGAGCGTGTTCGCGCACCTCGCTGAACTCAACGAACTCTTGCGCACTGGGCACCGTGAAGGTCGGTTCAATAACAGTCCTGCCGTTAACAGAAGTGACCACTGCCGGAGACTTAAAGGTGACGGTGGCTCCCAGGGTTGGTCCGGGCCTGCCCAGCGCCAGGTAAGGTAATTCCGCCGGCGGTGCAGGCTCGGACGTGTCAGGATACTGCACGTCGAAACGAGCGGCATTGGCATCATCAAGTATGACGTGATGTGCCTCGTTGTATGCCGCCTGTTCGACTGCCTCCGGCGAGCCTGGCAAGCCGGCCTGGGTCGGCTGCAGGTGCGGCCGGTCGCCGTCGGTAAGGCTGAGTTGACCGGTGTAAACGAGGTTGGGGTTACCCACGACGCGATACGTGCCCGCCGGGTTGAATACCATGCTCTCCCGCGACTCCGCGTCCTCGGTGGCCTTCGGCGCCGCCAGCGTCGGAATATCGACCTGATCAAGCAAGTCCTGCCCGGTCCGCTCGACGGTACCATTCGTGGCAATCAGCGTCGTTACATTGCCAATCTCCTGCACCTCGCCCGCCACCGAGAGCTCGTCGCCGACGGCGTAACTGCTCAGGTCCGTACTCAGCTGCACGAAGAGTGCGGAGGAACCGGTGAAGTCCGCCGGTACGTCCGCTGTCTTCATCTGGATGATAAGACCATTGCGCCCGGTCTGCACCGCGGTAACAACACCGCTGGTCGTCACCTTTTGCCCGGCGAGGGGTGAAGAGCTCCCTTCACCCTGGATCTGCGCGATTGTGTATTCTCCCTCCGGCGCCTGAGCATCGTCCGCGATTGCGGGTACTGAGGAGACAAGTCCGCCGACGATCACAGCCAAAGATGAGACTGCCGCCGCCAGCGTGCGTCTGTGGGGTTTTCTCCTGTGCATCTACCTCTCCACTGGTAATTCGAGGCATCTCGGTTGTGACGGTTCCGAGTCTGCCGTGATTATGTCTTGCATCTTCGCGTCACTACATGTGGTTGCGTGCTACCTCACAGGAGCATTCTAAAAGCAAGCTGTAAGAGGGAACAACTTCGCATTGACCAGCGGCTTCACTCGTCCTGCCGACGGGCCGCGCAACGTGTAGTCATTACCGCCAACACCTGCGCGGTAGCACCGCTTGCTGACGAAGATGGTGACACTGGCACCTGGGCGCCGCAACACTGCATGCCCCGCCGCGTGCCACCCGTGCGAGTTCACTACTCAGGAATTGTGTCAAAATCCCGTCCAAACGGCAAATAACTTGATTGGGTCAATATAAGAAGTGGCGGATTTCCGCGGATCTTGTGCCTGAGTTGGACCTCGCAGTTCGCGTTTGGACGGGATTTGGACACCCTCTCCCCACACCGCACCACGTCGTAGGGCCGAGCCCGTCCGCCTCCACGGGATTTGGACACCCTCTCCCATACCGCACCACCAAAACCGCAGTAACAGCGAAAACGAACCGATGGCATAAGACAAGGCGGGCGGCGATCCACGCATCGCCGCCCGCCTACCACCTCCGGGGCTCTTCCGCAGTGAAGGGGGCTGCGGGGCCGCACAATCAGGTGGCTTATATTCATTTGTCTACGAGGCGCTGCGCGCCTCTGGATCAACACACACAATCCCATCAGCATCCGCCTGGTGGATTCGTCCTGCACACACTCAGGAGACCAATCCCGTGGACCTCGTCCACCGGCTTTCCTGCCGACATCTCTATATAACCAGGCAGTCCTTGGACGACCATCCAACGAAGCTGAAAAACCCCGGGGAATCTCGATCTTCGGCGTGACTCTTGCCACTCCCGGACCCGCACGGTGTCACTCTGCCGCTCCCGGACCCGTGCGTTTCACATCCGCGGCGTTGGCGCCTCACATGTGCCCCGTGTTCGCGTGACTACAGTCCACCGCCCACGAGAACCGGTTCTGGCTCCAAGAGCACCCCGAAGGTACTCTCAACCCCGTCGCGAACCGTGCGTGCCAGGTCGCGTATCTGGGCGGCGCTTGCCCCACCGCGATTCGTGAGGGCGAGGCAGTGTTTCGTCGACAACGCCGCGGGCCGGGCATGCCAAATCCGCGCCCAAAACCCGCATGGTCGATAAGCCACGCCGCCGAGGACTTGACAGATCCCGCCAGCTGGGGCGATTCCTTGCCCAAGAAGGTGTGCGAAAGGTCGGTCACCGGGAAGCGAGGCGCATCCTCCGGCAGCGCGTCGGCCTGCTCCGCCGTCAGGATCGGATTGGTGAAGAACGAACCGCAAGAATACGTGTCGCGGTCGGCGTCGTCGAGAACCATGCCTTTAGAGCGGCGCAATTCCAGTACCGCAGCCCGCAAATCAGCCGCCGGCACGCGCGCTCCCATCTGCACGCCGAGCGCCGCAGCGAGCTGCTTATAGGCCACCGGCGCGCTCAACGAGGCGATTCGCAGCTGGAAGTCCACGGACAGCACAATGTAGCGCGGACTCGGCCCCCACCCGTGCCGCAATGACTCCTTGAGAATGCTGCTGCGATAGGCGAAATGCAGATCGGCCATGGGTATTTCACGTGGACGCCCGATCTGGCGATCCCACACTCGCACCCGTGCGATGGAACTCGCAACCTCTTGTCCGTAGGCACCGATGTTCTGCACCGGCGCAGCTCCGACGGTTCCCGGAATCCCCGACAGGGCTTCCACGCCCATCCATTCGTTCTCAATCGTGTGCACCACGAAGTCGTCCCATGGGGTGCCGCCAAGTACACGCATATTCGCACCCTCACATCCGCCTTCTTGCAAGAGGCGGATATCTCGGCGGGTATCGCGGACGACGACACCGTCAAAAGAGTCATCGGAGGCAAGGATATTGGATCCCCCACCCAGCACAAGCACCGGTACGCCGTCCGCGTCGGCCTGCCGGATCGCCTCGATCACTTCCTCTTCCGTGGTGGCATTGACAACAGTGGCGACGGCACCTCCCACTCCAATAGTGGTCAATTCGTCTAGCGACGTCGCCCCGTCGCGTTGCCGCGTCGAGGGAACCGGCGGAGCAACGTCCGCTGGGGTACCTGAATGCTCTGGGATACTGCAGCTCACAACAAGAGCGTAGCAGTGCCGCAGGCGCGCGTACGATCTGACTGCGCTGAATATCGCGCGACGAAAGATGAACGCCCCGCGGCCTTTGCCGCAGGGCGTGTCGCTTTCAAACCCGTGGGCCGACGCACATGGCTAATGGAAAGTATCCCGGCCTGCGCGCCGCACTGTGCTCAGCGTGTCTCGCGGTGCGTCGTCGACTTATGACACCTCGGGCAGTACTTCTTCAGTTCGAGCCGATCCGGGGTATTCCGGCGGTTCTTACGTGTGATGTAGTTACGTTCCTTGCAGTCCTCACATGCGAGGGTGATCTTCGGGCGAACGTCTGCCGACTTGCTTGCCACTTTCCAACTCCTTGGTCCGTAACGAAGCGGAGAACCGCTTCCTGTTGTAGCGGGGGCGGGGTTTGAACCCGCGACCTCACGATTATGAGTCGTGCGCTCTGACCGACTGAGCTACCCCGCCTCATCCTTCCGACGTCGCGCCAAAATCGGTACATCGTCGACACGCCGACGTGACACCGGCGTTTGAGCCCCGAAAGGGAATCGAACCCTTGACCTTCTCCTTACCATGGAGACGCTCTGCCGACTGAGCTATCGGGCAGCGCGGACTAGCCTATCAAGAACAACACTCACACACCACATCGGAGCGCTCATGCCGCGTCAATAGCCGCGTGCCTTCCGGCATGGACACGACACAGGGCCATATCCAGTGGCGGGTGCAGGATTCGAACCTGCGAAGCATTACGCGACTGATTTACAGTCAGTTCCCTTTGGCCGCTCGGGAAACCCGCCTCTTGCGCGCTTCAGAACCTCGCCCATGCGGAGAGCTCCAAAAACGTCGCCAGATGAGGTTACCAGCTTCTCCCCGTAGACTGTCAAACTAAGGCGGAGTGGGCCTGCCCACCCGTAACGTGTCAGCAGGAACTCTAAGGAGTAAAACATGGCAGATTCATCCTTCGACGTCGTCTCAGAATATGACCGCCAAGAGGTCGACAACGCCGTCAACCAGACCGCTAAGGAGATCGCACAACGTTACGACTTCAAGGGTGTCGGTGCCTCGGTTGTGCTATCTGGTGAGAGCATCACCATGGCCGCTAGTACGCCGGAGCGGTGCCTGGCCGTTTATGACGTGCTGCAGACCAAACTGGTGCGGCGCGGCGTGTCACTGAAGTCACTCGATGTGGGCGACGGCGAACCGAAACAATCCGGCAAGGAGTACCGACTGACGGGAAATCTGAAGAAGGGCTTGACACAGGAAAACGCGAAGAAACTCTCCAAGCTGGTCCGTGACGAGGGTCCGAAAGGCGTCAAGGTACAGATTCAGGGCGATGAGCTGCGCGTGTCATCAAAATCACGTGATGCACTGCAGGAAACCATCGCCCTGCTCAAGGGAGCCGACGTCGACTGCGCGCTCCAGTTCCAGAACTACCGGTAGCGGACGGCTCTACTTGCCGATTGCGGGGCTACCGGTAGCCCCGCACCGTCAGTACAGTTTGCCGTCATGCTCTTCGTCGCGCGATACCGCCGTCATAGTGTCGCGCTCAACGACCTTGATGCGTTCGCGTCCCTGCGGCGCTCCCAGTGACTTCTCGTATGCCTCCAGGAGCTCCCAGCCATGCCAGGACGTGTACCGCACGCCGCGCTCGTCGAGCAGCGCGAACATGCCCTCGGCGCCCGTTCCCGGCCCGGTGGCATGTAGTCTATCGGCCGCGGCGTCCTCGAGCAGATTCGCAATAGTCTCCTGCGCATCCGACTTGGTTGAGCCGATAAGCCCGACCGGTCCGCGTTTGACCCAACCGGTGGCGTAGAGGCCGGTGACGGTTTCACCGTTGTCCATGACCCGACCACCGGAATTCGGGATGACATGCCGAATATGGTCGAAGGGCGCCCCGGCCAGCGGCAAAGAGGCATAGCCAATTGCCCGGTAGACGGCCTGCACCGGATAATCGATGAATTCGCCGGTACCGCGCACCGACCCGTCTCCCTGCAACGCCGTGCGCTCCATGCGCACGCCCTCCACGTGGTCTGTACCGAGGATGGCGACCGGTTGCTGCAACATATGGATGTGGATACGCCGGGAGGCCTTAAGATCCTCCGGTTCCTGGAACACCCAGTTGGTCAGTTGATCGACGACTTGCTTGGTCATCTTCGAATCTTCGATGGCTGCCTGAGAACCATCGTCATACTCGAAGTCCTCCGGGTAGACGATTACATCAACATCATGAACCATGCCAAGTTCACGCAACTCCATCGGCGTGAACTTCACCTGCGCCGGTCCACGCCGTCCGAAAATATGCACATCGGTGATCGGAGATTCTCGCAGTCCCGCCTCCACATTTGCCGGAATATCGGTTGGCATCAGGTCATCGGGATGTTTAGCGAGCATGCGCGAGATATCCAATGCGACATTTCCCACGCCGATCACGGCCACTTCTTTTGCCCCGAGCGGCCAGGTGCGCGGATAGTCGGGGTGACCGTCATACCAGGAGACGAAATCCGCGGCACCGTAGCATTCCGGCAAGTCGGCTCCCGGAATATCGAGTGGCGCGTCCGCATTGGCCCCCGTCGCGATGATGACCGCGTCGTAGTAGGCACGCAGCTCGTCGAGTGTGACGTCCGTTCCTATATCCACGTTCCCGTGCAGGCGGATATCACCGCGCTGCAGCACGTTATACAAGGCGTTAATGATGGCCTTGATACGCGGGTGGTCCGGAGCAACCCCGTAGCGCACCAAGCCGTAGGGCGCCGGAAGCCGCTCGAAAAGATCAATCGATACATCAAGATCGGACTTCGAAAGAATATCCGAGGCGTAAATTCCCGCAGGTCCTGCCCCGACAACAGCCACATTGAGACGGCGATCTGCCACTGTGCTCCCTTCCTCACAAATCCGCTAGCCATCCTAGCGTGACCGGTACTAACTCCCAACGTGCTGTTGTGCACAACGGTCATTTCGCCGCTGCCGATGGACATGCCTGTGGCGGGTGGAATTACGTCCACCCGCCACAGGCGTTGGTCTCACTGTTCACCGCGGCCACGAGGGACCGGCGAGGCGATATCAGTTCGTCCGTGTGTCAAGCCGAATCACACCGTAGGTCCAACCATGGCGGTGGTAGACGGCGCAGGGCTGCCGGGTCTCTTCATCAATGAAAAGGTAGAAGGGATGGCCGACGAGCTCCATCTCGTAAAGTGCTTGATCCACGGACATAGGAGTCGCCTCGTACAGTTTCTGGCGTACGACGACGGGAGAGTCGCCCAGCTGCGTCTCAATTGCCTCGCCAGGCGTCGTCGGAACCGCCAGTTCGGTGGCCGCTTCCGGTTCTACTTCTTCGGGCGTCTTGACGTTGACATCATCGGGGGTCAGCGTCAGAGGCTGCTTAACCTCCGCGCGGCGACGATGATCCTTACGGCGATCCCGTGCACGGCGCAAGCGCTCCAGTAACTTGCCAATCGCTAGATCCAGGGCGCCGTAGCGGTCGGACGCGGAGGCCTCCGCGCGAATCACCGGCCCTTTGTCTCTAACAGTAATCTCAATACGCTCAGATGTTTCCGCCTGAGCCGGGTTCGGCTCATGGGTAACCTCTACCTCGACTCGCTGCGCGCGAGGGGCGAGTTGCTCTACTTTCTGAAGCTTTTCTTCAACATGCACGCGGAACCGGTCAGATACTTCGGCGTTTCGACCCTTGACAATGATTTCCACGATGCCCTCCTCGGGTGGTAAATGGTGACTGTCACATACGTTGATTCGAGTGCCACCTACGTCATAAACCACCTCCTTATGAGCTGCATCGTCCCTGCTAAAAGGACCGACATGTGTTCCTGCTCATATCTTAGGCCACGCCGCCGGTATACGCAGCCCTTGGCGCGCGCAGCACCGAATCACCTTCGCCGCGGCCTCGCGGATCCGAAGCGGCGGCTAGGACTATCGCCCCGATGACGTCAACGGCCATACCCTGAGCGGGTACCCGCTCAGGGCCGCTTTGCCCGCCGGCGAGCGCCGCGTAAGCCTGGTCGCAGCCGCTGTCGACGGGCATGTACCGCAGCGCCTCCCAGCATCCGGCAAGAGTCGCCCCGGTGGTGACGACGTCGTCGACAAGCAGCACCGGTACACCTCGCAGACCGCCGCTCCCGATGCCGATACCCCGCGTCTTCTGCCGTCTCCCGGTCAGTAGCCCGTCCCCTCGCTGTTGACCGGCATCTAGAACATCACATACGCAGGCGTCAATGCCTGCATCACGCAACCCGGAAACAACTGCGGCAGCCATATGCCCGGCCACGAAAAGACCATCGCGTTTTCGGCGTGGCCGCGAGGGCGCCGGCACCACATCGATAGCCGGGAAGTGATCTGCCATCATCTGCGCCAGCCGAAGTGTGCAGTGCCGGATCATGGCACCAATAGCGCGCGTGAGGTCCCGATTAATCGCGTTCTTCCAACTGATAATCACCCGGCGCCGCGGGCCCGCGTACTCCCCCAGGCTCCACACCGCAAACAACGGTACGGGATCTCCGGGCCACAGGAGACCGCGCACCGCGCAGTCGGCCGGTCTGATGTACTGAAGGTAAGGAGTCCGAGCGGCGACATCCTGCCATTGCCCGCATAGTTCTCGCGTACACTCCCCACACAGCACGGTATCCCACGCTCCACATCCCGCACAGGAACGAGGAAAGATGAGGTCCCCGAGGTCCGCGAAGACCCGGAGTACCCCGCCGCCGCTCGGGAGAGGGGAATACTTGTGATCTCCATACAGAGAGCGTCGCACGAGCACCGGACCAAGTGCGCCGGAAATCCACAACCCCGCTTGCCTGGGTGCGTCCGAGCCTTTGAGTGGCGTTTCCTGGGCGAGCCGTCCACCGCCCCGCTAGCCGGGGTACGCCACCGCGGACACCTCGGTAGCAATCGAGCGCCAGCTACCACCGTCATACCCGTACGCATTACCCTTGTCAGTCAGTACGGTGATTGACGATTCATCGCGGCCCGCCGTCAATCGAATGGTGCCGGTGTACGGCGCGGCGATACGGCTCATCGGTCCGCCGATCTCCACCGAATACAGGCTGGTCTCCGAACCTGCGGCCGTTTTGCCCAAAACTACGAGAGTAACGGGCCCTATCCACGCCAGTTCCGTGACGTCGGCCAGCCGCTGACCCACGGTCACAGGATCGCCCAACGCTGTCGGCACGCCCTGGCCATCGCGAGTGATTGATGCGACATAGACCGTTGCTTCCCCGCCCACATCGCACACGACGACGATGCGCGTCCCCTCACGTGAAACCGCGATATCACGCACATTGACCCCACCAAGCCATCCGGCTTGCAGCTGCGCCACGGCGCCGTCGTTCTCCAGAACGACCAAGGAGCCACTGTTCGCCGTCTCGCCCGTCCACACCCAGCCGAAGGCATCGAACGACGGCCTGATAAGCAACTCCCCGGAATAGAGCGAATACGCGAAAGCACCGCGCGTGTCGATCCACATGAGGTCCTTCCCCCGTTCGCCAACGCGGCGTATTGCGTCTGGTCGGCGTCATAGCCAACCGCCAGGTCGCTGAGATCAGCTTCCGGAAGCGCCGGGTTGTCGATCATGGGAACCGCGCTACCGCCGGAGACCTGGGCGGGCAGGCCGTCAGCGAGGACCGAGAGGCTGAAGGAACCGAAGGGATACGCGGAAAGATCGGCGTTCGCATCCGCGCCGAGTGGTGCACCGGCCACTGTGATCTGCACGCTCTGAATATCCGTCGAAGCAGTCAACGTACGCTGAAGTTGGGTTGCGAGCAGTGTCTGCTCGGCATCGCTGGCGGCGAGCACCTCGGTGGAGAGATCAACCGTTGCAACTCCATTAGTGACGTCAACGGCCATTGCCCTCGACGTACCGCTGGGGAAAGCAGTGTGCACACCTCCGGCAAGCCACTGCGAGGGTCCGGCAAGCAGACCATCCACCGCGTTGGTGGCGAAGGTCTTACGCGGATACCACCGCAAATCCGCGACGAGCGCGCTCGAATCGGTAGAAAGGAAGTAGAGCGGAGACTTGACGTAAAGCTGGTCAAAAAGGTGCTCTGAGAACAGGATGCCATCTTCCAGAGAGACGATGCGCCACTGCCCGTCTGCGTTCTTCGTCAGCGAGAAGTCGGTGGTTATCACGGCATCGTTCGCCGATTCCGTGTAGACGCCGGAGCTGGACAGTGAACCAAGCGATCCCACCGTGACCCGTATCGCGCCACTGTCAATGGTGGAGATCTGCGTATTCTGGCTGTCCGAATACACTCTCACCTGCGCTAAAGGGTTCCATTCGGAGGCGGCGCTATCCATCAGATACTGGCGGGCGACAACGAAGTCGTCATCGAGTCCCGCTCGACTGGCGACGAGGAAGCCGCTGACGATCTTCTCCGGATCGTCCCCCTCCCCTGGCGGTTGGGCCGTGAGCCCGATGTCCCCCTCTGCGGTCGGGATGGGTTGACTTCATGTACTTCACCGGCGCGTGGCAGTGACGAGCAGCCCGCCAGAACAAGCGCGCAGGCGGTCAATAGCGCAATAGCTCGCGAACGCATTATGCCTTACCTCCCGTCTCCGGGACCTTCGGTTCCGGCGGCTCTGTTTCACGGGGAGCATGTGACTGATTCGGCCCGAGATGTGGATCTGCCCCCGGGTCGGCATCACATCCCGCGTTTCTCCGGCAGCAGCCTCAGGTGCCGACATTGCATCGGGGCGCGGACGCTGCGCCTCACGAGAAACGACACGTATCGAGCCCGTCTCGGAGAGTTCACGTTTCACACGTCCAATTTCTGGGATCAGGGGCGGCGCCCCCTCCTCTGCTCCACGCGTGGTTCCGTCGTCGCCGATGCGCTCCCATAGCGTGTCATCACTCCACGACTCCTCCGCCGCAGCCACGCGCAGCGGGAGCGGGCTGGTCCACGTCTGCCCTACCTCGCGGGGAACGGCAAGTAGGAAGGTTGCACCAAGGCCCAGTTCGCCGGCACACTGCAGGCGACCACCGTGCAGCAGCGCATCCTCGCGTGCAATCGTCAGCCCGAGACCGGTTCCTCCCGATTTGCGGACCCGCGCCGTATCCGCACGCCAGAAGCGGTCGAAGACATGCGCCACCTGGTCGTCAGTCAGGCCGATGCCGTTGTCCGACACTTCAACTGCCACAGCCGTCGCCCCCCTACCACGCGGATGCGCACCGGCCGGGATTCAGCATGCTCCAGGGCATTTACCACCAGATTGCGAACAATCCGTTCGATACGACGCGGCTCTATCTGCGCCGTGGTGTCTCCCTGCGTCTGCATGTATACCACGACGCCATTGGACTGCGCCAACGGCAGCTGCGCGCGAATCGTACGCCGCACGATATCAGCCAGATCGGAGGGTTCAGTGGCCAGAGTCATGGCTCCGGCGTCGAAGCGAGAGATCTCCAATAGGTCGGAGAGCATGGTGTCCAGGTTGATAAGTTGATCGTGCTGAAGTTCGGCGCTGCGGCGCAAGGCCGTCGGCAATTCGTCACGTTTGTCGTAGATTAGTTGTCCGGCCATGCGGATGGTTGTCACCGGCGAGCGTAACTCGTGGGAAACAGCCGATACGAAGTCCTGCTGTACCTTCGACATCCTTTCCAGGCGTGTGAACTGATCCGAAATCGACTGAGCCATCTGGTTGAAGGAGCGCGCCAACTGCGCCAGTTCGTCCTCACCATGCACGCGCATCCGTGCATCGAAGGCACCGTCAGCAAGCTTGCGTGCATTCTGGGAGGCTTCGCGGACCGGATGCAACACAAGCCCGACCACCAGCCAAGTGATCAGCGCCAGAAGGAGAACGAGCACCAGCGCACCGGCCATCAGAATGCCGGTGACCAGCCGCACCGTTTCTTCCTGGTTCTCCAGGGAGTAGGCCACGTAAAACTCGTACTGTCCGGCGCCGGGAAGCTCGAGGGACGCTCCCGCAACGATGCCCGGACTCGTGGAACCGTTATCGTTGGGCAGCGCGACGGATTGCCAGAGCACGCCCGTGGATCCCGGTACCGCCTGCCTCATCTCGGCACTGATCAGCGTGACGATCTGCGTTGATGACTGCGTGGACGGTTCGGCGATCTGGAAGGAGGTCTCATCCTGGTTCGGCGTCCGCAGCAGCGCGGCGCCCACGATCGAACGCACCGGGTCGTACTGGGAGATGATTAGCTCATTGGCAGCCTGTTCAATCTGCCCGGCTGTGAGCACGGTGGTGCCGAAAGTCGATTGCGCGCTTGCCCGCGCCGCCTCGAACTGGTCCACGGCGGAGGTTACCGCGCGGTCGAAGAGTTGGCTGCGTACCTGACTGACGATGACGCTGCCCGCCACGACCATCGAAACGATCCCCGCCAACATCACCAGAGAGACGACTCGTACCGTCACCGAGGACATCCACCATGAGCCGAGCGCGACGATGCGGGAGCGTAGCCCCTCGACGAAGCTCCGCCGCTGGTGGGGCGTATACGGCGCGGACCGGCGCGGACTCACTCCTGAACGGCCCCCGCACGGTAACCGACTCCGCGCACGGTCAAGACGACTTCAGGATGATCCGGGTCCTTCTCCACCTTCGCACGCAAGCGCTGGATATGAACGTTAACGAGGCGCGTATCCGCCGAAGAGTGCCGATATCCCCACACCTGTTCCAGCAGTTCTTCGCGGGAGAACACCTGCCAGGGCTTCCGCGCCAGCACGGCAAGCAAATCGAATTCCAGCGGAGTCAGGTGCAAATCCTTGCCCTCGCGCAGCACTTGATGCCCCCGCAGATCCACCGTGAGATCTGCAATCCGTAATGTTTCCGCCTCAGGTTCCTGCCGCCGTAACCGCACCTTCACCCGCGCGATGAGAACCGAGTTCTCGAACGGCTTGGTGACGTAGTCATCAGCACCGGCTTCCAATCCGGCAATCACGTCAACCGAGTCCGTCCGCGCACTCATCATAATGATTGGCACGTCGGATTCTTCCCGAAGCTGCGCGCACACCGCGACACCGTCCAAGCCGGGCAGCATGACGTCCAAAAGCACAAGGTCGGGACGTTCGGCGCGGAACAGTGGCAGAACCTGAAGCCCATTCGCGCACACCGTGACGTCATATCCCTCCGATTCGAGGAGGATGGCCACCATCTCGGAAATGCCGGGATCGTCGTCCACAACGAGAATGCGAGTGCTCATAGAAGTATGTTCTCATGCCGCGCCGACAAATTGGGGATTCACTGGCCGCGATTCGGACCGTCGGCAGCCGAAACTGTATCGCACGCGCCGCGGTGACTAACCCTCCTGTTCGGCTTCGTCGGCCGAGTCCGCCTCCGGCACCAGGCTTAAACGCGCCCGTGGCACTGGATCGGCGGAGATATCCGCCGGCCGACTAACCTCACGCCGAGCGCGCACCGGCGGCGGCACCTCACGGCGCGACGTCTCCCGAATAGCGTCCGCCAAGGCCATCAGATCAGAGTCAGAGGGCGGTGCCGGTTCGAATTCAGTCATCAGACGCACCATCGTCCAACCGCGTGGGACAGTTACCGACAGTGCGTGATCCGCGCACAGATCAAAGGCTCCTGGCTCTGCGACCGGCGAAAGCGGCCCGATCACGGCGGTTGCGTCGTCGTAACCGTATGTCATCGTTGCCACTGCCGGTTCATGACAGTTTTGACGGGAACACTGACGCACATGACTCACGGCACATAAGGTACCACCGTTGGCGCTTCATGTCTCACCACCGCGCTGTTGTCACGCTAGAGTTGGGGCATGCCTCGCAGTATTATCCCGCAGCGATCCCATGCACGACGGCGCGACCGCCACGGGCGTGGCCTGCGCGGCCCGGTTCTGCCGCCCGAAGCACCCGCGTGGCGTACGCGAGCCGATAGGTTCGACGACTTCATTGCTTTTGACTTGGCAACCTATCGCCGTTTTCTTGGCTCCGACATGGATCACACTGACTTCGGAGTGCTTGATGTACCGGAGGCGGATCCGGCGCCCTGGGAACACGGGGTGCCGCTGGCGCGCTACTTGCCCTTCGAACGGCCTGCCCGCATCACCGGGCGAATTGTGTTTTACCGGCTTCCCATGCTTGCCGCGGCGTCCCGCTCTCCTCACCCACGTCTATTCCTGCACGACGTGATCACCGAGCAATTGGCCTCCGCCTTGGGACGGGCACCCGAAGATATCGACTACCTGCGCTAACCGTAGGCACGTACCTCCCGCACGCCGAAATCCCCTGTCACGTCAATCTTCCGGCGGCTAGTCAACGGCGACCCGGCGCGTCATGACCTGGGAATCCGGCGCGAAGGGTGCAACCCAGTCTATGGCGTTGCCATCGGTGACCGCGCTTTGCGTCACTGCTGCGGCCGCTATCGGCGCATCGGCTCTGAACACCACCGCCACGGCACCCTCCGGCAGGGATAACGAGGCGGTACTCGCTTCCGGCACGGTGACGGTGATTTCATCGAGGAGGGAACCGTCAGCAGCAATTGGTGTGGCCGTTACCATCGCCTCTCCCGCCGTTGTGGGAGTGACAACCAGAGCGCCATGGAGCGGCCCCGTCACGACAGCTCCCGTCTCCTGCGCGGGGCGCGCCGTCGCCCAGGCGATATCGCGCGGGGCAGTGTCGCCGCTTTGCCTGTGCAACTCGACTCCAGCGGCGATCTCGGATGAGGAGCGCAGGCGCAGACTGTGGAATCCGGGGCTGAGCCCGGCCAGGGAGAGGTCGAGCACGGTGCCCGGTGCAACGGTGAGCCCCTGTCCACCGGCCAGTTCCTCTTCCTCGTCATCGTCGCGGGTGTAGACATCGACGGTGGCCGCCTGCGTCCCCGGATTGACGATGCGCAGCGTCGGCGCCTCGAGGTTCGCGGTCTGCCCTTCAGTGGCGTTAATTCCCGGAATGATTAGATCCGTTCCCGACTGCCCGGGAGTCACAAAAGAAACGCCTGCAGCGCGCGCACCATCGAGGGTGATCTCCTGCATCGATGCCGCTACCGCTCCCGCATCGGTGGTCACATGCACCGCAATGCGGCTATCACTTTCTACGATGCCATCGAGAGAGACACGCTGCACGGTCTGCGCATCCACTGTCACCCGCGAAGAAGATCCCAGGTCAAGCCGTCCCACCGACCCGTAGGCAGCCAGTCGTACGGTCACCGGTGTAAGTCCGGGGTTGGCCAGCAGAATCTCGTTAGAGGTTCCCACACCGGACTGCGAACCGACCAACCATTGATCCATGGAGGCACTCTGACAAGGATTCATCGCCGTTCCACGCAGGTCGCCATCGGACGCGACATGCAGTGTTCCTCCGGCCAGCAGGATCTGCTCCGGGTTCCCATCGGCCTGCGTCGTCGCGGCGCCTTCTCGGGCTCCGCTCGATGCCTCAAATGCCAGCGGTCCGACCGCGGCTACGCCACTGCCGGAGAAAGTGACGGTGGGAGCGGCCCCCTCCAAGCCATCCTTCGTGCCGAGAACCCACGATTCGACCCTCACATCCTCTGTGACTTCCGTGACGTCGAGTCCATTTTCGAAGGTGCGGCTCAATCCCCCCGAACACACGATGGTAATCGGTTCCGATGAGGAAACGACACGTTCGGCGGCCACCGATATGGGCTCGCTGTGCGGCAGCGCCAGCGCCAACACACATGATCCCGCTGCCGCGGCAAGTACGGCGACACCGCTGATAAGGCGTTGCATTCGGTTCATTCGCGCACTCGCTTCCTACGGCGCAGCGGCACTGCGACCACGATTGCGATAAGAAGGGCAGCCAATTGCGCCCCGGCCATAACCTGCCCCAGGTAGGGTTCATAGATGACCGAAACACTGCCGCCGGAAGCCGGTAACTGCCATGCCTGCTGCCAGGAGGATTCCACCACCGGCAGCTCCTCACCATCCAGATAGGCGTGCCAACCCGCATCGGCTCGCTCCGCCAGTACGAGCATGCGAGGACCATTTCCTGCTGTGATCCGCGCGGAGCCGCTGAGGACTCCCACCGGAACCTCCATGGCCTCCTCATCATCCAGCACGCGTAGACGCGACGTCGCTGCTGCGGCAACATCGGCACCTCTCCCGGTAGGCCCGGCTGCCGACCGGACGCGCCAGAAGGTACCAACATCGCTTTCGGTAACGTATTCCAGGCCGGGAACGGTGTTGAGTTGCGAAACGATCTGCCGCCTGTTCTTCTCGGAGACAGTGTTGCTCTCCGGAGGTACCAGGACGACGGCGATGGCGTGCTCGCCCAGCTCGTCGGCGACCTCCGCACCGCTGCCAATATCGGCGATGGCCGCAATCAGGGCGTCGTTGGCGGCGTCGTCGGAATCTCCGCGTGCCGCTGCATGCAACCGTGCGAGATCCTCAAGCCCGGCTCCCATCGCAGCTTCGTGAAGTTCGGTTCCCGCTCCGCGCCATAGTGCTGCGTGCAGGCCGTCGTCGTGGGGAGTCAGGACGAGGACGCGGCTGCGATTCTCCGACTGTTGCTCGCTCGACGCGACGGCGGGAATTGACCGAGCGGCGGGGCCCAAAACGGTGTTCTTTCCCTGCAATGCCGGGCCCGCCCAGCTCGCCATCGCGGCAAGCGGCGCGGCGGCCACAAGGATCAGCGCCGCGAGTGCCACCAGCTGATAGGCGCCGAAGGAACGTGTGGAGAGGTCTGTGCGCAGCCCGTCACCGCCATTGACGAGGATCACCCACAGACCGAATGCGGCAGCAGACAGGCCGATTCCGGTCCACGCCTCAACCTCGCTGGTCACAATGCCATCGGTGACGACGCCCACCGGAACGATGCGGCAGATTGCCGCCCACGCGATTCCGCCTGCGACCATAACCCACCCCAGGCGAATTCGGCCGGCGTTGCGACGCCGGAACAGCGCCAGAATCGAAACGAGCAGGAAAACAGCTGCGGCGCACACGCTCAGCAACACATGCCAGGTGCCGTTTGCGAAAGAACTCACGTTAATTCGTGCTGTCGGCGAGAGCGTGAGCATGCCGAGAAGTGTGGGCTGTACATCTATCGGGGCACCGGGCAAAGAGAAGAAAAGGCGCCACCCTTCGCTGCCGCGGGCGGCAGCGATCAGTGCGGGCAGCAGGGCGGTAAGTGCCGGGATGGGCAGCCACAACCAGCGTTTACGGGCACCGCGGCTACCCAGCATGCCCCAGACGGTGACCCCGATGCACAGTGGCAGTGTGATCGGCGCAGCGGTAGCCATAATCCCGAAGCTCAGTGAAGCGAGTCCAAGGGCAGAGGCAGACCGTGCGCGCCGCGCGGCGACACTGGCGGCAAAGGCAATGGGCAGGAGCATATGCCAGGTCGCTGCTGCCACCTGACCGTAGCTCAACGCGGATAACAGCGGCGGTGCGAACGCCCAGCCCAATGCGGCAAGGAGACGGATCTGCGGTGAATGCGTCAGCACACCAGCGGCCCAGAACGCTGCCAACGCCGCCGCGGGCATCGCCACGAACAGTAATCCCGTTGCCGCCGCTCCAAGCGAGGAGGTCAGCCACACGAGAGGCGTGAGGAGAATCCAAAAAGTGTCAACCGGAACCGCGTAGCCATCCCCCGCTGGCAGCCAGGGAGTGCGAGCCGCGGAGATCAACTCACCCGGACCCCATGTGTCCGGAAGAAGAGCACCGCCGGTGAGTACGCCGTCGGAAAGTAGCGGCAACTGCCCAATAAGCGAGGCCGCCAGTGCGAAGAGGAAAGAGACCAGCACACACACGCGGGTGGTGCGGCGCCAGACCGCCTGTTCGCGTAACGCCAGCGGGTCCGGCAGTGTGGCCATCGCTACTGCCTCCACCCGCGCACGTCGTGCTTCCCGGCGGGCGCGGCGCACATCACGCGGGGTTGACTCCAGGGAATGCAGCACGGAGTCCGACACTTTCCGAATGCTGCGGACGTGCGACCGGCCGCGGATTACTG
Source organism: Actinobaculum sp. 313 (assembly GCF_003073475.1). Classification (GTDB taxonomy): domain Bacteria; phylum Actinomycetota; class Actinomycetes; order Actinomycetales; family Actinomycetaceae; genus Asp313. Next base: position 807,388 of record NZ_CP029033.1, on the reverse strand, counting down.
TCCGCGTGTGGGCGAGTAGAAACCACGCCGCGTAGAGCTCGCCGCGTGCCAGCGCCGTTTCCTTCGTAACCAGACGGGCGAGTGAGCGCGGCAGGGCGAAGAGAAGGTAGAACACAAAAAGCAAAGGCGCGAGAAACCGCGGCGCTGCCAATAGTGCGTTGTACAACTGTGCGCCACGCCGTCGGCCGAAGGAGGAGCGGGCGTCTTCTCCCAGCGTTTCGCGCGCGTGCGCCACGGTAGCGAGTGGCTCGACCGCCACGCGCCATCCGCCGACCCATAACCGCCGCGATAGTTCTAAGCCGTCACCGAAAGGGCCGAGCGCCGGGTCCAGCCCCCCGACTTCCTCGTACGCCGCTCGCCGCAGCAGCATGGCGACCGTGCCTACACCAAGAACATCCTGGCGCTTATCGAATTGCCCCTGGTCGAGCTCGTCATCCTCGATTTCCGGTACTCGGCGTGCGGTGCGCGTCGCAAGGATTCCCACTTCGAGCAGATCGCGCGAGTTGTCCCATCCCACCTGTTTTGTGCCCACCGCCGCGATTTTGGCACTCGATTCGCCTAGCCGCAGTTGCGCGTCGAGGCATTCCGGCTCCGGGGCAGCGTCGTCATGTAAGAACCAGATCCAGGGCTCGTCGCCGTCCAGAGAGCCGCTGATGGCCGTGGCGAAGTTCGGCGCGTGCTCGTCGCATGCCCGGATTTCCACCGGGAGTTCCTCTGCATGCGCCGAAACAAGCTCTCGCACATTATCGGTGGCTCCGCCGGGTACGACGATGATAAGCCGGGCGGGGCGTAGCTCTTGAGCGGCAAGGCTGGCGAGCACTCGCGCCAGACGTGGATTATCGTCCCGGGTGACCAGAACACCGAGAACGTCCCCCCGTAATGCTGGAGCCTCGGAACTCAAATGTCAGGCACCCCGGCGAGCGCGGCGGCGTTCCCGCGAAATGCGACGCCGGTCATTATCTGACATTCCACCCCAGATGCCGTGCCGGATATCGTGCGAGATAGCGTATTCAAGGCACTCGCTCTGCACGGCGCATGCGGAGCACACGCTCGTGGCGGGAGCCGTGGAACCGCCCTTCTCCGGGAAGAAAATATCGGGATCCGTCTGAGCACACAGGGCGAATTCCTGCCAGTGCAGCTCTTCTCCGGCATCTTTCCCGTAGCCCAGATCGAAGATGCCCACCATCATCGCCTGTGCGTCCTCGGTGAGTTCCGCTTTGCCCGAGCGGATACTCAACGGGGCGCTGTCGCCGACAATACGCACGCTGACCTCCTCAGTGCGTTTGATCAAGTCTGACCTAAATTACACCCGTGTTATCCCCAAAAAGTCAAGAGGAAAGCCAATTCTGCTCCCATTTCTCGGCCCTTGCCATACCCGATGGAAACAGTTTGCACCGCTTTACAGGGAGATTTTCAGTCAGCGCAAAGCTAAAGTGTGATCTAATCCACTTTACGTGATCTTTATGCCCGTTGCGATCACGGCTCGCGCGGGAATCTCTCCCTCCGATAGCACCCGCCACCATCTCCGCCCGCCCTCACACAAGAACATGCCTGCGCGTCTCGGCCCAACAGAGGCCAGCGCCGGGGCTCTCACCGAAAGAACGTGGGAAGATGGAGGCATGAGTGAAACCGCAGCTGAATTGGCGGACCTTGCAGAGGAGGCCGCCCGCAACGTCGGCCCCTACCTAACCGATGCATTCCTCGATCCCGGCCGTATTGACCTGAAACTCGATTTTCACGACGTGGTCACCGTACACGATAAGGAATCGCAGCGGCGTCTCTGCGCCACGCTGTTCTCCGGTGCACCCGGTTCTCTGATCCGGGGCGAGGAGGAGGACGGCTTGCTCGACCGCGATGGTCGGGCCCGCACGGCCACCGACGACGACGTCGTGTGGTACGTCGATCCCATCGACGGCACATCGAACTTCGCCACCGGCTTCGATCACTGGTGTGTCTCAATCGCTGCCGCTCGCGGTGGCGAGCTCATTGCGGCGGTAATTTACCAGCCGACGCTCGGGATTCTCTACCGAGCGGATGATTCGGGTGCCTTTCGCAATGGGCAACGTCTCGCCGTACGACGCGCACCATTAAATGAAGGGGTGGTGGCCACCGAGTTCCCCTCGCCGCGCGTTCCCGACAAGCAGCAAGCGGCGGCCGACTTCACCCGACTGGTTGGAACTGCGCGTTCCACTCGTCGCTGCGGTTCCACGGCGCTTGCCTTAGCCGAGGTGGCAGCCGGTCACTTCCTGGCGACCTTCAACCGGGGCACGCACCCGTGGGATGTAGCCGCCGGCATTCTGTTAGTCCAACGTGCAGGAGGGTTCTACCTGGGCTGCGACGACGACGGACCGTTGTATCGGCGTAATCTCGCACTGGCGCCAAATTTCGCCGCCGCTGCCACGCTGGACGCCGCGAACTTCTGCCTCGATGTGCTCGGTCGCCCCGACCTACATGCAGGCGAAGGGGAAAGTGCGAACCGTGCCTGACATCGTCCCGGCGGGCGCACCCCGGCCGCTGAGCACCAACGCGTCCGGCGAGACCGCCCGCATGGCCAGCGCGCTCGGGGTGTACACGCGGCTGCTTGGCCTCGGTACCCGCCCCGCCTTGACCTGGTATGGGAGAGATGGCCGTACCGAGTTGTCCGGCAAGGTCGCTTCCAATCATCTGGCGAAAATCGTCGGTTATCTGGCGGATGACATCTGGGTCGCGCCGGGTGAGACGGTTCGCTTAGACCTTCCCGCGCACTGGAAACAAGTGCTGTGGGGGCTCGGTGCCTTCCTGGCGGGAGCAGTGGTGCAGCTGACCGACAACGATGCACCCGCCGTCGCCTTGGTTACCGCAACACCGCAACGGCCGCCGACTTCGCCACCTCCCGAGCCGACAGGCCTCGCCGTTCTTTCCGCCGGGCCGTCGGGCGCGGGAACCGGCGGGGCGGAAAACGTCTCTGTGCAGCCCGAGCTTATCCCTGGCGCCGAAGTTCTCGCTCTTGATCTGGCTCCACTGGCGTTTGCCTGGAGCGGACCGCCCCTGCCACCTGCGGTACATGATGCCAGCGCGGAAGTACTCGGCGCGCCCGATCAGCTGCTGGATAGCTCGCTACACGAAGCATCCAATTTCGCAGCCTGGCACGGGCGCGGCGCCCTGGTTCCGGAAGCGGCCGCCGCACATGCTACCGACGGAGACGAACGTCGGGAGGAGGCGAATCCGGCCACTCGGCGAAATATCGCCATGGCCAAGCGACCCGCCGCTGATCGTGGTACCAACCAAGGTCTCGTCGACTCTGAAAAGAAGAACGACTCCCGTCTGCTGCTGATCTCCCCCACCCCGCGTCAGGCACTGGCCGCGGCAGCCTGGCAGCTCGGGCGCGGCAGCCTCGTCGTCGTGGAAAGCGACTCACAGGCGAAAGACCCGCGGGATATTGCACAAATAGAGGGCGCGAAGATCGCACGTCCGCCGCGAATATAGGGAAGAATAGCCACATGCGCGGAATTATTCTAGCCGGCGGGTCCGGCACTCGACTCAATCCGATTACCCTGGGCACCTCAAAACAGCTGGTACCCGTATACGACAAGCCGATGGTGTACTACCCCATGTCCACCCTGATGCTTGCCGGAATTCAGGACATTCTGGTGATTACCACGCCGGAGGATGCTCCCGCTTTCCATCGGCTGCTGCGCGATGGCTCGCAATTCGGTATCAATATCTCCTTCGCCGTGCAGGAGGTTCCTAACGGCCTGGCCCAGGCCTTCGTTATCGGCGCCGACTTCATAGGTGATCAGCCGGCGGGGTTGGTACTGGGCGACAACATCTTCTACGGTCCCGGCATGGGAACACGGCTGCGCCGTCACGTCGATCCCGACGGCGGCGCTGTCTTCGCCTACCATGTCAGCGATCCACGCGCCTACGGCGTTGTCGAATTCGACGAGAACTTCACCGCCCTCTCCATCGAGGAGAAGCCCGCGCGTCCAAAGTCGAATTACGCGGTACCCGGGCTGTACTTCTACGACAATGACGTGGTGCAGATCGCGCGCGATCTCAAACCGTCGGCACGCGGCGAGTACGAAATCACTGACGTCAACCGCGTGTATCTAGAGGCGGGGAAGCTGCAGGTTGAGGTACTGCCACGCGGCACCGCCTGGCTGGATACGGGCACTTTCGATTCCCTGGCGGATGCCACCGGTTTCGTGCGTACCGTGGAGGCGCGCCAGGGGCTGAAGGTGGGAAGCCCGGAGGAAGTCGCCTGGCGTATGGGCTTCCTCAGCGATGACGAGCTGCGGGAGCGTGCTGCGCCACTGGTGAAGTCGGGCTACGGCCAATACCTGCTCAGCCTGCTCGAACAGGAATAGCGCCGCGCGGCCGCCGCGAGCCATGAGGCGAGCAGGGCCGGGTGTACCGGTCCGCAGAAACTGCGCGACCGCTATGCGACAGTGAGCACTCGCCGCCCGTACTTAGGCAACTTGGGATAAGCACGAGCGGCACCTTCGTGACAGCGCAGCGCCCGCGGCGCTGTCACGCCCGATGCTTCCTCCGGGCTACTGACACCTCCGGTCACGTACGCCGCCTGCCACCACCGGCACGACCACGGCGACCCCGAGTGCCAGTACGCCCCCGCAAGCGGTGACGACAAGCCACGCGGGATCCAACCCGGCCACCAGCGACCAGCGATCCCAGTCGATACCGAAGGCACCGGATGGGTAGCACACGTGCGCCCACGCCCACAGGGAACAGGCGGACACGAGGAAGCCGACCACGCCCACGATGGTCTGCACACGCGAGCGCGCAGGCAAATCTGCCACACCGTTTATCGACCTCGCTGCGCGACGCCGATCAGGCAGCGCCATCGCCACCGCCACAATGGCCAACAGTCCCACGATGCCGGGAAATAGGTACCTCCCCTGCACCCCGGCCACGACGCCCGTGTGCGCATAGGCACGCCAGGAGACGCCGAGCAAAACCAGCAGGGTCAGCGGGTAGTAGGCGAGCAGTACGCCGAGGCGTAGGCGTTCTCTGCCGCGAACGAAGGCCACGAGTACCAAGGCAACAGTACCGATTTCCAAAACAAGCAGCAGCGGCAGTGGAAGTTGCCATTCCAACCAGCCGAGTTTCCCCCAGGAGGAGTGCAGAAGCGTGGGCCCGCCCGTTCGTAGAAAATAGCCCACCTGTGGGTTCACGTTGGCGGTCTCCCGCATCATCCCATCGGGTTGAAGCTGGCCGAAGGCGATAAGATTCCGCACCCACCAGAAGCCTCCCACGAGCACCCCGAGGCCCCCTGCCGCCGTCGCGCGAATCAGTCGGCGTGAGAGTGGGCCGATTGAGCCGTTGCTCAAGAACGCAAGCCCGACAACCAACCCCATGGGTAGGAAGAGTCCTTTCGTCCAGAGCCCAAGCCCCAATGCGCATCCGGTCGCCACAACCGAACGCCACGAGCCGGTACCGAACGCTGCTGCGGCACAGGCAGCGATGGTCACTGCGCCCGCACCCACACTCAGTGAGTCATTGCTGACCGCTGCGGTTACAAAGGCCAGTTGCGGGACGAAGAAAACCAGCGTGCCGGCGGTGAGCGACCAGTGCCTCGCCAGTCCTATCCTCCGCGCCGCGTAGACCAGGCATGGCACCACGGGAGCAGACAGCACGACGCTGAACAGACGCAGGAAGAGCAGTTGACGATCCCACGCCCAATCACTTCCTCCGACGGTGCGGAGCAGTCGCCCGGCCATCCAGTAGTACAGCGGTGGGTGCTGCGTCATTTGGTCACGAGTTTCGGCGCGCGAGTCCCCCGTGTAGCGCACATGTAGGCGGCTATTGTGCGGCGTAATCACCGCGTCGTAAAACGATGGAACGGCTTCGGTTTCTTGCAGGACCGTCCTGTCCCGCCGGGAGGTACCCACCACTCCATCCACGAGTACACCGGCTTCGGTGGCCGCCTGCATTACTCCTTCCTCCATGCCCGCCGTGCCGACCGCGGGCCAGTCGAAGGTTGTCGCGCCGCGCAAGACGGAGTTGTAATGTGTCGGTTCATCCGGGGTGCGGAAAGGCGGTGTCACAATGGCCCACACTGCCTGCCATGTCATAAACGCCAGGGTCAGCAGGATCGCACAGCGGATAAAGGCGCGCCGCGAGATTCTCTCGGCCGGTCGGCCCTCTTGCGCGGAGCTCGCCCAGGACTGCGGCCCGTCAGTCGAAGCACCGGTGGAGGAAAAGTGGGCGTCGCCGTCGTCCATCAGCGGCTGCCGCTGCCGTCCGTCTCCACTGGCGGAGCCGCATGTTTGGCAGTTGCGCGCCGCATTCCCGCGGCCGCCGCAACCCCGAGAACAATATCCGCCAGTGTGGTGAATACGCGCGAGAGGAGCACCACCACAAGGATTGCCCCCTGGCTCACCGCCGCCGTCGCCAATACGGCGCCCAGCGCAACTTCCCGCACTCCTACTCCGGCGGGAACGAAGAAGATGAGGAAGCCCACAGTCCAACCGAGCGCGTATCCTCCAGTTGCGAGCATGAAGGTGGAGAGATTTGCTGTCATCCCCACATGAGTGAGCATCAGCCACAGTTGCACACCCATGACGAACCAAGAAAGAAACGCCCATCCGGCAGCGCGCACGGTAGCCGACCAAGAGATATCAGTCTCCAGGGGTTCGCGGCGCATGAGCCGCAGCGCCAGGCCAACAAGGCGATTAAGCACGGGGGGCAGTAGCACCGCGATGCCCGCGGGAACCACCACAACGATCCACCAGTATCGCGAGAGCAATCCAGAGGGTCCGAACACGACTGCCAGACCCGCCAGGATCATACCGGTGACGATTGAGATGATGATCGAGATCAGCAAGGCGCATACGGAACGTCGTCGAGAGATCGCGTAGTCGCGCCCCACCTCCGCCGCAGCCACAAAGTTCCACACGCCGCCGGGAAGGTATTTCGCCACCTGCGAGGTGAAGAAGATGCGGCGCGCGACGACGCGATCCACCGGTGCCCCGGTTGCGTTGAGAATCACTCGCCAGGAGAGCATGGTCAGCGGCACGAAGATGAACGAAGCTAACGTAGCCCCGGCCACTACCCACAGCGGAAGTCGGGTGAGCGCCTCACCCACCTCGACCCGGTACTTGAGAATGGCCCAGATGGCCGCTACCAGTGCGAGCAGCAGGAATCCAGTGCGGAATGCACGCGATTGGAAGATCCGCAGTAGTTTCGTCAGCACGGTCACTCCAGGAAGTTACCAGATCGATATGCGGAAGCCCTCATGCGTTTATCCATTCCCACATTCGCCTCACACCGAGCGGCAGCTGTGTTGCCGCACGCCAACCGAGCTCACGTTCAATGAGGGTGCTATCGAGCTTGGACGAGGTCAAATCAAATCCGCGTCCCTGCTCATAAATGACATCGAAATGCGCGCCGGTCGCCGTTCGGACGATGTGGAGAAGATCTGCAAGTGATGTGGCCGTACCCGATCCCACGTTGTAAATGTGCTGCGTCACATCCGTAGCATTGTTCGCTACCGCTACGACGGCCGCCGTAATGTCGTCAACAAAAACGTAGTCGCGCGCAGAGGCGGGATTGCCGTACACGGTAATCGGCTCCCCTCTGCTGATGGCATGCAACCAGTATCCGAGCACGCCCTGTGCATTGTGCGCTCCCTGACCCGGCCCATACGCATTCGCGACGCGGAGAATAACGGCCCGATCACAGGCGGCAAGCACCACCTGCTCCAACTCGACCTTCAGGCGGCCGTAGGCGGACTCGGGATGAAGCGCATCGCACTCGCGATGGTTCGTGCTACCTCCGCCGTAAACCGTTCCCCCGGAAGAAAGGAACACCACTCGAGACTGAGGAGCAGCGGCCCGCAAGGCGTCAAGAGTGACGGTCACCTCATCGAGCTCCTGCTGCACGAGTTCCGGATGCTGGGCCGCAACAGCTGGCGTGTTGCGTGTTGCCGCCCACACAACCAGGTCAATATCGTGCGCCTCAGAGGCGATGACTCCTCGCGCTAGCAGGAGCGGTTTCTCAAGTGAGAAGACCTCCACTTCCCAGCCGTTGCCTCGTAAGGCCTCGGCGATCCGAGAACCAAGAAAACCGGTTCCGCCGACAACACCGACGCGTCCACGCGGCCGTGTCCATTCCGGGACACCGCCGCCCGGATGCTCCTCGTGAAGACCTTCCAAGCTCACGGCCTCTCCTGCGTCGCAACATCTCTCAGAAGACTGTAGTACGCTCGCCCCATCGCCTCCGTCGAGTGCTTGGAGGCAACTTCACGAGCGGCTGCGCCGAACGCGGCCCGTTCCTGTGATTCGGTGACCAGCCGAGTCACGGCACTGGCGAGTCGTTCGCTGTCACCGGGAGGCACGAGGATTCCATTACGTCCGTCGACAACAACTTCGTTGATGCCCGGTAGGTTTGAGGCGATCACCGGGAGTCCCGCGCACATCGCCTCCAACATGGCGACCGGCAGACCGTCTTGATCCCCTGAATCGGCTGGCACGGACGGAGTGATGATCATGTCCGCACCCGCGTAGGCGTCGCGTAACCGCTCCTTGGATAGTGCGCCAACGAACTCCACCGGTAAATCGACGGCCGCCTGTCGTAGTTCTTCCCGCAGCGGGCCATCGCCAACAACGGTCAACCTCCACAATGCTTCCTCCGGAACACGGCGCAATGCCTCCAGAAGGACGGCGAGGCCTTTTTTGGGAACAAGTCTACCGACGAAGAGTAACCGGACTTCTCTGCGGTCTTGGTGGGTGGCCGGGCGAATACCGGAAAGATCGGCACCCATGGGCATAATATGGACGCGATCTGATTCCGCTCCTAGCCGGATCACTCGAGACCGCATATCCTGGTTCATCACAGTCACACCACGCGCATGTCTGATAATGCGTGACATCACGCGGTTGATGGGCCAGCGGTCCAAGGCGTAGAGATCGCCTCCGAGCGTGGTGAGCAGTGTGGGAGTGCGGCGTGCAGCCAACAATGAAATCAATCCTTGCGGAATGATCCAGTGGGCATGAACAACGTCGGGACGGAACTCCCGTACCGCACGGCGAGTCGCGTTCCACTCCGCCACGAAGAATGGCAGCACCTGCAGGGCGCGGGAGGGCTTGGTGCGTAGATTCTCGTAAATGGCCCCCTCCGCGAGGTCCTGCCACGGCGCAGGGAAATAATGGAATCGCGAGACTATTGCACCACGGTAGCCTTCCTCATCGGCAGCGCCCCTTACTGCCGGTACAACGATTCGAACATCTGCATACCGTGCTACTTCGGACGCAAGATCGCCCACGAACTCAGGAGTTCCATCACCCTGATGGGCAGGAAAAGTGGACGCGAGTATCAAGACCCGAGGGCGACGCCTCGTGGCGCCTCGGCGCACGCTACCCATTTCGGCCACGCCCATACTCCCTTCCCTGCACCGAGCCGCGAGGAGTCCAAGCATACGTCTTCACAACTTGAGAGCATGTCTATGAACTGCACACGGCCTACCACATTATACTGACTACGCACGTCTCGGACTCCAATCACCCACGAGACGTCGCGAAATCGACGAGGAAGATCAGTTGTCACGTCCGAAGCGGGTGGCACGGCACTTCCGTACGTTCCACGCCCGTGCACGATCAGCGATCTCCCGATCTGCAATACGACGATACACCGCAGCCAATACCGCGCCGGACAAATTGTGCCAAATAGAAAAGACTGCCCCGGGTAAAGCGGCCTCGGGTGTGAAATATGTGGTGGCCAGTCCCGCCGCCAGACCAGAGTTCTGCATACCGACTTCAATCGAGACTGTTCGCGCTGCTCGCCCGGGCACACCAAGTAGCCACGCGAATCCGAAACCGCACACAAAACCGAGCAGATTGTGAATCACGACGGCGAGTAGAATAATCGCTCCAGCCGTTTTCACCGAAGCGGACGACGCCGCGACGACTCCGGCAATCGCAAGTGCCACGCCGACGGTTGAAAACCACGGAAGTACAGGTAGAACCCGCTCCACCGCTCGAGGCAGCAGCATCCGCAACGTCAGTCCACCGATCACGGGAATCAACACAATCCGTGCAATGGTACCCGCCATACCGAGCGCGTCCAGAGGCATATAAGCCCCCGCCAACCACTTGGTCAGTAGAGGGGTAAAGATGGGAGCAAGAATCGTTGATACCGCCGTCATGGTGACCGACAATGCGACGTCGACCCTAGCCAGGTACGCAATAACGTTGGACGCGGTGCCTCCCGGTGCGCAACCGACTAAGATGACACCCACAGTGACCGCTGGTGACAGCCGCAGCACATGCGCAACGAGCACCGCCAAGAGTGGCATCAAAATGAACTGCGCCACCACTCCCACCAGAATCGGGCGCGGTCGGGTGAGGACCAACTTGAAGTCCTGCACTGTCAGAGTCAACCCCATACCGAACATGATGACTCCCAGAAGCTGATTGATATGAGGCGTCAGGTGCCCGGCACTACTGGGAGAAATCAATGCCCACGCGGCAACCCCTACGATAATGAGGGGAAAAACCATGACTGCCGTAAGTGCGCTCTTCTCCGCAGGGTCTTGTCTCATCCGCGTTCCTCCGACCTGTATCTCTCCCGATGTGGACGCTCAACTCTAGCCTCCTGCTGTACAGTATCGCCATCCTTTTCAGGCATCGCGAGTGCCGGTGACAGCGTTTGGGCGTACCCACCATCGCCTCTTGCCCGTCCATCTCGAAACAGAAACGGTGTCAGTACAGCCACGAGAAGCATCCCTACACCGAGCACAGCGGCGAGGCGGAGCCACCACAGCCCCAGTCCTGACGCGACGGACCACCGCAACCAATCGACGCCGAGTCGGCCCTCTTCCGCTGGATAGCACGCGCGTAACCAGAGGAGAAGCGAGTAGCCCGCCACACTGGAACTGATAATGCCAGGAATCATGTAGGGCCAGTTACGCTCGCCGCTACGCTCCAGGCGAGGCGCCCAGGCCATACCCGCCACCGCCAACATCCCTACGACAGCAGGAAAAAGGTACCTGCCCTGCAGCCCGGGCAGTGTTCCCGTCTGCGTATAAGCAGTCCAGGCCTGGACTATCAGCAGCGCGCCAGTCGCCGGGTAGAAGAGTATCAAGACCGCGCGCCGAAGCCTATCGTCACGGGGCTGATCCGTTTCCCCTTCCGGCACCCGCGCATGAGTGACAGCCCACGTCAAACAGCCCAATGCTCCCAATTGAAGGGCCAGAAGAAGTGGTTGCGGCAGCGGGAACTCAAGCCAACCGAGTCGCCCCAAGAGGTATCCGCCAGGCCGCGGAGCGAGGCCTGAATGAAATAAAAGACATCGCTCCCCTCGCCACTCTGGGTTCGTTCCAGCCCCGCCGGCTGCAGGACGCCGTACAGCACGAGGTTGCGCCCCCACCAGAACCCGCCGAGAAGGACTCCCATTCCTCCCGCCGCCAGAGCTCGCAGTAAGCGGCGGCCACATGATCCTATTCGAGGATTGACCAGGAAGGCGCATCCCACCACTAGACCCATGGGAATAAAAGTCCCTTTGCTCCACAATCCCACGCCCAATGCAGTTCCACTGGCAAAAACGGCGTACCAAGAGCCGGAATACGCTGCTGCAGCGCTCGCCGCGATGGCCACCGCACCGGCACCGATCGCCAAGTCGTCGTTAGTCACGGCTGCCGTATTGAAGGCAAGTTGGGGTACCAGGAAAACCGTTGCGGCAATTGCAAGCGCACAACGCCGCCCTGCGCCGAGACGACAAGCGGTGTACACCAGGCATGGTACTAGCGGAGCAGTAAGAAAGATCCCGAAAATCCGCAGGAAGAGTAGCTGCCTATCCCACGTCCACTCCATGCCACCCGCAAGCCGTAGAGCCTTGCCCGCCAACCAGTAATATAGCGGCGGGTGCTGAGTCATCTGGTCCCTTTCACCCGTCACCTCGGCATCACTATACATTCCAACAGAGCGCTGACCGTGTTCGACGATCAACGCTTCAGGGTACGGCAGAACGTCCCCGCCATTTGCCTGCACGTCTCCGCCGGCAACCTCACTGCGGTTCGCCTGGCTGAACAAATCCTGTTCAACAGTCGTCAAGCCGGACTCTCGCGCTGCATCCGCCACTGTTTGATTAAGGGCGGCCTCTCCAGGCGTCGGCCATTGGCCCGTTGCAGCCATACGTAGTACCGAGTTGTAATGCGCCGGTTCGTCCGGTGTCCGAAAACCAGGTGTCGCCACCGCCCAGACAATCTGCCACAACAGAAACGCCACCGTAAGGCAGAGCGTCGCATGTCGTATGCCAACTCTGCCACACACAGCAAGCACCATCCCCACCCCTCGCTCCTGCTTTCGACGTGCTAGTCAGCCCGGATTCGTGGCAGGGAGCAGCCGCCACGCTGATCGTCACTGCCGTCAGGAGCTCAGCCGAGCACAATGGGAGCCGCTTGCTTCCACCGGTCTCTCCAATCACCAATCGGTTCTACTCCGATGCGGCGTAACGCATCATGGCCCAGCACGGAGTAGTGCGGGCGCGGAGCGGCCCGATTGAAGGCCGCCGCAGTGGTTTCGTGCACCATGGCGGGATCCTTACCCGCCGCAGCGACGATCTCTTGAGCAAATCCGTGCCAATTGGTCTGCCCCGCAGAGGTGCCGTGATATATACCCGCCGGGGCGCCCGAACTTACAAGCCGGACAATCAGATCTGCAAGGTCAACCGTCCAGGTTGGTTGGCCCACTTCATCAGTGACAACGGTCAAAACGTCACGTTCCTGCGCGAGCCTTGCAATGGTAGCGGGGAAACTGCTTCCATTCTTCCCATAAAGCCACGCCGTGCGGACGATGAGGTAGTCATCCGTATTGGTCCGCACTGCCCACTCTCCGGCAGCCTTCGTGCGGCCGTAGGCACTTTTTGGTTCCAGGAGCCCATCTTCAGAGTAGGGCTCATCTGCTTCTCCGCCGAATACGTAGTCAGTGGAGATATGAATGAGCCGGGCGCCTATCTTTCTGCATCGCCGCGCGAGGATCTCCGGCCCCGTCGCATTGACGTTGAATGCAAGGTCTTCCTTCTCCTCCGCGGCATCAACGGCGGTGAACGCCGCGACATTCGCGACGACGTCGGCGCCGTTGACCACCCGCTCAACGCTGTGCGGGTCCGTGATATCCAGTTCATCTATGTCGACCGCAACAACGTCGTGGCCCTCTTCGCCGATACGAGCAACCAGATCGTGCCCGAGCATGCCGTTTGCACCCGCAACCAACCAGAGCATCGTTTCCACCGTTCTCTTAGACCTCATGGAACATGCCTATTGTAACGAGTGGAAACGCAACACACATTCCCATGCGCCACCGGACTAGAATAGTCAGATAACTGCGTGGCAAGAGATGACGCGACCGAAAGGAACAGCATGAGAGTCCGTGAACTGGCAATTGCCGGGGCCTGGGAAATCACCCCGAAACAATTCCCCGACGACCGGGGCGTCTTTCTTGAAGCCTACAAGGCCTCCGCTTTCGAAGAGGCGGTCGGCCATCGCCTTGATCTTCTCCAGGCCAATACCTCGGTGTCGAAGGCCGGTACCGTCCGTGGTATCCATTTCGCAGATATCCCGCCTTCGCAGGCGAAGTACGTGGTCTGCCCGCGCGGAGCGGTACTTGATTTCGCGGTTGATATCCGAGTCGGCTCCCCTACCTTCGGCAAGTGGGATTCCGTTCTCCTCGACGACGTCGACCGCCGGGCCATTTACCTCTCCGAGGGGCTCGGGCACTGTTTCGTTGCCCTTGAAGATCACTCAACCGTGCTGTACATGTGCTCCGCTCCCTATGCGCCCGGGCGCGAACACGGCGTCTCTCCACTCGATCCGCAGATTGGCTTGGTCTTCCCTGAGGTGAGCCGCGATAACCAACCACTTGAGCTGAAGCTGTCCGCCAAGGACTCCGCGGCTCCCACCTTGGCCGAAGCATCCGCGCAGGGGCTGCTTCCCAACTGGGACGAGGTCCAAGCCTTCATCGCGACACTGTAATGCTCGAAGCGGTTATCGTCACCTACAATCCCCAGGTGCGATGGGAGACCTATTGGACGCCTTGCACCGACAATGTGACGGCGTCGTCGTCGTGGACAACGGTTCTGGGTCGACCTCCCTGAAAGCACTGCGCGAAACGTGCAATGAGTACGGTAGCCATCTCCTCGAGCTTGGTGAGAATATCGGCATTGCCGCAGCGCAGAACCGAGGGATAACACTTGCCCGATCACACGGCGCCAGTTTTGTGCTCCTGTCTGATCACGACTCGATGCCAGCGCCGAATATGGTGGCGCTGTTAAGCGAAGCACTGCGGGAGGACCCGCAGATAGCTGCTGCCGGTCCTCTCCCCTACGAAGAGCGAGAGGGCGCCGACGAGCTCGTGTACATTGATCGCGGTTGGGCGCCCAAGCGCGCCACCCGGGAAGAATTGCGGCAGGACCGCCTCGATGTCGCATTCCTGATCGCTTCTGGCTGCCTCATACGGATGGAAGCGCTTGACGGTGTGGGGGCATGCGCGAGGACCTCTTCATCGACCACGTTGACCTTGAATGGGGAGTTCGTGCGCGAAGAGCCGGGTGGCGCCTCATCGTCGTTCCGGCAGCACGCCTAACGCATTCCCTCGGCGACGACGTGGTGATGCTTCCCGGACGTCGTCAACCGGTCCACGTTCACACCCCCGTGCGCAACTACTACATTCTTCGGAACACTATCGCCCTGATCAGGCAACAGGTGCTGCCACGCAAATGGCGCATCCGCTACACCTATTGGGCTCTCAAGTACATGGCGTTTAATGCATTCGCCGTGAATCGGCGGCGGGAGCGCCAACGCCTGATGGTCCGAGCCATTCGAGACGGCCTCTGGGGCGTCTTGGCCGCTTAACCTGACACCTACTGCACAGGTACGGCAACTCCCACCGGTATGTGCAAAGATCAGCTCAACTACTCAACATCGCGTGTAGGCAAAGCAGAGCGATGCAAGTGCGCACCGCCCGGTCACCCTCGCCGATTAGCCAACCGGGCACATCTATACCGCAGCCGTGTCAACTCCACACAGCGTTGCGGACAGCCTGCAAGAATGTCCTGCCGTAGCGAGTAGTTGGTTCGAGAATCGCACTCTCCGCCCACTCATTCCAGGCATTGATGAAGACCACACGATCTTGCGGTTCACGCGCAAGAACCGAACGCACCATGCCGGACATCCAGCGGTGGAATGTGTACGGGTTCGAACCGTACCACGCATCGGCCTTCCACTGGCGTCGCGCCGTGTTGTCGAATGCAACCATAACCCCCGGATACTCGTTGTCCATCAGGTCCGCAGCGGCATGCAACGAGGCATTGGCCGTGGCCTGATAGCTCATGAAATTCCCGCGCCAACGCGAATCGAGCCCGACTGCGG
Source organism: Actinobaculum sp. 313 (assembly GCF_003073475.1). Taxonomy (GTDB): domain Bacteria; phylum Actinomycetota; class Actinomycetes; order Actinomycetales; family Actinomycetaceae; genus Asp313. The sequence continues at coordinate 792,027 of NZ_CP029033.1, read as the reverse complement.
TGGCAGGACCGGCAACCCAGGGAAGGTTGTGCGGCGGGAATTGCAAAGTACCGTCAAGACCTGCCGACGCAAAGTCGTCCAACCCATCAAACTCTCGTGCCACTGCCACTGCAAGAATCTTCAATTCCCCAACGCCAGCACGCCTCGCACGATCCCGCCAGGTTCTCACTACCTGCGCGAAATCATCCATCTGTGCCGGGCGGTACACCGCCAGCACAGCCTTTCCATCCAGACGCATATACCGCGGGTCCAGCAGGAACTCCATCACATCGTCAATGAAATCTTCTGCGGGAACCTTCGAGTAGTCCTGCCCAACCAGCACATCTTCCGAGCGTCCATCCCAACGTCGCGTCCAGTTTTCATTGGCCCACATGATACAGAAGGGAAAAGCAATATCAGACTCCTTGAGCTTCTCAATCGGGAGGCTGAGAAGGCGCTCGCCCGAGAACCAGTAGTAGTAATACATGAATCCAGCGACACCGTGCGCAGCGGCAAGGTCTGCTTGCTCTTTACGCACGCTGTCAAGTGCCAGATCGTAGTACCCCAGTTCGGTGGGTTGCTTCGGCTGGTAGTGCCCCTGCCAGGCGGGAACCGCTGCCACAACGTTCGACCATTCAGTGAATCCACGCCCCCACCAACGGTTATTCTGCGGAGAATCGTGGAATTGCGGCAGATAGAACGGTACTACCTGCGCGTTCGCGATTCGTTGCGCATCACGTTCGAACCGTCGGTAAGCGGTTGGGTTTCGCCACCCCTCTCGCTTGAGTTGCGCCACATGAACCGGTTCAGCGATATTCAGTCCCGCCTCGTTAGTGAGAATACCGATGATTCGCTCAATCGCATGCGCAGTTGTCCCGTCAACCTGGCCAGCCTCCTCGTCGAAATCTGCAGCCTGGAGATTGAGTGCCCGCAGGCCCTGAAGCACGAAACCACGGGTCCAGTACATCGAACCGGAAGCGAACTGTAACTCGTCGGGTACGAGCGAGAGCTCAATGCGCCGCAACAACTGGTCGGCAATCCGTTGGTCACCTCCCCAGAACTGCTTACCAACAATTGAGTCGGTTGCCGTGAGGATACCGAGAGCAGCATCATCCGCAAAGGCATTGAGGATGTCTTGTACAGTTTCAGTGGACCCCACCAGATCGCCCAGGAACTGGTCTTTCCACGCGGCACCGTTGCCGACGAGTTCCGTGTGCTCCTCACGCCACGGACTCCGTTTCGTGTGCAGTTTGAGTATCAAGTCGTAGGGGTCCAGCGCGCCGGAGTTCACGATCTGAACAGTCGGGAAAATATCGCGTCCGTGATTCTCGACATCGACGACAACTGTGTGGCCGAGGTTCTTAATCTCGGGAATCGTGATCTTGTCACCTGAAGCATTGGTGATGAATAGATCAAAGTCCACGGGAATGTTGCGTAGGTGCTCGAATAACTCTGGCATGAGCTCGCTGTAGAAGCAATGGATCACCACGCCGATGCGCGCCGGATCCGGATTCTCGAACTGCGGATCAACCCTCCATTGGTCTGGAAAGCCGGAATCCTGCCTTCCCCCCTGCCTCTGTACAAAGTTCACGAAATCGGCACAATGCTCAGCGCGCGAACCGTGGATATTGCCGGTGGAGATCAGGTTGGCGGCCGCGTTGCGTGCTCGCGCTGCAACGTAAACCACGCGCCGGTGGAGGCCATTACTCGTCAGTCGCCGCATGATATTTCCTTTCTCACCAGTCGGTGACATCCACGTTGAAGGTCCGCTCGATATAACTCTTCGCCTCCACGCACTCTGCCAGTGTCGTTGGGTGGGTCATGATTGTCCGTTTCAGGAAGGGCACGCCAGACTCAATGAGCTTTTTCCACCCATCGACGGTCGGATTCCCGTAGGGAACGCCCAGGTCGGGGCCGGTGACCCATTCGTCCGAGGAGTACGCCTCGGAAAAACAGAGCCGTGAGGCGCCCAATTCATAGTGCAACACCACGTTATCCTTGTCAGGTTCCTCGCGGATATTGTTGAAGAAGTCGACCCACGGTTTCTCGGCTATGCAACCATTACGGAACGCCAGGAAGAAACTCTGGGTATGACGGGCGAACTGGTGCGAGGCGGTCAGCCCGCGAATATCTGGCCCCGGTTTAGCGGCCCACTCCAGCAGGTGGTCGATTGGCGCAAAGGGACCAAGGAGGGAATCATTCGTCAGGAGCACCACCGGTACATTTCGAATCTCCGGGACACAGCCGAGCGCAGTAGCCCATGACCCGAAATCGTAACCAACATTTGGACGCCGCATGACGACCGTGTTCTCCGGAAACCCGAAGGGAAACGCAAGTGGTTCCTCAGATTCGCAAGTGGAGACGACAATCGTCGCATACCCCGCTGCATCCAGCGCCGTCAGATACGTGGACAATGAACGCGACTGAACTGGTCCCATCGAGAACTGGGCCACAATAGCCACCCGCTCGCGTGTTACAAGATCCTGTCTCCGGCCTCTCTCAATGCGCACCCGGCCCCGCGAAAGCCCAGAAACCAGCGGACCGCGAGTTCTAAATCCGATCACCGCCTGATCGCCCTCCGCAGCACAGATTTAACGCCGCGCAACGGCGCGGTCATCTGCCACGACGACGAGTGCCGAAGCGCCTCAAGTTGTTCCCACGCACCGGCAAGTTTGCGCCTGCTGATGCGTAGATCCTTCTCAAGCTGCTCCACCTTCTGACCGAGTTCGGTCACCTGGCGCTGCGACTCTCGCAAGGCGGAGCGAAGCTTCCGAATCTCCTCATCTTGATGCGTCTCTCCTGACACTAGTTATCTCCCTCCGCAGCGATTCCTGCACGTCTGCTCCAGCTTCCGGACGGCAAGGTAACCAGCCCGGGTTCGTCCATAACGCGTCCACCACGAATCACGAGTTCCGTCTTCCGGTCCGAATAATCGAACATCAAGCCCTCACGCACGAAGCACGTGGTTATCCAGAAGCGACCGGGCTGGATTCGGATGGGATCCATTGTGTAATCGACGAAGGTCTCTTCGCCCGCATAAAGTGAGTAAAGGCGTCCCTTCGCTCGCGAATTGGGGCCGGCAATCGTAACGCCACCGTCCGTCGAGAAAGCGAGGCCGAGCTCCACATCGTGTAAATCCTTCTTAGCGCGCACGTAGACCCGAATTGTCGTTTTCTCTCCGGTGGTCGCGAAAGGAACCACTTCGCCGGAAGCATTCAGCAACTCCACGTGTGTCATGCGGCAGTCTCCGTTGCCCTGATTGAGCTTGTAGGAGTCATCCTCGGGGAACTCGTCGAGCTCGTCAACCGCCTGCTCGGCACGATTCCGCGCCTCTTTGGCATTAACCGCCTCGAGGTAGGCGGTAACGGTCTCGTCGGCACTACCAATCATCTGCACCTCGCCGTGATCGAGCCATACAACTTCATCACACATCTCCTGCGCCAGTGAAAGAGAGTGGGTGACCAATGCGATCGTCGTGCCGGAATCCCGCAGTTCACGCATGTAATCGAAGCACTTGCGCTGGAACTCTTCGTCACCCACCGCAATGATCTCGTCTACGATGAGTACCCGCGGTTTAATCGCGACGGCGACGGCGAAACCGAGACGAACTGTCATTCCCGAGGAATAGACCTTGACCGGTTGGTCGATGAAATCTCCAATATCGGCAAAATCTATGATCCACTCAAGGGTGTCTTCTATTTGCTTATGGCTTCGACCAAGGATCGCGCCATTTAAGAATATGTTCTCCCGCCCAGTAAGCTCCCCGTGAAATCCGGCGCCCAGCTCCAAAAGCGCGTCGACCTTATCCGACACGGCGACGGAACCGTTTGAAGGCCTGTATACGCCAGCCAGGATCTTCAACATCGTTGATTTACCCGAGCCGTTGTGTCCAATCAAGCCAAATGTCGTTCCTTTTTTGATCTTGAAGGAGACGTCATTCAGCGCTCGAAATGTGTGTTTGCTTCCCTGGGCTTTACCTCGAACAAAACGCTCCTTGAATGTGGAACGGCGATCCTGCTGCATCTCGAACACCTTCGAGACCGAATCAACGACAATCGCGTATTCTGCCTGCTCGCTCACACTCAGATCCTCTCCCCCAAGTCCTGGCCCCATCTGCGGTACACCGCCCGTGCTCCTACAAACGCCGCTGCCGCCCAGGCGATGCACAGTCCCCAGCTCTGGACGCTGCCGGGATTCAAGTCGTAACACAAAGAGCGGAAAACGCCGATGAACTCCGCAACGGGCATGTGGGTGATGATCGCCTGCAGTGGAATGGAGTGCCATGACTCCGGAACAATGGTGACCACATAGATGATCGGCGTCGCGTAAAACATGAGCTGGAGGATCACACCCACAAGTTGCGCCAGATCGCGCACATGGATGTTCCAGACGGCCAGAATCACGGCCATCGATTGCACGAACACAACCAGCACCACCAGGAACAGTGGGATGAGCAACCATGTCCAACCGATATTTCCCAGTGCGGCCAGCACCACCAAGAGGAGACCCACCTCGATGGCGGATTGAATGCCAATGGCGAGGCCGGCACCAATCACTGGCGCATAAGCCGGAAAGTAGACCTTCTGGAGCAGACCGCCCGCACTCAGCAATCCGCTAATGCCGGCATTTATCGAGTTCTGAAAGAAACTCCACAAGGTCAATCCAGCGAACAGCCACACCGCGAATACGCCAATGCCCGCGTGCCTGGATGCTAGTTGCGGGGGCTCCATCTTGAAGAGACCGCCGAAAATCAGAGTATAGATGCCCAGTGTCGCCAGGGGAACGACCAGTGACCACACCCAACCGAGCAACGTCCCGTTGAACTTGGCCTTGAGGTCACGCTGCCCGAAAGCATTCACAAGCGTCCACTGCTGCTTGAGCGGGAGTGGGGCTCTCACATCTGTCGTATCAGCCATATCTCACGCATTCCTCATCGGAGACTTCCAGAAGGCCATCTTAAGCCAAACACGTCCGAATCCAGATCTCTCACGATGGCGACCTCATCACGTTGCAAACCTGGCACACTCATTTCTTTGGATCTCCCAACACCATTGCAAGCGGACCGACAACCGCGCCCGGGCGGAACATCTCGCGCTTCCTGAGCGCGGCCACGCGCGCCTCCTTCAATCGCTTGTGATCGGTGAGGCTCTCGATGGCATCTGCTAGAGCCAGCGCATCACCAGGCTCAACGTACACAGGGGCCCGCCCTAACACCTCTCGTTGTGCCTGAGTATCCGAGGTGATGAGGGCACAACCCGCCGCCAGACCCTGGAACGCCTTGTTCGGAACGACCCGCAACGCCTTGGGCGTCGTTCCGAAGATCCCCAGGCACACATCGTGTGCCGCAACAACACGCGGAAGTTCCTGCGCATCAATCCAATCGTGCCACGTAACGGTGACGTGCTCGCCTTCCGGCAACAGGTCCCGCACGCGATCAGAATCCTGACCAGTTCCAATGAGAGTGACGCTGAGGTCGATCCCGCGGGCCTCCAGGTTGCGCAGTGCCTTCGCGATGGTAGGGGTGCCCTGCAGCGGGGTAAAAAGACCATAAAAGACGACCGAAAGCGCCCCGGAAGGAAGCGTGGCTTCCGGACTCACTGTGCCATCGGGGGGACGCACGCCGTTCTCGTCGGGGGAGGCAGCAGCATCAAACCACATGTCCTGGGCGCCAACAGGAACAACAACACTCTTGGCACGCTGCTTATCGGCCAGTAGGCCAAGACTCTCCCGCGTGTCAACCACGACTACATCGGCCGTTGCCGATGCCGCGCGGTCAATTCCGTGTAACAGCATGTTCTTCACTAGGCTGAAGGGACCAGGACCGAGCAGTCCGCGATCCTGAGCGGTATCCGCAGCAAAAACGAGTTGATCGAGGATGATCCGCGCGCGAGGAAACAGCATTCGTGCCAGCAGTACATCAAAATGCCCCAGATACCCCACGATGACGGCGTCCGGTCGGTTGCCGCCGCGGAAACGCGCCGCATCACGGATGAGGCCCACCCACTGCCGCGCAAGTGTTCCGCCGAAATGCAATGTGGCAGCAGGCCTTTGCAAAGCTGCCACCCGCTCTGGTGTTTCTAGCCGGAGCGGACGATTGAGCTCTCTCACCCTATGCCCACGCGCGGCCAAGCCATCCAAGATCACCCCGACACGGGGGTGCCTGCGAATGTCGTAAGTGCCGAATCCGAGAAGTCGCACGGTTCACTCCCACCTACAGACAACTAGTCGTTATCGGATTGGCGCTCTGATGTTTCGTCGTCGTCGCTTGCCTCCGGTCCCGGTCGCGCAACAGACCGAGATTCCGCGTATTGGACTCTTTTCACTCGTTCGAGTGCATCTTCAATCAGAACACGGTTTGTCTTCTGGAGGTCGGCAATAACGATCAACGCGAGAGAGAGCAGGCTAGCCACCAACATCGCCGAGCCGAAGATAAGCGACTGGACGTGACCACCACTTTCGCCCTGAATTGCATACACCAAGAAACGCACAAAAGGAACAATCCCTAGCACTCCCGTAATTACCGCGAGCCAACCAAGCGGGATGTGCGGTTTGAACATCAGGAAAGATTTGATGATAGCGCTCGCTGATTTCGCCATGTGCTGGAAGATGTTGTTGAACAGGCGTGACTCTCGCGTCTTCGCGTTGGTCGTCACCGGTACCGACGCTATCCGCAACCGCTTGTTCCCAGCCTGGATGATCGTCTCCATACAGTAGGAGAACTTGGTGATGATATTGAGGCGATACAGTGCCTCACGCGAATAGGCCCGGAAACCAGAAGCTGCGTCGGGCAGGTGTGTGCCAGCGGCGATATTCACGATCTTCGAGCCAAACGCCTGCATCATCTTCTTAAAGGGCGAGAAATGAGAGATCTTCGCAGTCTGCCGATCAGCGATTGCCACATCAGCCTCGCCCGCGATCAATGGAGCAACTAGATCCGGAATACGTTCCTGTGGGTATTGGTTGTCGCCGTCCGTATTGACCACAATGTCGGCACCGTGGGCAAGTGCGTAGTCAACTCCATCGCGGAAAGAACGGGCCAGGCCCTGGTTCCGAGCATGCCTAACGATGTGTTTCACCCCGAAGGACTGCGCCACCTCGATTGTGCGATCCGTGGAGCCGTCATCAATCACGAGAATCTCCAACTCATCGACGCCCGGAATCGTCTCCGGAATCGACTCCAGCACCAAGGGAAGTGTCTTCTCCTCGTTAAGGCACGGGATCTGTACGAATACCTTCATCTGTTCCTCTCCAACCGTCCCTAGGAGATTACCGCAAACCAACGCCCGATGTGGCAGTCCCGCCCAGGTTCGTCCCACCCATAAGCCCATCAATCGGCTCAATGCGACCGCGTTGCCGAGCATCCCACACACGCTCTAACGATATGACTAAGATGGTACCCAGAACGCAATCCACGCTTGAAACCACGTACTTCTGTCGAATGGACCACAATGAATCCTGCGCTCAAACGCCGCCTCTGCCTCGGTGCATTCTGGACCGCTGTCGCCGTGTTTCTGTGGATACGCCTGGGTGAGAGTCTCGTAGGAGCCACGGTTTTCGGCGCATATGACATGCTCGACCTCTACGCTCCCTGGAATTCAATGCCCACCGCCGGCGACGAATACCTCAACAACATCTACGTGACCGATCTCATCGACTCTTCTATCCCGGCAATTGCCGAAATCCAAACGGGCCTCGACGCCGGAGAGATCCCACAATGGTCCAACATGGTCGCTGGCGGGCAACCTTTGCTCAGTGGCCCGAACCTGGGGCTTGCGGCTCCTGGTCGGTGGGCATGGCTGGTGCTACCGATCACAGTTGCGCCGGCGTGGGCGAAACTTTTCGAGATCGCCTTCGGAATGGCGTTCGCGTTCCTCTTTTTCCGTCGGTTGAAGCTCTCCGTCTTCGCCGCCTGTGTTGGCGCCTTCATCGTTCCAATGACAGGTTTCACAATTGCATGGACCGGTTGGGCACAGAGCTCAGTGGCGATCATCATTCCCATGCTCTTCTGGGCGGTCGAACGCTACATGGCCGAGCGCCGCTGGAGAGACATCGTCCCCGTAGCCCTGGCGGTCGGGTTGCTCATGCTCGGAGGATTTCCCGCGGTGGCCGGGCACACGTTATATGTATGTGGGATTTACGCAATCGTCCGGGTCATCGGCACTCGCACGCAGGCGGGCTGGAGGCCACCGCTGACCGACCTTGTCAGACTGGCCATCGGCGTGGTGCTCGGTGTGGCCCTTTCCGCAATACAACTACTGCCCTTCGTCGAACTCACATTACGAGGCGGGGATCTTTCATACCGCGATGGCATGTCGCAGTCTTCGGACACCATTGTCAGTTGGTTCACGATGGTACTTCCCCGCTCTTTCTCCGACCACGAGGCCGCGTTCCAAGACTACGCATCGTATGTCGGGGCCATTGCGCTGCTGCTCGCCGCGCTCGGACTCGCTGCCGCACTACGGCGCCGGATCCCTCGAGGGATCAGTGCCTTGTTCCTCGGTGTGATCGGTTTTGCCGTACTGCTCACCGTCGGCCAGGGAACCTGGATTGACATCGTACAAAAACTGCCAGTCTTCGGTGGCAATCCACCCGGTCGGTTCCGCGCCCAACTCGCCATTCCCTTCGGAGCATTCGCGGCGATGGGGATCGACTGGTTGCGAAACGATCCCGGCGAATCCGACTGGGCGAAACCCGACCGGCTGAAACCCGGATTCTCACGGTCAACACTTGCCATTGCGAGCGGCGCATCCCTATTTCTTGCTTTCCCCATGGCGTACGTCCACGTCAACCGGTACGCAGCAGATCTACGCACCGTCTGGTACATCGATGATCTTCGTTGGGCCTACTGCGGGTTGTTGGCAGCGTTGGTGCTGATCTGTTGTGCGCTTCTTGTCCGGCACCTGCGAACCATTGCCGTTGTACTGCTTGGCGTTGGCGTCGTTGTTCAAGCTCTGGCGCCTACGGCGTTTTTCTGGCCGATTGCCGACAGAAATGAGGTCTATCCGGACTCGGAGGCACTCGACTATCTCAGCCGAGTTGTTGGCCACAATCAGGCGGGGACCGCAGGGCTCGCGGCAAGGCCGAATGTCGCCACGGTTTACGGCGTGCGTCTTGCTAACGGCCACTCTTTCGCAACTCCGGCTTGGAAGGAAGTCCTTACAGCTAGCGACCCCACCGCCTATATCAATGGTGGAACCTACTCCTTCCTCAGTCCGGCGCTGACACCGCTTATTGATAATCCTGGACTTGATCGCCTCGGCGTCACACATATCATCGCCAGTTCGGCTGAAGACACACTGGGAGCCTTTGGCTTCCCCAATGCCATGGTCGGCGACCGTGACGAGGGCGAGATCCCTGTCCGGACGCCATCTCCACACACTCTACAGGCGGAAATCAGCGCAAAAGACCTCGTAGGCGTCGGCACTTACGTGAATTCCGACGGTATGTTCTCCGCTTCTGCTACCGTCACTAACTCCGAGGGAGAGGTTCTGGCACACAACACTATCAGTCGCGCGTCTACCTCCGGGACCGTTCCTCTAGACATTCCTCTACTTCTCAATAGGACAGTTGAGAACTCGGAGATCTTGACCGTTGAGGTCACGTTAACCGCCACAGCTCCAGGCACCACCGTGATGCTCGATACAGACAACGCGAGTCCCCGCCGATTGTGGGGAATACGGAGAAACAACTCGTTCTATCCGGTTTATGTGGGAGAAAATGCCGTCGTTTACGAGCGTGCAAATGCCTTGGACCGATTCCGTTTTGCCTCCGACTACGACGTCATCTCCGATGCATCTGATCGCGTCGCGGCAGTGGCTCAAAGCCCTGTTGACGCGAATTCGGTGATTCTTTCCGAACATCCTAAGCAGACTCCCGCGACGAAATCCACCGGCAGCGTCAACGTCGAAGTCGACACGGGCGATCTTTTGTCTTTCTCCGTCACCTCCAGTGGCGGCGGCTGGCTCGTTGTTGAGCAGAGCGTTTTGGGGCGTTTCTCAGCCACGGTGGATGGCAATGAGGCCGAGCTTATCGAAGCGGACCACGCCGGTGGCGCCGTTTTTGTTCCTGCGGGAACCCACAAAGTCGTCCTTTTCTATGACCTTCCATCGGAGAGAATCGGCGCATATGTCACCGTATCCGCTGCAATTGCGCTTCTGATCCTGTGGTTCCTGCCTGTGGTGCTTAGCAGGCGACGTTCACGGCGAATATCAGGTGACGCTCCAACGAGCAGCGCCGACAACGCGGCAGATATACCTCGTCCGGAAGGCACTGACCTGCATGCTTCGGCGACGGCGCGGTCCGCTTCCTCAAACGCGAAGTACCGATAGGTCACGCACTGGAAGCCTGCCTTGCGCCCAGCGGGTTCCGCATTGATCTTCCGACTAGCCGCCTGACTCCATGTTTTCTGTTTCGGTCCACGGCCCTTTGACGGTATCTTAGTCAGCATGAAGATTTGCGTAATCGGCTGTGGTTACCTCGGCGCGGTCCACGCGGCCTCTATGGCGGAGCTTGGGCACGATGTCGTTGGTATCGATGTGGACGAGGCAAAGATTGCCCTTCTTTCCGCTGGCCAGTCTCCTTTCGTTGAACCTGGATTCGACGAGATCCTAGCCCGCAATGTTGATTCTGGCCGCCTGACCTTCAGTACGGACTACGCGGCGACCGCTGACTGCGAACTGTACTTCATCGGCGTGGGAACTCCGCAACGTCGCGATTCTCATGGCGCTGACCTGACGTACGTGCATGCCGCTATTGACGGACTCCTCCCCTATCTGCGCGAGGGCGACGTTGTTGTGGGCAAATCCACCGTCCCCGTGGGAACGGCTGCCGAGTTGGCATCGGCCGTTGAAGCCAAGGGCGCGTGTCTGGTGTGGAACCCGGAGTTCCTGCGCGAAGGTTTTGCGGTGAAAGACACACTGGAGCCGGACCGTATCGTCTACGGCCTGCCGGATGATCCACAACTCGCCGCACGCGGCCAAACCGCTCTAGACACGTGTTACGCAAAGATCCTGGCCGACGGAACGACACCGCGCCTAGTCATGGACTATCAGACGGCAGAACTCGTGAAGGTCTCAGCGAACTCCTTCCTCGCCACGAAGATCTCCTTCATCAACGCGATGGCGCAGGCCTGCGACGCCGTCGGCGCCGATGTTGGCAAACTGGCCGAGGCCATTGGTCTTGATGACCGTATCGGTAAGAAGTTCTTACGCGCAGGTATCGGTTTCGGCGGCGGATGCCTCCCGAAAGATATCCGCGCCTTTCATGCCCGGGCCGCGGAGTTGGGGCTGAATGAGACCTTCAACTTCCTCACCGAGGTGGAACTCATCAACGAGTCGCAGTGCGGTCGCGCAGTCGACACCCTCAATGAGATGACCGGCGGCCTCGAAGGAAAACGGGTGGCGGTTCTTGGAGCGGCGTTCAAGCCGAACTCCGACGATCTCCGGCACTCTCCGGCGCGCACGATTGCCCGTCTGCTCGAGGAACGCGGCGCCGACGTCGTCGTCACCGATCCCGGTGCCGGTCCGATCCTTGCCGCGCAGGGTGATATTGATGTGGCTGCCGACGCCACGACCGCAATCACGGGTGCTGATGCCGTGCTCCTCGCCACCGAGTGGAAGGAGTTCAGCGAGCTCGACCCGCAGGCGTTGGCACCGTTGGCGCGCGGAAAGGTCGTGTTGGACGGCCGCAATGCGCTTGATGCCCAGAAGTGGAAGGATGCCGGCTGGAGCTACCGCGGAATCGGCCGCCGCTAGCTGACCGGGCGTAGCGCTAGCTGACCCGGCGCCGCACCTTCGGAGCGAGCGTTCGGACGACGGCTGCCGCGGCGGCGATTTCAGCATCGCGGGCACTGTTCCTTCCGGATAACCACATCCCGTGGATGCCTGGCACTCGTTTTGGCGTGCAGTTCTTCCCGCCGCGCTGTCCTTCCTGCCGCGTTGAGCGTCTGTTCCCACCCCGCGGCACTTCGCTACGAGGTATACACGCGTTCAAAAACGCTTCTCTGCGCAATTCGAAGTGCCCCACCCCGGTGGTTCATGGCAGACTTGTTTGTGATACCGGACCGACGTGAAAGGAAACATATGCGAGTCCTTGTGACCGGAGGCGCTGGATTCATCGGCGCCAACTTTGTGCATTCCACCATCGAGAATCACCCGGATGCCGAGGTGACTGTGCTCGACAAGTTAACCTACGCCGGTAACCCGGACTCCATTGCCGGATTGGAGCGGGTACAACTCGTTGTTGGCGATATCGCGGACGCAGACACGGTGGATCCGCTAGTCAAAGACGCCGACGTCGTCGTCAACTTCGCCGCCGAATCCCATAACGACAACTCGCTCAACGACCCCTCCCCCTTCATTCGCACCAATATCGAGGGAACCTTCCAGATTCTGGAAGCGGTACGGCGGCACGGAACTCGCTTGCACCATATTTCGACCGACGAGGTCTATGGCGACCTGGCAATCGATGAGCCGCGCAAGTTTGCGCCGGGCGACCCCTATAAGCCGTCCTCGCCGTATTCGTCATCCAAGGGAGCCTCAGATCTGCTGGTGCGCGCCTGGGTGCGCTCCTTCGGCGTGCCGGCCACCATTTCCAACTGCTCCAACAACTATGGCCCCTACCAGCACATCGAGAAGTTCATTCCACGCACCGTCACGAATCTCATTGACGGAGTGCGCCCCAGGGTCTACGGCACCGGAGAGCAGGTGCGCGACTGGATTCACGTGCTCGACCACAACTCCGCCGTGTGGGAGATCATCAACAAGGGGCGTATTGGCGAAACCTATCTGATCGGTGCGAACGGCGAGAAGAACAACCTTGAGGTCACCAAAATGATCCTCGCCGAGTTCGGACGCGACCCCGATGACTTCGACCATGTCAATGACAGGCCCGGCCATGATCAGCGCTACGCCATCGATAACTCGAAGCTGGTGGAGGAAACCGGGTGGCAACCGTCCTTCCAGGACTTCGCCGTCGGCCTGCACGCCACCGTCGAGTGGTACAAGGCCAACGAGGCGTGGTGGCGCCCGCAGAAAGAGGCAGTGGAGGCCAAGTACGCCAAGCAGGGGCAGTAGGCCCGCGATTTCCCCTGCTCGCGGGAAGCGCGCAGGCAGTGCCGTGCGTGCATGCTGGGCAGGCGCAGAACTCCTGCGCTCCGCCGAGCGAGTAGAGAAAATAACGGAGGGGCCGGGCTGAGATTCCCGGCCCCATTCCGATTGGACCTCGTGCCCCATTCCGATTGGACCTCGTGGCGTGGTGCGGTTCCTCTCTCGGGACCGCGCGTTACCAAGCCGTGCGAGAGGGTCCTAATGCACGATGCCGAAAGTCTGGGTTCCGTTCCGGTTCCAATCGCCTACCACAATTTTCTCCGATGCGGTTCCATACGAGAACGTTCGGTCTGCTTGACCGCCCTTCAGAGTATTCGTCACGTAGAGCGTGGTCCCGCGTCGTACCGCCAGCGAGTCACCTCGCTGTCCATTGAATTTCCCGGCATAGGCTTTGTCTCCCACGGTTCCATAGGCGACTATACGCTCTGCCTTTCCTGTAGCAAGAGTATTACTGAGGTAGAAGGCGTTTCCTCGGTGCACGGCCAGAGTGTCCTTTCCGTCACCATTCCAGTCACCCACAAGCACGTCGTCGTCGGCCCTACCGAAAGTGATCACCCGATTCGCCGGCCCGCTGCTCAGGGTGGTGCGAATGTAATACGCGTTTCCGCGGCGCACCGCAGGAGTGTCTATGCCATCGCCGTTCCAGTCGCCAAAGACTACGGCGTCGTTAGCCTTTCCGTAGGTGATCACCTTGTCGGCGGATCCCATGGAGAGGGAGTTGCGGAAATAGTAGGTTGCACCACGTCGCACAACAGGGGTGTCCTGTCCGTTGCCGTTCCAGTCACCGACATAGACCTCGTCACCAGCAACACCGTACTGGAAGACGGAGTTGAATGTGGTGTTCCAGCCATTGCCGAGGCAGAGCACCTTCCCAGTAGATGAGGTCGGGCAGCCCGGTGTCACTGCGGGCGTCGTCGGAGTCGTTGCGGTGCCGGACTTAGCTGCCTTGTACTTCGTAGAGACCTGCGAGCGGATCGTACCGAAGTAGTTGTAGATATTGCCCGGGCACGCGGTGTTCGCTACGTCCTTGTGTCCGGAGATGCGCGGCAGTGGCGTTCCTCCAACCAGTGGCGAATTGTTGCTTGCCGGAACGGTCAAGGGACTTGTCGAGTTGGGGTCAACCCCGGCGGCGACAAACTTCCACGCGATCACATCAACCAAGGCATCGATAACCGTCGTCGACGGATTGATCTCCGTGTAGAGCCCCATGACGGAAACTCCCATTGTGCCGCTGTTGCGCGGAACCGCATGCGCTCCGATCACCATCTTGGATGCCGGTGCCGAGAGCGTTCCGGATCGGCCCTCCCAGCGACCGCCATACTTATCGATCAACACGTTGTAGCCGATGTCGCCCCACCCGCGGGTTACCGCATGGTAGCGATAAATCCCCTTGATTACGGAAGGAACCTGTGCTTGCGTGTAGTTATTCGAACCGGCGGTGTGGTGCACGATAACACCCTGGAAGGCGGCGTATTGCGGTGTCCATGTCATGACACTCTCATCCGCTCCCCACGCCGAACGCGACTTGATATTCACACTGTTGGCCATCGGCAGCACCCCGTTGAGCAGGTGGGCCGCGTTTGTGGTGGTGGCAGAGGCTCCCCGCGCGGCCGCGTAGCTGCCCGCCGGGGCTGCGGAGGCTGGCTGCACGACGCTTGCCAGCTGCACGTCCTCCTCGTCGGCCGTTGCATCAGCCGTGGTACTGGAACTGATCAGACTGGCCTCTTCCGCATTCACAGCTTCGTCGGTCAGAGTATCGGCAGCGGGTAGCACGTCCGTGGTTTCGGTTCCATCCTCGGCCACGAGGTCGCCGTCGGCATCATACGCAATATCAATGCGGAGCCCCGCCGGGAGATCACCATCTCCCCTGCTGATTCGTACCTGGATACCGGTCGAAGCACCCGAGATGTAGTATTCCGTTCCGGGTCGGCCGTCTGCGGAGTCTTCGCTGGGCAGCACATACCAGTCGGACCACACCGCACCGTCCAGCGTTCGCACCTCGACGGCGGAGCCGATGGGCAGATCGCCAGAATCCCAGGTGAGGCCGGCGACGGCGAAGGGCGCGTCAATAGCAATCGGATCGGTGAAAAGCGCGTACTCCTCCTCCAACTCGGACTGGTCGGGTTCGTCAACATCCGTTTCATCGGCATCCGTCTGCGGCTCCGCCGGAGTGGTGGCGGAATCGCCGTCGCCATCGGTCGTATCGTCACCGGATGTTCCGGTGCCGGACTCTACCTCCGAGTCGTTGCTGCTTGGATCCGTTGCGGTCTCATCTGTGAAAGGATCGACCGTTTCGTCGGTTTGCGCCACGTGCGACGTCGTCTTCACAACCTCTGTTGCGCCATCGCCATCGAAACCGGAGCGTGCGACATCTGTTTCAACGCCGCTACTCGTCACAAGTTCAATGGCGATACCGCCTAGTTTGGCATCATCTCCGGTGGCAGCAGGCAAGGCGATAAACGATCCGAGAAGTAGCGATAACGCACTTGCTGCTGCAGCCGTTCGGGATGTGTTCATAGTGGTAGTCCCTTCGTTAGCCTCCGCAGACCAGTGTACGAAGATTCACCAATATTCACAATCCTTGCCAAAAATCTCAATTATCACACGAGTCTCAGGGCAGGCCGATGAGCGACACACAGGCAAGCGTTGGCGCTACCGGCTCGGTCGCCCCCTCCGAGCACCACGGACCTGCGCAACCTCACGCATACGCAAACCAAGGCGTAAAGCCCAGCGCAGGGGAGCTTGGTACGGCGCATGGTAGACGCCATCAATGTAGTGAGCGGCAGAGCGGTGATGTGCACGGATCATATTCGCCGGTCGTTCCCTCCAACTCGCCCCCTGTTCATGCATGACCTCCACCCCGGGCACGTAGATGCTTTGCCAGCCCGCCGCCTTAAGATCCTCGCCCAGCTGTGTGTCCTCAAAGAACATGAAATACGAGGTGTCGAATCCGCCAACCTGTTCAAATGCGGCCATCCGCATGAGCAAAAACGCACCGGAGAGCCAGTCCACCGCGTGCGTACGCTCCAGCGACTCATTGGCACGATAGGCGGCAGTGAATGGGTTGGACGGCCAAACTCCACTGAAAACAGCATGCCCAGCCCCGGAAATCAGGCGTGGGAAATGCCGCGCGGAGGGGTACACTTCGCCCTCTGGCGTGCGAATCAATGGCCCGAACGCGCCACCCCGGGGCCACGCCCGCGTTTCGTCCAGCAACGCATCAATGCAGCCCGGGCTAAGCACAACATCGGGGTTGACCACCAAGAGCCATTGCCCCGCAAAACCTTCAGCACCGAGATTGACCGCTCCGCCATAACCCAGATTAGAACCCGAGCGCACAACGCGACCGCGGTAAGTGGCTGCGACATCGTCAACGGTGCCGTTCTCCGTGCCGTTGTCAACGATGACGAACTCATAAGGCAGGTGAGTCGCCGCATCGAGCGAGGCCGCAAGTGTCGCGAGTTCACTACCCGGGTTGAAGGCAACTGTCACAATTCGCAGGGACGGGTATTCCACGAACCAAGCCTAACCTGAATCACCCGCAACTGGAGTCTTCCCGGGGTAACTCTATTGAAACCATGGATTACCTGGGAAGCAGCTCCATTTTCGAGTGTGAGTATCCCTAACTTCTGCGCTGATACACGCGCCTTCCTCACCGCGTCCTCTATTATAGGCACGATGAGTAAGTCGGGTCGTGCTGCGGCACATTTGAAGAAGACGGTCTCGCTACGACACCGCGGCCGCGTTGTGGCGTTGGCGTTTTTCGCTGCCCTGCTCACGGTGGGTTCTACGGTCGGCATTGGATATTCCGTCCTACAAGGCAACATTAAAAAGGACAATCCCGAGGAGCTCATTGGTACGGAACGCCCGAACGCCGAAAACACGGAAGCCATGAATATCCTCGTTCTGGGATCCGATGTTCGCTCCGGTGCCTCCGACATTGACGGCGCTGGAGCATCCGGTGCGGTCGATGGTATGCGCGCCGATACCACGATGATCGTGCATATTTCCGCCGACCGCTCACGGGTGGACATCGTCTCCATTCCACGCGACACACTGGTGGACATCCCGTCATGTTCGGTACGCAATGAACCGGGCTCGCCCGAAACATTCGATACCGACGAGCAGTACGATGCCATGTTTAACTCCGCCTTTGCCATCGGTGGGCAGACCGGCGACGTCGGCTCTGCCGCCGCGTGCACGATGAAGACGGTCGAAGCACTGACCGGCATTCGGCTGACCGGCTATATCGTGGTTGACTTCGGATCCTTCCAGGAAATCGTGGAAGCGCTCGGCGGTGTGCCGATGTATTTCGAGGAGGACATGTACGACTCCCTGGCCGGACTCGACGTGAAAGCGGGTTGCCGCCTGCTCAACGGTCAGCAGGCACTGGCCTTGGCGCGCGCCCGCAAGGAAATTGGCGACGGGTCAGACATCAGCCGTATATCACGGCAACAAGACCTGGTAGGTGCCATGGTGCGGGAGGTCCTCGACATGAACCTTCTCACCGATCTGCCTAAGCTCTACCAGGTGATGGAAGCCGGAACTGCCTCGCTCTCGACCAGCGACAACTTGGGCAATATCACCACACTCGCCAGTCTGGCGAACTCACTACGGAATATCAACCTCGACTCCATTAACTTCATTACTATGCCCTGGGAATGGGCAGGTTCCCGTGTTACCGTTGGGGAGGGCGCGGATCAGATCTGGGAAGCTTTGGCGAATGACACCCCGGTTACCGTCACAGTCAACGAAGAGGGCAAGGTCGTGGATCCTGATGCCGCCAATAATCCCGATACAGCGGGCGATGAAACCGACGGCGACACGACGGAGGACGTAGACACGTCGACTCCAACAACGACCATCCCCGCTTCCGTACCGTCTGCCGACGCACCATCAACCAGTACGACGACGCCGACCTGCAATAAGGAGAATGCCGTTGGCTGAGGACCAAAAACAGCCACCGTCCTTTGAGCCGAAGCGACGGCGTGCGCGCCCGAGCGCCGATGGTGCACGCACGGTCGGCTCCCGCCACGGCGCACTCCATTCACCGGCGAATTCGCCTCGCTCCAACAACGCGGCGTCTGCCTCTGCGGGCCGCGCCTCCGCCGCCTCGCGACGCCCGAAGTTACGCGATTCGAATGGAAACAGCCTAAGCAGCCCCAATTCTAAGAGCGAAGTCCGCGCCCGGCAGGACGACCAGACTCCCCCGCCTAGCTATCAGCCCGCCTCACGTTCCATGGCGTCGTCGCGTCCCTCCACCTCCAGCGCGGCCGCGATAGCGCGCTCCGCCCAGCAACAGCGTCCACAGGTGCACGTGCGTGGAGACTCCGCCTCACGCCAGCCCGCCCAGGAAGCGGGCCGACCAGCACGATCCGGCCGGTCCAACAACTCGTCCCGGTCGGCAGGCACGTCGCGCTCGGCCTCCCCCTCGCGCTCCGGCCATTCTGACAGGCCGAGCGGAAGGCGGCGACGGCGCAGAAAGTGGCCCTGGGTGCTGGGCGTCTTCGTGATCATTCTGTTACTTGTTATCGGATGGCCGCTCTACCTGCTGCACTACAGCAACTCCAAAATGGAGCATGTCAGTGCACTTTCCGGCCGCGCCGATACGCCCGGCACCACCTATCTCATTGTGGGTTCTGACCGGCGTGAAGAGAACGCCATCAACGATGGCACCGAGGGGCAACGCTCCGACACCATCATGCTACTGCAGGTTCCAGAAGCGGGATCTCCCGCCCTGGTCTCGCTTCCGCGCGATGCCTATGTGGCAATCCCGGGGTACGGCGACGGAAAGCTGAATGCCTCGTATTCGCAGGGCGGACCGGAACTCCTGGTGGCAACGGTCGAGAATCTAACCGGAATGACCGTTGACCACTATATTGAAATATCCATGGGCGGAGTGCAGCAACTGGTGGACGCGGTAGGCGGAGTCAATTTGTGCTACGACTACGACGTCTCGGATGCCGACTCACAACTTGAATGGACCGCAGGTTGCCACGATGTTGACGGCGCAACGGCATTGGCATTCTCGCGGATGCGCAAGGCGGATCCTCTCGGAGATATCGGCCGTACTATGCGACAACGACAGGTGGTCGGGAAGGTTGTCGATAAGGCCATCTCTCGGGATACGCTGCTCAGCCCGGGCAGGCAGAAGAACCTGGTGGGTGCGGTCGCCGAAAACCTGACCACCGATCCCGATACCTCCATGCTGTCGCTGGTGCGAGCGGGAATGTCGCTGCGGACCGTGATGGGAGAAGGCGGGCTAATCGGTGCACCGCCGATTGCCAGCCTTGACTACCGAGTGGGCGGCCAGTCGGTGGTCCTACTCGATCAGGAGCTGAGCGATCCTTTCTTCGAGAAAATGATGAACGGCACGCTGACTGCGGACGACTTTTACCAGGCGAGCTATTAGACCAGCTTGCGGGTGCTCCATGTTGGGGTGTCGGCCTCGCGCGTCGAGGTGCGGTCCCCACGTGCTGGGTTCTAGGCGTGCGGTGCGTCGGGTCGCGGGCGCCACGGGTCGCGCCGTGTACCGGGGTTTCTGCGCCGCGAATTGCATCGTTGGCGCCGCACATCGGCTTACCGGTGCGGTACGGCGGAGTGCTTCCGTGCCGAGGCGCTTCGGCATTGAGCCGCCCACCTGGCGTCGATAAACCGCGCGATCCTCGTCGAAAGGGCCGCGAGCTTTGCCGAAGTGTCGTCATCCTTGCCGCAAGGTCGTGAGTCTCGCCGACGACGTCGCGAACCTTGCCCAAAAAGGCCCGACCGCGTCGAAGAGAGTTCCGATGGCGTGGAGGCCCCGATTACGGCCGCTCCCGCCAGCTCGCACGCAATCGCTGCCCTTTCTGAACTGCCATCGCCCGCAGACTATCTTGGAACTCCACCATCTGCTGCCGTATTCCCTGGTCTTCCGCACCAAGGATGCGCGCCGCCAGCAGGCCAGCGTTGCGAGCGCCGCCAATCGAGACAGTTGCCACCGGCACACCGGCTGGCATCTGCACGATGGACAGCAGTGAATCCATTCCATCCAGGTGTGCCAGGGGTACCGGAACTCCAATCACCGGCAGTGGTGTCACCGCTGCCAACATGCCGGGAAGATGCGCTGCCCCTCCGGCCCCGGCAATGATCACGCGCAGGCCCCGCTCAGCCGCTTTCCGACCGTAGGTAAGCATATCCTCTGGCATACGGTGTGCGGAGACGACGTCGACCTCCACGGCGACGCCGAACTCCTGCAGGATATCCGCAGCGTCCTGCATAACCGGCCAGTCGGAATCGGACCCCATCACAATGCCCACTCGCGCGCCGACTTCGGCATTCGTCTGCGTCATTGCTTCTATATCCTTTCATCTGCTCACGCTCCCGGCCCCCAGCACACACCGTCATCCCTGCGCACAGTCGCAGTGGGCGGGAATCATAATGGCGCGGAGGCCTAAGGGAGCGCCTCTTCTCCCTGCAACATGGCGGCCGCACCGCGGGCCACTGTCAGCGCCTCTTGTAAGTCGTCGCTCAACACGGTAACGTGCCCCAGCTTCCGGCCCACCCGCACAGCCTTGCCGTATGTGTGGATTTTAACTTGCGGGTACTCCGCCATGACTCGCGCGTACGCCCGGCGGGGATCTTCAAGTGCGGAACCGAGAACGTTGACCATAACGGCATGCGGGGCGCGGGGGCGTGTTGAGCCGAGCGGTAAATCCAGCACGGCACGCAAATGCTGCTCGAACTGGCTGGTAACTGCCCCCTCAATGGTCCAGTGGCCGGAATTATGCGGTCGCATCGCCAGTTCATTGACACAAGGCCGCAGGTTGCCGTCCCGCCCGCGCGCCACGAACATTTCCACGGCAAGGATGCCCGTTACATCGAGTTCCGCAGCAATGCGCTCCCCCACCCGCTGCGCCTGGCGAGCCACGGCATCCCCAATAGCGGGAGCGGGAGCAATCACCTCGGTACAGATTCCGCCCTTCTGAACGGTTTGTACCAACGGCCAGCAACGTGCCTCGCCGGAGGGCCGCCGGGCGAGAAGCTGGGCCACCTCCATCTCGAAGGCGATACGTTCTTCCAGCAGAAGGCCGCCCGGCGCCTCCGTGAGCCACGCCTGTGCGTCGTCGGCATCGTGGATAAGCATCACGCCCTTGCCGTCATATCCGTCACGCGGCATCTTGAGAACGCCGACGCCACCGAACTCCTCCAGCCCTCGCGCAACGTCGGCTATGGATTTCACATTGCGCCAGCGTGGCTGTGGTACTCCCAATTCGTCCATCCGCTGCCGCATGGCTAGCTTGTCCTGCGCAAAGCGTAAGGCATGTGGACAGGGTCGCACCGGCACCTGCGTAGCCGCTTGTGCGAGGATCTGCTCGGGCACGTGCTCGTGCTCAACAGTGATGACATCCACATCTTGAGTCAGTTGGAGCACGCCCGAGGCGTCGTCGGCCTCGCCAAGGCGTGCATGAGGGATGACTTGCCCCGCTGCACCATCCAGCGCCTCAACTAAGGCATGGAGCTGGATTCCGAGCGCCGCTGCGGGTTCCTGCATCATACGGGCCAGCTGGCCGCCGCCTACAACTCCCACCGCGGGCGCCGCCGCTTCAGCGCCTGTACCTACCACATGACGCACGAGTCACTCCTCACCGTGTTGCATCGGTCGCATGCCACAACCGCGCCTAGCCACTACACTGATAACGTGCTTCACCCTAGTCATCTCGTCCACCGCCTCCTCAAAGGCCAGTCACCACGCGAATGGTTTGTTGAGTTTGTGCGCTTCTGCGTCGTTGGTCTGGGGTCGTATGTGGTTGATGTCGGCCTCTTCAACCTGCTTGCACACACCGGCCTCGTACACCTGCCGGGCGACCAGTCCATGACTGCCAAAATCATCTCGGTGAGTGTTTCCGTCGTATTCTCCTGGATGGTCAACCGCATGTGGACCTTCGGAGATCGACGCATGGCGAACAAGACCCGCGAGTTCACCATGTTCGTGCTCGTCAACATCGGTGGAATGCTCATTGCCCTCGCCTGCCTCGCCTTCTCACGCTATGGTCTCGGGCTGCGCAGCCAATTCGCCGACAATATCTCCGCGAATATCGTCGGCCTGGCCCTGGGCACAGCCTTCCGCTATATCATGTACCGCTACGTCGTATTCTCCGGTCAGCACGATAACCAGGATGCCACTGTTCCCACTCGCGCCACCGATGACGACGACTATGCGGACGGGGGCGGTGCTACGGGCGAGAGCAGGGCCGGTAATGACTGCGCCATGTGCGAGAGCGATGCCGGAGCTGGTGACGCCACTGGCAGGAGCGATGCCGGTGATGACGGTGCTGCGGGCGACGGCCGTCCGGACGACGACGCCAAAGAGGCCTATGAACCCGTCCCCGCCGTCTGACCCGGCGGTTGTCCAGTTCGCTGGCCCTTAGACTCGGCGGACGGTGTCCAAATCCCGTCCAAACGACTCGGGCGGGACGCAGTGGCCGTTGCAAATCCGCGTGATTCCGCCATTTTTAAATTGGAGCAATTCCACTTTACTGTCGTTTGGACGGGATTTTGACACTTCCAAACCGACGCAATAGCACCACGCGAACCGAGCGCAAGAACACCACGCAGTCCATGCGAACCGCCGCATCATGCAGTCCGGTCTATTGCGCGGGCATGCGCCGCAGTTCCACTGCCTCAATACGCCCGATCCCCTGCAGCTCGGGGGACCCGGCCTGAACCAAGGTGTAGCGTCCTGGTTTCACCGCTCGCAGCAGATTCGCCGTATTTCGATCAGTCAGCACGGAACCGGTATCCGCTTCATCCACCAATCGCGATGCAAGATTCACCGTGGGCCCGAAAATATCACCGAACCGCGACACCACGCCGCCCACACCAGGGAGGCCCGCACCGGAAGCATGCCGGGCACCTGCCGCAGTTCCTCCACAATCGAGCTAGCGACCTCGGCACCAACGACGACGTCGTCGGCAATGAACAAGAAGGCGTCGCCGATGGTCTTGACCACGCGGGCGCCGTGAGAAGCGATCACGTCGCGGCACGTGTATTCAAAGGTCTCAATCAACTCGATGAGCTCCGCCGAGCCAATCTCATTGGAGCGGTTCGTGAAGGCCACCATATCGACGAAGCCGACCGCGCGTTGCAGTTGCAGATCATCCGCGTTGGAGAGCTGCATTTCCGATACTTCGGCCTCGGAGCGTCGCAGCAACGAGGCAAGGTGGCGGCGCCAGGCGTAATTCATTTGCATGCGCAGGAAGTCTTCATAATCACCGAAATGGTCCAAGATCCAGAAGCGGGCCGATATCCCGTCCAGTTTCAGTTCATTCTCCGCATACTCCACTAGTGCCTCATGCTGCCAGAGCACCAGACGATCCGCCATATGCGATTCGGAGCGAATAAGTGATGTCAGCGATTCTTCGGTGAGCAGGCCCGATTCCAGAATGTCGCGGTGCTGGCGCAGCGACTCAATATCGACGTCGGCGAATACACGGTCGTTGTCTTCGTCCTCGATTGTCGGAAAGCCCATGGAGAGCCAGATACGCCGGGCGAGGCGGGTACTTATGCCCGCGATCTGGGCCGCCTCAGCCAAGGTATAGATCTCCCGACCGCCGAGCAGGCGATCAACGTGGCGCTGTACCGTGTTGCGTGAGGCCGAGGGTGTGCCGTCTGTGGCGGGCGCGTCGGGTACCGGCTGCGGCGACGAGGCCGGAGTGCCGGATGCAGATGCACTGCCGGGCGATGCCTCACGGCCGGGCACCTCACGGCCCACATCGTCCATGGTGCCGTCCATGGCGCTACTCACCACCGTTCCTCCTTCGCGTCGGCTGACTGAAGCCACAGCATTTCCGCAGGTCAAACCGCAGACACTGTAGCAGCTTGTGTTTTCGATCACAAATGAGTGTAGCGGCCAGAGCGCGCGACGTCGAGACTTTCCGGCGAATCCCTTCCATATTGCTCGCGCAGAGCATGCCCGCTGATCGGGCTGGACCATTAGGCTGGGATACATGACTGCACACGATGAAGCAACTGCACAGCCGCACACGGCACAAGAGGTGCCCTCAGCGATCGACGAGCTCAGCGAATCCTACTTCTGCGAGTTGCTCCGGCTTTCCCCCACGCTAACCACAAGCGTCGGCTTGGCGGGGGCCGATGAAGGTACTCTCGACGACTACTCGCCCGCCGGTACGGAAGCCGAACTGGCCCTGGCACGCACTACGTTGCAGTCCTTGGAGAAACTAACCCCACGCGACAGCGCCGACGCCGTGAGCGCCGCAGCCCTGCGCGAACGCCTCTCTCTGCAGGTGGAGTTCGCCGAGCAGGGGGAATCCGGCGGCACCATAGATGTCATCGCCTCGCCGATCCAGTTGGTCCGCGATTCCTTCGATCTTATGGCGCGTGACACCGCAGAGCAGTGGGTGACAATTGCGCGTCGGTTGGAAGCCGTTCCCGGTGCGTTGACCGGCTATCTGGTGTCATTGAACAAGCGTCTGGACTCCGGGCCCGCCGTCGCGCTGCGGCAGGTGGAACGCTGTGCCGAACAGTGCGACACCGTTGCCGACGCCGACCGCTCCTCCCTGCAGCGACTGGTCACAGCCGGTGCCGCCGCGCATCCAGAGCTGGCCGAACGGCTGAATGCGGCAGCCGCCACCGCACGGGCGGCTTACGGTGAGTTGGCCGAAACCCTGCGCCGGGATGTCGCACCACGGGCCACGGAACTGGACGCCGTCGGTCGTGATCGCTACCAGTTATTCTCGCGGGAATTCCTCGGCTCGACCGTCGACCTCGACGAGACCTATGAATGGGGGCTCTCCCAGCTTGAGTCCATCGTGGCCCAACAGGAGGAAATCGCCCGCGAACTGTATGGGCCCGGCGTCAGCGTGCGCGAAGCGATGAACCGGCTCGACGCCGATCCCCGCTACCGTATCCACGGCACGGACACGCTGCGCGAATGGATGCAGAAGACGTCCGACGACGCCGTCGCCGCCCTCAACGGCACCTACTTCGACATCCCGGCGGCCATGCGCCAAATTACCTGCCGCGTTGAGCTTGATGGCACCGGCATCATCTATTACACCGGCCCCACCGAGGACTTCTCACGACCTGGTCAGATGTGGTGGTCCGTCCCCTCCGGTGTGACGGATTTCTCCACCTGGCAGGAAAAGACAACGGTCTATCACGAGGGTGTTCCCGGGCATCACCTGCAGCTCGGACTGGCCACCTATCTGCGCGATAAGCTCAACCTGTGGCGCCGCCTCGGATGCTGGGTATCTGGACACGGCGAAGGCTGGGCGCTGTATGCCGAACAACTGATGGACGAACTCGGTTTCCACGACAATCCGGCAGATCGTATGGGCATGCTCGATTCGCAACGCCTACGCGCGGCACGCGTCGTTGTTGATCTCGGTGTTCACCTCGGAAAGCCCGCCGGTCAGTGGGGCGAGGGGCTTGGGACCATGAGTCTGCCTGGCGCTTCCTGCGGGAGAACGTCGCCATGGATCCGGCATTTCTCTCTTTTGAACTGGATCGCTACCTAGGCTGGCCCGGGCAGGCACCCTCCTACAAGATCGGGCAGCGCATTTGGAATGAGCTGCGCGAAGAGGCACGTGGTGCCGCTGCGGCGGCGGGGCGCGAATTCGACTTGAAGGAATGGCATATGCGCGCACTCTCCTTCGGATCGCTCGGTTTGGATGTGTTGCGCGACGCCCTGCGGGAGGCCGAGTAATGCCCCCTGCATTGCCGCCGGAAGACGCAGGGTCTGTTTCCTCGGACCCGACAGGCGCGCTGCATCCGGTCCCAACAAACTCGGCGCCTGGTGAGCAGTCTGGATCGCTGCCACTAGTTCCTGCGCTCACCCCGTCCTTGGAACCCGCGCGCATCCCGCCTCAAAGTCCGGGCGGATTGGCCCCGGACCGTTCCACGGGCGGTCCTCACCTCTCGCTGCTGCTAGCAAGCAAATCCCCCGCCCGGCTGTCGATCCTGCGGCAGGCCGGCATTGAACCACTTGTCCACGTCTCGCATGTGGACGAGGAGTCTGTGCTAACGGGAGTGAAAGGCGGCCCTCAGCGGCAGGTACTTGTTCTCGCTACCGCAAAGGCACGCGCCGTCGCGCGGCAGCTACGCGCCGACCGGGCGGATAGCGGACAGTCCAGCATTGAGCCGACCAGTATCCAGTCGCCCGTGGCCTTGACGGAAGGGAACCCGGCAGGCGGAGCTCTCGCCGACGGCGTCGCTGGTCATTACGCATCGTTGCCCGGCCCCGCCGTCGACGAATCGCATAGCGGAGCAGGCGCACTCCACGAATCGGCGGAAAGCCGCACATCGGGTGAAGTCCGCGCATCAGGCGAAAGCAGCGCATCGGCTGAAGGCGACGTCTCCGCTGCGGGCAGCACCTCGGTTGAAGGCAGCACGCCCGCTGCAGTCAGCACAAACGCCGCACTCCCTGACCTGATTCTGGGCTGCGACTCCATGTTCGAGTTCCAGGGCAAACTCTTCGGCAAGCCGCGCAACGCCGACGAGGCGCGCGAACAGTTGCGCGCCATGTCCGGGCAGTCCGGATTCCTGTACACCGGGCACTGCCTGCTGCGCCCACAGACCGTGTTCAGCCTAAGTGCCGTCCAAGAGTCAAGCGTCCGATTCGCCCGCATGTCCGACGCCGAGATCGATGCTTATATCTCCACCGGTGAACCTTTGAATGCTGCGGGATGCTTCATGATCGATGGCATGGGCGGCCCCTTCGTCACCGGTCTGCACGGGGACTATCACAACGTAGTCGGCCTGTCTCTTAGCTTGCTGCGCAACATGCTGGCAGAGCTCGGCCTGTCCGTGGCGCAGCTGTGGACACGCCCGGGCGTGAAATCGGTTCCGCTTACGCCACGCGGCAGTGAATTCCTGCAAGACACCAGGCTTTTCAACCCCCAGCAGGATTCTGACGGCTTCGTATTTTGCGGGAACTGCAGGCAGCGGCACTGGGGTCTGGCCGGGGCAGCCGGTCTCGCCCTGTTCCGACGTCACGAAGGACGCCCGCAGGTGTTGCTGCAGTTGCGGGCGCCATGGTCTCATAACGGCGGTACCTGGTCGATCCCCGGCGGGGCATTGCGGTGTGATGAAACCCGCCAGCAGGGAGCTCTGCGCGAGTTCGCGGAGGAAACGGGTATCGGTGCGGAGCATATCGCCATTACGACCAGTTACGTCATTGATCATCAAGACTGGAAGTACACCACCTTCACGGCACAATGCCTCGACGACGTCACTCCCACGCCGAATAACGAGTCGCAGGAGCTGCGCTGGTTCGACGTCGATGACATCCCCACCGGCGTGCCGGGTACATTACATCGGCAGTTCGCAGAAGGATGGCAGACCGTACGTGGGCTCATGCCCCAGAGGTGAGATAGGCACAGCGCACCGCCGCTACAAGACACACCGGCACTACAAGCCGGGCAAAGCACCTAATGAGATAGTCACCGCACGTCGGCGCCACTAGGCACGTCGGCACTACAAGCCGCACAAGGGAGCTTAATCAGATAGTCGCCACACACTGGCACCACAAGCACACCGGCACTACAAGCCGCACAATACGCTTAAGCCCCAAATCTGAGACGAGCGCCCGTTCGGACCGCTCACTGGTCGGCTTGTCAACGGCAACCCGGTGCAATCCGATAGGCTTGGCCCATGAGTGACAACACCGCGTGGGGCTTCGGCCTCGCAACCTCCCGCCCGGATGGCAAGGTACTGGATGTCTGGTACCCGCACCCGCAGCTCGGCAGCCCGCCTGACGACGCCCAGCCGGATCCCCTGCTGCTATCACTTGAGAGCGACGACGAGCTACGCCGCGTCCACCTGCGCATCGTGAAAACCGTCATCAACCTCGACGATGAACCCTCCAGCGCGGCTGGCGCTTACCTGCGGCTTCATTTGCTGTCATGGCGCCTAGCGCAGCCCAACAGCATCAATCTGGATGGCATCTTCTCGGTGTTGGAGAACGTGGCGTGGACCAGCTCGGGCCCTTGCTTCCTGGAAGACTTCGACGCAACTCGCATGCGCATTCGTGCCGCGCGCAACACACCGATCCGTATCCTCTCTGTCGATAAGTTCCCGCGCATGGTGGACTACGTCATCCCCTCCGGCGTGCGCATCGCCGATGGCAACAACGTGCGCCTGGGCGCCTATCTGTCGGAGGGCACCACCGTGATGCATGCAGGCTTCGTCAACTACAACGCCGGGTCGTTGGGCCGAGCGATGATCGAGGGTCGCGTCTCACAGGGCGTCGTCGTCGACGACGGAGCCGATATCGGCGGAGGCGCCTCGACCATGGGAATCCTCTCCGCCGATGAGAAAAAACGCGTACGTGTAGGAAAGAGATCACTACTCGGGGCCAATTCCGGTCTCGGTATTGCGCTGGGCGACGATTGCATTGTGGAGCCGGGGCTGTATGTCACAGCGGGCACGCGCGTCACGCTGCTTCCAACCGGAGGTGTGACTCCCGGCCGCGAGGGCTACATCCAGGAACCCGACGTCGTACCTGCCCGCATGTTGTCCGGGTTGAACAACATCATGTTCCGCCGCAATTCCACCTCCGGCGCCGTGGAGGCATTACCGCGCCCAGGCGCGAACGGTAGCGAGCTCCAGGCGCTTATGCAGACCAGCTGACGGGCGCGGAGCGCGGCTGGGCCGCGTCAGCCCATAGGGCGCGGCTGGGGCACGGCGGCTCGCAAGAGCTTCTAGCACACCGGCCCGCAAGACGCAGGCCTGCAAGAAGTGGAGGGTTTTTCAAGAAACAGAGGAAAAATTCCGACACTTCTCCACAAACCCTCCACTTCTCGCCCGCACCCGCTGCCGGGCGCGCCCACGCCCCACGCCACGGGCGGCAGGTTCTCTCTACAGGCGCTTGATATCCATGTCGAAGGTCAGCGCCACGTCGTGCAGCTTGGCACGGCGGTTACGCGGCACCCAATCGCGCTTCTCGATTCCCACGTACACCTGCCGCGGGCGCCCGATGCGCTGCGTCGGATCCGTGATCATCTCACGGTACTGCGCAATCCAGCCGGGCAGGCGGCCCAGCGCGAAAAGCGGCGTGAACATCCGGGGCGGGAAGCCCATTGCCTGATAGATCAGACCCGAGTAGAAATCGACATTCGGGTATAGCTTGCGCTCGATGAAGTAGTCATCCGCCAGAGCCGTCTCCTCAAGTTCCTTGGCGATGTCGAGCAGCTCGTTGTCGCCGCCCAGGCTCCCCAACACCTCGTCTGCCAGCGACTTCACTACACGAGCACGCGGATCGAAATTCTTATAAACGCGATGGCCGAAGCCCATCAAGCGTACCTTGTTCTCCTTGTTTTTCACCTGCCGCACGAACTCGGCAACACTGATCCCGGAATCGCGAATCTGCCCGAGCATGCTGAGCACCGCCTCGTTCGCACCGCCGTGCAACGACCCAGACAGTGCACCGACGCCGGCCGCCACCGAGGCATACATATTCGCCTGGGACGATCCCACGAGGCGCACCGTCGACGTCGAACAGTTCTGTTCGTGATCCGCATGGAGAATGAACAGTTTGTCCAATGCGTTCACAATTGTCGGATCGATCTCCTGCATCTGATAGGGCAGGCCGAATGTCATACGAATGAAGTCTTCGGTGTAGGAACGCGACGCATCCGGGTACAGCAGCGGTAACCCGGTCGCACGCTTGGCAATATACGCGATCATGGTAGGAACCTTCGCCATGAGCAGTACCGTTGCCAAGTCCAACTGCTCCGGGTCGCGCGGATTAAGGGTGTGCTCGTAATAGGTGGCGAGGCCGGCGATGCCGGATTGCAGGATTGCCATGGGATGCCCGCCTGCCGGGAATGCTGTGAAGAATGCCTTGAAGTCTTCGTGCAGCAGAGTATGTCGCTTGATTGAACGGGTGAAATCGGCCAGCGACTTCGAGTCCGGCAACTCGCCGTACACCAGCAAATAGGCAACTTCCAGAAAAGTACAGTTCTCCGCCAGCTGCTCGATGGGATACCCCCGGTAACGCAGGATGCCGGCGTCGCCATCGATATATGTGATCTCAGACTCGCATGAGGCGGTATTAATGTATCCGGGATCAAGGGTGACAGCACCCGTCGTCGCCATCATCTTCGAGATCCGTAGTCCATCAAGGCCCACCGTCGCACCTGCGCGGGGAAGCTCCATGGCTGTGCCGTCAACTTCCAGGCGCGCTGGACGCGGGGCATTGTTCTCAGTCATTGTGACCTCCTCATTTTGCGGCTCACGCCGCTCAGACCCCGGCGGGGCCGTGAGATTTCCTCTGATGCACGATACTACGTTCCCGGCGGCCCGATCGTCGAGGCGGCAGGGATGAGACTTTGAAAGAGAACCTGCTTCAGGTTCTACGACGGCGCAGGCCGATCACTGCCCCATCCGGTCGCACGTCCGGTCATTCCGGCTTCACGACTGCGCAGGGCCCACTCAACGCGCAGCCGAGCCGGGCGGGATACTACCCCGTGGCCGCGCATTCCACGTCACTGGCACTGGTACCCAGGCGAAGCACCGCAGCACGGGTCTTCGCGGGCAATGCCCACGCTGACCAACCCCCACACCCACTCGACTGGAGCAGGATCGCGGCCCCACGCGCGTCATGCGCCGGGCGGCCTCACGCCTGAGCGCGCTCCAACTCTTCCGGCAGCAGGGGCAAGCGGCGCACGGCCTCGGCGATGGCCTCGTCATGGGCCGTCAACGCAATACGCACCCGCTTGCGCCCCGCCTCTCCGTAGAAGACTCCCGGCGTCACGACAACGCCCAGGCGGGCGCAGGCATGGACAATATCCCAGCAATCGGCGCTGCCGCGCCGGTCCGCGGCCCATAGGTAGAGTCCTGCAACGCAAGCCGGATCGTCGATGAGACCCGCCGCCTCCAACACCCCGCGCAAGGCCTCCCGGCGTCGGCTATAGACCTCACGCTGGGCCTCCATATGGGTGGTGTCATTGAGCCCCACCGCCATCGCGTGTTGCACCGGTGCGGGCATCATGAATCCCGCGTGCTTACGAATCTCGGTGATTGCGGCAATGCGCTGCGGGTCGCCGGCTAGAAATGCCGCGCGATATCCCGCCAGGTTGGACTGTTTGGACAGGGAATACAAGCTGAAGATGCCCCGGTAGTCGCCGTCGCACACGCGCTGGTCAAGTATCGACGGCGCCTCGGGAACCTCCCACACCAGTTCCGCGTAGCATTCATCGGATGCCACTACTACCCCACGCGCACGCGCCCAAGCCAGTATTCTGCGCAGTTGCTCCACATCGAGCACGTGCCCGTTCGGGTTTCCGGGAGAATTGAGCCACAGCATGGAGATGTTCTCGGGCCACGAGTCCGGGTTCGCGTCGGCGTCAATCGGGCAGGGCGTAGCACCCGTGAGGCGAGCACCGACGTCGTACGTCGGATATGAGGTCTGCGGGAAGGCGACGACGTCGCCATTTCCCAGGCCGAGCAGAGACGGCAGCAGCGCGACCATCTCCTTGGAACCAATCGTGGGAAGGACGCCGAGGGTGGCACCTGCGTCAACGCCGAGAGAGGCGCCGACAGCGACGCCGAAAGATGCCCCGGCAACAACACCGCGCCGTCGAGCCAGCCATTCATAGATCGCCTCGCGCAGTTCCGGACTGCCAATTGTCGCGGGATAGCCGGGCGAGTCGCTTTCCTCGCGCAGTGCCTGCTGGATGATCTCCGGCACCGGGTCGACGGGCGTGCCGATCGTCAGATCGACCAAGCCTCCCGGGTGAGCGGCGGCGCGCTCACGCACCGGAAGCATTGAGTCCCAGGGAAAGTCGGGAAGTCGGGAGGCATCTAGAGGCATCGTTACTCGCTGGCGTCACGCGGGGGCAGCCCCGCAACGTAGGGGTGATCTTTGCCGGTGGGGCTTACGGCGGCGGCGCCGCCCGGTGAGCCGAGGTCGTCGAAGAACTCGGCGTTCACTGACTTGAACACCGACCATTCTTCCGGCACATCGTCCTCGTAGTAAATGGCCTCAACGGGGCAGACCGGTTCACATGCACCGCAGTCAACGCACTCATCCGGGTGTATGTAGAGGGTTCGCTCGCCCTCGTATATGCAGTCCACCGGGCACTCATCCACACACGCCCGGTCTTTCACGTCCACACAGGGCAGGGCGATGATGTACGTCATATCCCAACTCCTTTTCTACGGATATCTACGTGTTTATTATCGCTGGTTTCGCATGAGAACGCGAGAGCCAATATAACCCTGCTCCGCAGGCCATTGCCAGCTCGACCCGTCGGAGTCAGCCGCCCGTTCAGCCCGCCAGAGCCCACCTGCCAGCGTGAACCCGCTAGCCCGGCCCCGCCAGATTGAACCAGCCCGTTCAGCCCGTCGGACTGCAGACGACGGCGTCAACGGGAGCGTAGGTCCACGCGTAGCTCGACTCCTCTTCGACCTTACCCTCGCGTGCCACGGTCCGGCTCACCGTCACCGTGAAGCCGGAGCCGCCGGCACCCGAAGGCACACAGTCTGCAGCCGGATTGTAGCTGGTACTGGGCGCCACATAGGCGTAGGGATCGGAAGTCGACGTCGTGACATCCCAATACTTCGTCGACCACAACTGCGAGTGCACCTGCCCGTCGGCAACCCAGGTATCGATCACGGCGCCGTAGGGGGTGTTATTGGTCCACTTCATATCGATCTGCCCTTCCCACAGTGTGGCCTCACGGCCCATGGGATAGCGGGAGAAGTACTTGGAATGCGGTTTGTGCTCCACGTCTGTGAACCCCGCCAAATAACCAATGTTGAAGGTATTGGTGGACAGCTGGGAAAGCCCTCCACCCATGGCGGTGGAGTTGAAACCGTCCGCCACCACACCGGAGGAAACGAATCCGTGTTCAGCATCGATCGGACCGAGCGCGTCCAACAGCGAGAAGGTCTCACCGGGCATCACCAAGGTGTTGGTGATCTTCGCCGTTCCAACCTCCAGGTTGGTGGTCCGCACAGCGTCGTTGGTCAACGGGGTCTCAATCTGGGAGACCACTTCCGTCACGCCCAGCGCTTCGGCATCCGCCGTGCTGAACTCCGCCTCCACTTCCTTGGTTGGTGCCTCAACCGTGCGGTTTCCGGAAGAAACCGCCGTGACCGCATCGACGGCGAGTTGCTCGTCGTCAATGCCCACACCGTTTTCCGACGGCGTGATCGTGGGAGTTGTGTGGTTGGCAATCTCAATGCGTGCATCCGTACCGGGTGTGAGAATATCGGGAACGGTTTCACGGACGATGTCTCCGAGCTGCTCCGAGTCCAGCTCCAGGGCGAGTTCGCCGTCGTTCTCCGTGAAGCTCGCTGCGGCCGCCAACTGCTCTGGCGTCAACTCGACGAGCTTCTCCTGTACGGTAACGGAGAGCTTGTCTGCAACAAGCGGCTCGGCGAGTTCAGTGAGAGCTTTTTGCGCCTTCTCGTCATCAATGACCGGATCAATCGTGGATACCTCAAGATTGATCGGTTGAGTCACGGTGAGCGCATCCGTGGAGAACACATCGCGCGCGGCTTCACGTTCCAGCGCAATTCCCCGTTCCGACGGCTTGACGCTAGGCGTGGTGCCATCGAACACGATGTCTGCGTTGACGGCGTCCGTGTCAGTCTTTTCGGCAAGATCGTCGACGACGGAGGAAAGCTCAGCCTCATCAACGGTCAAGACCGGTTTAACGTTGCGTCCCCCGGCGATATGCGCCCACAGGCGGCGGGGGTCCAAAGAAAAACCAACGAGTGAGTTGAGGGTGCCTTCTTTGTCCAGATCGAGTGAGTATGAGGCAGGATCAACCGTGTAGCTTTCACCGGCGACGGTTACCTGAATCGGGTCACCAAGCTTTTCGCGCAGCGGCTCTTCCAGGGCGGTTGCCGCTTCACTGCGCGTCATACCCGAAACGTCAACGCCAACCACTTTTGTACCAGCCGGAATTCGCTCCGCGAAGTAGTATGCCGCCCCCACATAAGCTCCGCCCAAAAGGATGACTGTTGCTGCGGTGATCCATGGCCACCGACGGCGGCGCTTCTTCACCGGCGTGCCTCCTTCATCCGAAGAGGAGCCGCTATTCTCCTGCCCCTGGGCAATTCCGGCAGAAGCGACACTGTCAGCGCCAGGTATAACTGTGGTTTTATCAGCCGCCTTCGTACTCGCACCTTCGGCGACCGCAGCGGCAGTACCTGTCTCGACTGTGGCGGTACCTGTCTCGACTGTGGCGGTACCTGTGCCATCAGCGGCGGTCGCAGCTGAACCGCCTCCGGCAATATCGGCACGCGCCCCCTCAGAGGTGGTTGAATCCCCGCCTGCAAGAGTGGCCGAATCCGCGGCAGCTTCCGCCACATCCGTGACCGTAACCTCGGTGGTAGCTGCAGATTCTGGCGCGGCGTCGTGTGGCGCCTCTTGGGTGCCCGCCGCGTCTTTTCCGGTCGTCGCGTCGTCGTCTTCCGCCACAACTAGCCTCCAACATTACTAGACATATGGCTTGATTTTACCGGGCAGATCCCTACGCTCAGGAGTTGGCGCAACCACGAGCAACGTATCTTTCGCCACATAGAAGCGCGAAAGTCTGCGACTCAAGAGTTCACCGCCTCACTCCGTGCTAGTCTGCAGCCTTCTCGCCGGAGGTCGAATCCGGCCTCCGGTATGCCAGCAGCAGGCTCGGGACCAGCGCCGCTA
Source organism: Actinobaculum sp. 313 (assembly GCF_003073475.1). Classification (GTDB taxonomy): domain Bacteria; phylum Actinomycetota; class Actinomycetes; order Actinomycetales; family Actinomycetaceae; genus Asp313. The sequence continues at coordinate 757,287 of NZ_CP029033.1, read as the reverse complement.
CCGGAGCGAGAATCAACCAGAGTTGCGATACCCACTGGTCAACGCTAAGAACCGAATCGTTGACTGGCGGGAACATGAGCAGCCAAATCGTTGCACCTATCACACCCGGTGCGTACCCCAGCCATACGTAGGGTTTCTTCCATTCGAGCAGAAACCACGTACCGCTGGCTACTAACGCCGTGGCGAGCACCAGGCCGACGACGGGCAAGTCCACCGGACCACTGTGCATCACAGTGGCCAACATCCCAACCAGGAGTCCCCCGAGCGCGCCCAGGACGATCTGCAGTACCTTCACATTCTCTCCTTCTCCGGCCAGCCTCCACTGTAACCCGACCGTGTGGTAGCACTAGCACCGATTGCACCCACTCATCACCGATGCGTTGCACTCATAGTGGCACCTGTACTCGAGCGCGGCGGACTGATTTCGTCATGGGACGCAAACCATCACTAGTGACTCGGTTACCCGAGAGCAATGGGGATGATTGCCATGACGACCAGCCACACGGCTCCCGGCTCAGTGCCCTCCCCGCCGATGGCGGGCCGCCTGCTTGTAACGTTCGGTTGAATCGAGGATCACCTTACGGATTCTAACGGCCTGCGGGGTGACTTCAATGCACTCATCGTCGGCAGCGAACTCGATGCATTCTTCCAGGGTCAGATGCCGCGGCGCCTGCAGCTGCTCGAACACGTCTGCCGTCGAGGAGCGCATATTGGTCATTTCCTTGGCGCGCACCACGTTGACATCCATATCCTCATCGCGCGGATTCTCACCCACAACCTGCCCTTCGTATACCTCCTGCCCCGGTTCGATGAAGAAGGTGCCGCGGTCCTCCAGCCTCTGAAGCGCGTACGCCGTCGCCTGCCCGGCTCGATCAGAGACCAGGGATCCGGTGGCACGCGAAACAATCTCCCCCATCCAGGGGGCGTAGCCGTCGCTGATCGACGAGGCGATGCCGGTGCCGCGAGTGCGAGTCAGGAACTGGGAACGGAACCCGATCATGCCTCGCGCGGGAACGACGAACTCCAGGCGAACCCAGCCCGAGCCATGATTGGACATAGTGTCCATGCGCCCCTTGCGTGCGGCCATCAACTGCGTGACCGCACCCAGGTACTCCTCCGGCACATCAATAGTGGTGCGCTCCATCGGCTCACAGAGCGTGCCATCAATGGTGCGGGTGACCACCCGCGGCTTGCCGACGGTAAGCTCAAAACCCTCTCGGCGCATCTGCTCCACCAGGATGGCCAAGGCCAACTCGCCGCGGTCCTGTACTTCCCACTGGTCCGGTCGGTCGGTTGGCAGTACGCGGATCGACACATTTCCCACCAGCTCGCTATCCAGCCGGTCCTTGACTTGCCGCGCGGTGAGCTTGTGCCCCTTCTCGCCACCCGCCAGCGGGGAGGTATTAATACCGATGGTCATGGAAATGGCCGGATCGTCCACGTGGATCAGCGGCAGCGGGCGCGGATCCTCCGGGTCTACCAGCGAATCTCCGATAGTGATCTCTGCAATCCCCGCCACAGCAACAATGTCACCGGCACGCGCGGACTCCGTCGATTCCCGTTCGAGGCCGCGGGTTGCGAGGAGTTCGGAAATATGAACCTTGGTTACACTGCCATCGTGGCGTGACCACCCCACCCAGGAGCCCTTACGCAGCTCGCCGGAGTAGATGCGGGTCAGCGCCAGACGCCCGAGGAATGGCGAGGCATCCAGGTTGGTCACCTGAGCCGCCAGCGGAGCCTCGGCATCGAAGCTTGGAGCGGGAATGTAGTGGAGGATGGCCTCAAAAAGCGGCTCCAGATCGTGGTTGGCAGGTAGCTCGCCGTCGCCCGGGCGTCGAGTATCCGCATAGCCCGCCTTCGCAGCGCAGTAGATGACGGGGATCTCCAGGAGGCGGTCCAGGGCGTCGTCGTCGGGCTCCTCCAAATCGGCCATCAGTGAGAGCAGCAGGTCCTGCGTCTCGTTAACGACTTCGTCAATTCTGGCATCCGGCCGGTCTACCTTATTGACGACGGTGATCACCGGCAGGTGGGCTTCCAGTGCTTTACGTAGTACAAAACGTGTCTGCGGCAACGGCCCTTCTGAGGCATCGACCAGCAGCACGACGCCGTCCACCATGGAGAGCCCGCGCTCCACCTCGCCTCCGAAGTCGGCGTGGCCGGGGGTGTCAACAACATTGATAACGACGCCCTCTGGGGCGCCAAAAGCTGCAGCTGACGGTCCGGTGTAGGTGACGGCGGTGTTCTTGGCGAGGATGGTGATCCCCTTCTCGCGTTCCAGGTCGCCGGAGTCGAGCACGCGCTCACCCGTTTTCTCCACGGTGGCGCGTTCCCCGAAGGCGCCGGACTGCCAGAGCATGGCATCCACCAAAGTGGTCTTCCCGTGATCCACATGGGCGACAATTGCGACGTTACGCAGATCCTTGCGCGTACTCATGTAATGAACTTCCCCTCTCCACACCGTGCGCATACGCCCACGGCAGCTATCAGAGTCATGCACTCGGCGGCTTATGGGACTCGTACCCAGCACTGCCGGGCACGCACCCAGCAGCCAGCGGACTCACGTGCCGATCAGCTATCAGACTCACGCCCCAACAGCCATCGGACTCAACAGCCATCGGACGCAACGCGCCCGGCGGCACGGGGTATACGCGAGACCAGCCTGGTACCGGCAGCTCCTTCATGGGCGTGCATGTTGGATTCATAGGCATGCCAGTTCGAACGGTGCCGAGGCCGTGTCCTCTATCCATGACCAGACCACTTCCGAAGGAGCGCACAAGTCGCGTACCGATAGTACGCGATCTGGGCGCGAATGAGCATTCGTAAGGCCACATCGCCCCTAGATCACACCGATCACCCTGCTTTTATTCTCACCAACCACAAACTGGGAGCCTCCGCGAGCCGACACGGCGGATGGGCTCCTTCAAGACTCGCCTACCACAAACATCTTCTGGCTCAGACCCCTCCAGTTCAGAGCGCACCTGCAGCAAGGTTCAGTAGGAGCCAGCGTAATTCCACCGCCGCGCCGGGCCCCGTTAGACGCCACCTATTGCCCGTACCGTCACTCGTATCGCTCGTACCGCTACTCCTAAAGCGTCCAGGTACGCGCCGATAGCGCACCACTGAGCGCCGCAGAAGAACACCTGTGCGACAATCTGCACATGGCCGATGTGAAGGAACCCCGCTACGTGCTGCGCAACCGCTCCCAGATCATCAAGGGAGTTGTCCTCTGCATGATCGGCCTTGTCTTTGTGATCGCCACCCTCATCGAAGGAGCCCGGCTCGTCACCCTCATTCCCCCGCTGCTCGTGTGTGGCGGAGCAATCGGTACCGCCGCCGTGCTGTATTTCTTGCCCGCCGTTACGCTCGACGCCGCAGGCGTGACAGTGAGAAACTGGGTTCGCAGCGTCCGGGTTCCATGGTCAGAGTTCACCGGCGTAGAGAACCGTTACGACACCGCCGTCCTATCCTCGGTTCGCGGCGTACCGCATCGCGATACGGTTGCCTCCTTCCCCGGATCGGGTGGAATCACACGCGGACGCGACCGCTTGAGTGATTCGCACCCGCTCCACCGCACCGACAATGCGTCGTCACTGCCCATAGATTTCACTGCGACTTCCGGTACACATACCCGGTGGATAACGTTCCGTCAATTCCCCTCGGCACTGGAACGCTACCGCGAGAAGCACGCGCGCCGCAGCGGCGGCGCGCCGCGCGTACAGCACGTAGAACCGGTCTCCGCGGTGATCCTCGGCCTGTCCTTGCTGCTGATCGCCGCCGGGATCTGGAGCGTCGTCCTTCTGTCCGGGTAGCCAGTGCCTAGATACGCAGTTCGGAGACCTCTTCGCCCAGCGACTCCAGCAGTTGATGACGAGCCTCACGGCGACGACGTTGCTCATGCGGCTCAGGAACCGGCGCGGCCGCCAGCAGCTGCTGCGTGTACTCCTCCTGCGGGTTGTGCAGCACCTCGGTGCGCAGTCCACGCTCCACGACCTCACCGTTCTGCAGCACGACCACGCGGTGCGCGAGCATATCGATTACCGCAAGGTCATGCGAGATGAACAAGCAGGCGAACCCGAATTCATCCTGCAACTCCGAGAGCATGGTCAGTACCTGCGCCTGCACGGACACGTCCAGCGCAGATGTGGGTTCGTCCGCGATCAGCAGGCTCGGCGACAAGGCCAAAGCGCGCGCAATACAGACACGCTGGCGCTGGCCGCCGGAAAGCTCGTGCGGGAAGCGGTTGTACGTGGACTTCGGCAGACGAACGGCATCGAGCAATTCATACACGCGTTCTTGCCGGGAAGCACTGTTGCCTACTCCGTGTACAACGAGCGGCTCTGCAATGCAGTCTCCGATGGGGAAACGCGGATTCAACGAGGCCGCAGGGTCCTGGAATACAACGCCGATCCGCGCTCGCGCGGCACGTGCATCCTTCTTCGACAACGAGAGCAGATCCTCACCAAAGATCTTGATCTCACCGGCAGCCGCTGGAATCAAACCTAGGACGCACTTGCCAATCGTTGACTTCCCGGAACCCGACTCGCCGACGAGGCCGACGATTTCCTTCTCCGCGATATCTAGCGAGACGCCATTAACCGCGCGGAACGGAGCCTTGCCATTGCGCTCGTACTCAATGACGAGATCCGTGGCCTCCAGAACCTTGTTTTCAAGGTTCAGCTCCGCTTCCTTCTCCTCGCTGAAACCAAACTGTTCGCGCCCCGCACCCAAGTGCGGAACCGCCTCCAACAATCGCTTTGTATAAGGATGCTGCGGATGATTGAGTACATCATCAACCGAACCCGACTCTACGATGTTGCCGCGGAACATCACATGGACCGTGTCTGCCATATCCGCGACGACGCCCATCGAATGGGTAATGAGCAAAATGCCCGCATTGAGTTTGTCTTTCAAGGACCGAAGAAGATCGAGGATCTCCGCCTGAACCGTCACATCGAGTGCGGTCGTGGGCTCGTCGGCAATAATCACCTCGGGATTGCAGGAGATCGCAATCGCGATAACGACGCGCTGTCGCTGACCACCCGAGAGCTCGTGCGGATACTGGCTCATGCGCGCCTCGGCGTCGTCAATGCCGACCATCTTCAGGAGTTCGATCGCCCTCTCGCGCGCCTCCTTGCCGAAGGCCAACCCGTGGATCTCCATGGATTCGGTCATCTGCCGCCCGATGGTCAACACGGGGTTCAGAGCCGTCATTGGCTCCTGAAACACCATCGCGACGTTCCGTCCCCGCAGATTGCGCAGGCCACGCGAAGACATGCCCTGCACTTCCCGACCGGCGACGACGATCTCACCGGTAATCGTGGCGTTGCGCGGCAGAAGCCCGAGCGCCGTCGTCGACGTCACCGACTTGCCCGAACCCGATTCACCGACCAGGGCAACAACTTCGTGCGGATGTACCTCGAGGCTCACTCCGCGCACAGCATGCACGCGGCCGAACTCTGTCTTGAACTGGACATCGAGTTCGTCGAAGGAAAGAATCGGCTCCTCGGAGCGAGCATGCACCTTGACAAAGGCGTTCTCTCGGCCGTTCGCCTGCGTCGCAGTGCCTTTGTTCTCCTCGGACGAGGCATTTGCCGCGGCAGGCTCCGCACCAGCGCCCTCCGGTTCAGCTGGCGAATCTGCTGCTGGAGCCGCATCCGCCGCGTTCCCCGTGGCGTCCTGTTCACCGCGAGTCTCTTCCACCTCGTGCGAGTCTTCAGTATTCGAGTTGGTCATCTCAGCCAACCTTTCCCTTCTGGCGCGGGTCGAAAGCGTCACGCAGGCCGTCACCGATGAAATTCACGGTGAGGGCAATAAGCAGAATCATGGCTGCCGGGGCGAAGAAGAGCCACGGACGGGTGGAGAACGTTGTCTGATAGGTGGAAATGAGCAAGCCCAACGATGTATCAGGCGCCCTCACACCGAAACCGAGATAGGACAGCGATGTCTCCAGCAGAACCGCTGAAGCGATGGACAGTGTCGCGCTCACAATGATCGTTCCCAGGCAGTTTGGGAGGATATGCCGCAAGATAATACGTGGCGCGGAAGCCCCCAGTGCGTGCGCGGCAGAAACGAACTCCCGCTCACGCAACGACATCACCTCACCGCGAACAAGGCGAGCCAGACTTGTCCACGAGAGCAGTCCCAACATCACGGCCATCACCATCACGCCGTGGCTACCGGTGATTTGCCCTACGACCGCGGCGAGCACAAGCAGCGGGATAACAATGAACAAGTCGGTCAGGCGCATCAGGATACTCTCCAGCCAGCCCCGGAAGTAGCCGGCCAAAGCCCCGATGACTGTGCCGACAAGAGTACCGACGATTCCCACCACAAAAGCGATGATGATGGAGATCTGCGTACCGCGCATAACAAGCGCGAAATAGTCCTTACCGACATTGTCCTGCCCGAAGGGGTGTTCTCCCAGGTGGAACCAGCCGATAGTCGGTGCACCGCCGTTAATGGTTGGCGAAGTCTGCCGATAGCCGTACTTCCACCAGCCGGGAATCGGACCAATCCCGATAGAGGTGAAGGCTAGAAGTACAGCAAGTACGAAGAGAATCAGCGAGATCATCGCGGCGCGATGATGGAAGAAACGTCGACGTACGAGCTGTCCCTGAGAGTACGACTTGTCGGTTGTCTGATCGAGTACTTCATCATCAATCTCAACGGCGTCAAAAAGCTTCTCGTTTGTAACCGACGCCGAGTCATGCTCACTCATGCGCACCTCCTAAGAATCGAAACGGACTGGGGTGTGTAAATCATCAAGCTCACCGCCTAATCCGTGGATCGATGTACGCGTACGCAATATCAGCGAGCATATTCATGACAACTGCCGCAGTGGCAGTCACAGCGAAGAATGCCATGACCGGGGCCGGGTCAATCTGCCGCAAACCCACGGCGAAGAGTTGGCCCATCCCTTTCCAACCAAAGACGTTCTCGGTGATAACTGCACCACCTATAAGGCCGGCGAAATCGAATGCCACAATTGTCGTGATTGGAATCATGGCATTTCGGAAAGCATGCCGGGTTATGACCATGCGTTCGGGAAGCCCTTTGGAGCGTGCGGTACGCACGTAATCCTGCTCAAGCACCTCCAGCATGGAAGAGCGAGTGTAACGCGTGTACGCGGCAACCGACATCAGGGTCAAGGAAATCGTCGGCAACATCAGATGCGTCGCATTGTCAAGAACGCTGTACCAGAAGTACTGAGATCCGGCAAAGTTCGGAGTTTCTGAACCAATGGTTGAAACCGGTCGTCCACCGACCAGGCTGACGTAGTCCGGCCAGTAACGTGCCATGAAATCGATGATTATACCTACGAGAACACTAACCGCAGTCCAGATACACGCCCAGACAACCGAACGCTTCGCGTAGCCGCCAAACACCAGTCCGATGACCACAGCAATGGCAACGCCGACAGCGAGGAGGATGAACATGAAGCCCCATGTCGGATCCCACAACTGCCCTTGCAGCGCCACCGCGATAGCGATCATAACCGCCGCCGTTCCAAGAGCCGATAGCAGTGCCCGACGGTTCGCAAGGCCGGTAAACAGCGAAGTGAACATTACCGCGCCAGCGATACCAACGATGACTTCAATGACATATCCCGACGTGGGGTTGTTGAACCAGCGCGTCATCGAGACGTACTGCATAATGCCGAGTACCAGCGCGAAAGATACCCCAAAGGTGAGCATGCGACGTTTGGAATCTCCCGCAAATAGGCCCTGTGTAAACGCCGCGAAAAGTAGGGCGACGATTATCGATGTGAGCAGCGAAATCGTCGGATCGCTCAGCCAGTTGTTAAAGCGAATTGCGCCATACTCCTTCAGGAGCACCGCGAAAACAAAGGATGGCAGAGAGTAGAAGACAAAGGCGAGGAAGGTGATCGTGTAGTCGGTGCCCGAGTACTGGCGAACTGCTGTCATCACGCCGAAGAAGATGCCAAGAATAATCGCCAAAATCGTAGCGAGAAGAACCAATCGAATTGTGGAACCCAAGGCATGGCCGAGCAAGGTGTTGACGCTCTGCCCCGAGCGGTTCACACCGAAATCACAGGAGCCACGCAAACATCCGCTAACTCCGCGCAACCAATTCCAGTAACGCACGTACCAGGGATCGTTGAGATGCATAATGGCCGCACGCTGTGCCATAAGGTTCTCGCGGTTCTTCGCGCTGGACTCGCGCAGATCAGCGAGTGGGTCGCCCGAATTAATCGTCAGGACGAACATAAGCACCGATGCCAGGAAAAGGATGACAACGGAGATCCCCACCCGTTTGGCAATGAATCTAAACACTAGACGAACTTCTTTCCTCACGCGCCCGGCAGCACACGTGTTGACCAATCAGTCAGTATCCCAAATGGCCCTTACGCCGGGCAGATCGTGACCGACCGTCGTAAGCGACCTAACTTTACACGCTTGATCTGCGTGCGAGGCGTATTGGCGGGAGATGCTTGACGGAGATCACAGTGGCGAGACAGACGCATAGCCTGTCCCGCCACTGTGCGGTCACAGATCTGTTGTTAACCCAACTGGTACTACTACCAGGTCCACTTCTCCGCGTTCCATACGACACCCGACTGCGTCACGTTACGCTCAACGTTCTTCAGTCCATTGGTATGCCCAACGATGCCAGGATGCTGATACAACGGGATATTGAAGAGGGTATCCCACTCTTCTTTCTCGATGATCTTCTTGGAAGACAGCCACACCTCAGGGTCGACAGAGGTCAGGACCTTGCCCCACTCCTCGTCCACGGTGGCGTTGGAGTAACCTCCGAAATTCTGCCCTCCGGTCGTCATCTGAATATTCGCACCGGAAACAACCTGACCGGAGCCGCTCCACGCGAAGAGAGCCACATCGTATGCTCCCTGATCGAGTTCACCGCCGGCGTCAAAGAAGGTGCTCGACCCAGCATCCTCGATTGTGAATCCTGCTTCCTCGCAGGAGGAGCGGATGAGATCCACCGTGTCGCTACGACGCTGATTCGGGCTGGAGTAGCCAATGCGCACCGTCGGGTTGGAAACACCGGACTCGGCAACCTTCTCCTTCGCCTTGTCGATATCGACCGTGTCGTAACGGCCGTCATAAGAAGTCTCCACGACCTCGTCATAGTCGTCGTCGGTCGGGAAGTACTCGCGGGCATTCATCACAACGGCATCACTGTTCAGCGGTTTGATCAACTGATCAACGATGTCCTGGCGCGGCACGCAGTATGCGAATGCCTCACGCAGCGCCTGGCCGCCTTGCCCCTCGGAGAATACCGAGGTATCGGCGAAGTTGAAATCAAGATGCTCCCAGATCATGGTGGACCCCTCAAGCACGGTGACGTTGTCCATGGCGTTGAGCTGATCCAGCGTATCCTGCGTTGCCTGCGGCTCAATGACGTTCACGTCGCCGTTTTGCAGCGCCTGCAGCTGACCTTCGGGCGCAATCTGCTTAATCACTAGTTCGTCAACACCAGGTGCTTCTCCCCACCAGTCGGGGTTCGGAACGAGGGTCACGTATTCGCCGGCCTTCCAGCCGCCTTCCTTGTAGGTGAAAGGGCCCCATGACGGAGCTTCATCACTGGACTGCAGCTCACCCGGGTTCTTGGCGATCCAGTTATTCCATTCCTCAGCGGCCTGCTGGGCGACCTCGAAATCCTCATTCTTGAAGGCCTCGAAAAGCTCTTCCTTCGTCAGACCGACCTTATCGGCGATGACGTGGGAAGGCATTGCACCGCTGACCACCAGTTCCCAATCCGGGTTCGGCTCGGAGTATGTGATGGTGAACTCGCGGTCACCGGCCTCGCACTGCGGACCGTCAGCGACCGGATTGGCGTAGGACTCAGCATCCGAAACATTATTGAACAGCGACTCCGCATTACCCGCATCGTCTACATTGCCAGCGGCAACTTGGCCGTCCTGAATCCACTTCGGGTTCTGACTCACCCAGTCCATGTAGTAGTCTTCACAGGTAATCGGTGTGCCACCCTGGTATACGGCCTTCTCGTTAATCGTGTACTTGACGGTCAACGGATCTTCGGAGAGCATCTCGTAGTCACCGAGGTCAGTGCCGTGTACCCAATTGCCCTTGGAATCAAAGTATCCGAAGCCGGGCATCATCCGGTCGTTGATGGCCGAGTTGCCAGTGGAGTACGTGGACGAAAGCCGGTTGTTGTAGCCGGCGTATTCATCGGCGCCGGTCGTAAAGGCGACAGTGCTGGCCGAGCCGCTGTCCACGGTTGCCTTCTTGCCACCATTGTTGTCATTGCTGGAGCTGCAGGCACTCAACGCGAGCGTGGCCGCGGCGCCTAGAGCCACCAGTGAGTAGATTCTCTTCATGGAATCCCCTTCTATCCATACTAGGGGGAGCTTGGCGAAGAACAGTCGGCAGGCGTCCGAACTCCGGCTCCCCAGCATCCGGGCCTAGTGCTCCAGCCCGTACGCGGTCTCCCGATCATATACCGTGATTCTTGATATCTCGGAATATGGAACTAATGTGGACAGCTACCGCTGCGGATATGCCACCTGTTGTGGAAACCAAAAGACCGGCGCGCCACCGGGAATTACTGCCTTTCCATCGACGTCGTCCCGCTCTCGTGTGCGGGAGAATCTCTGAGTGTAAGATCATCATTCAGCGAAACTTCCTCGCCCGGCGTAGCGGCAAATGGCTCGGGAGACGCCGTTACAGCGATGTCCGCAGCCGCGATACCCGCAGTACTCCCAGCTTGTTCAAGCGACTGCAGCGGAGGAACATCAAGCAACATGGCGCGCACGGCCGCCCGATCCACGACACCTTCCTCACCGGCAGGTATGGTGTCTACCACAATAACGCGCCGGGGAAGCTTGTACCCCGCCAGAACCTGGTCGGCGAAAGCCAGTAGGTCGGACACCTCCGGCCGGGGACTACCGCTATCGACCGTAATAGCAGCGGCAACGCTTTCACCCCAGATTGCATCCGGTACACCACACACCACCGCCTCGGTGATGCCGGGGTACTGGATGAGTACATCTTCCACCTCCGCGGGAAGCACGCTCTCACCGCCGGAGAAAATCACCTCCGAATAGCGCCCGGTTATGGTGACGACGCCGTCGGACATCTGCCCCAAATCGCCGGTGCGAAACCAGCCGTTGGGGAAGGTAGCCCTGCTATCAGCATCGTTATGCCAGTAGCGGGCCGCCACTGCCGGACCCTGGACGTCGACAACACCCACCTGTCCTTCTGGCAGGTCCTCGCCGGTGCGCGGATCAACGATCCGCATCGCAACATGCGGGAAAGGCCTGCCCACCGCGCCCGGATACTCGGCACAGTGTTCAAATGGTAGGTAGGCGATCGCGGCGGCTGTTTCAGGTAGTCCCCACACCGGCAGGGGGCGCAGGTGCCTGCTGGCAAGCCTTCCTAACAGCGGAGGCGGAACATGCGTGCCACCCACCAATGGCAGGCGCCAGGAACTGAGGTCACGCGTCGCAAAGTCCGGGTGCCCGGACAGCGCCAAGTACATGGTGGACATACCGAAGAACACAGTCACCCGGTGCGCTTCGATCATCTGTAGTATGGCAGCGGGGTCGAAGTCACGGGTGATCACCACATGCCCGCCACTGGCGAATAGATCGAGTGTCACGCAGTTAAAGCCACTGACATGCGACAGTGGTGCCGCTACTAGTGCGACGTCGTCGTTGTTGTAGCCCAGGGCGTCACGGAAGTTTCTCGACCCCCACCACAGGTTTTCGTGGGTCAGTTCCGTGCCACGTGGTTGGCCGACAGTACCGGCGACGAAGAAAATATCCGCCAAGCCTTCCGGGTAGTCATGCTGGTTCAGTTCCAGGGGCCCGTCGTCGGCTCCATCTGCAATAAATTCACCATCGAAAGCGATGAGAGCAGCTGTTAGACCGAGGTATCCCACCGCCAGTCCGGGAGTCAGCGGGCCGGCTTGGACGTCGTCGTCGATGACGAAATGCATAAGCGTTCCGGTGGAGGTGAAAGACCCTCTGGCAGCTACCTCCGGCTCGCAGATCACTGTGCGGGGCGAACAGAAATCCACCAAGGCCTGCAGCTCGAACTGCGTAAGGCGGAAGGACACCGGCACCAGCACCGCGCCAAGCCGCGCACAAGCAATGTGGAAGAACAAATGATACGGCGAGTTGTGAGAGACCAGCATGACGCGGTCACCAGCGCTCACCCCCACCTGCGCCAAAAGTTGCGCAAGGCGTCGAGTGGCCGTCGCCGCCTGAGCCACTGTCCACGATTGTTGACCATAGGTCAGCGACACTCGATCCGGGTGGTCGAAGGCGGCACGGTCCAGCGTGAACGCTGCGTTGAAAATCGGAAGTTTACGCAATAGTCCAGTACCCCTTCAGAATCTCGGCGAGTGCCCAAGAATCATAAACCCCGGATATCTCTCGGGCGGAATGCATGGACAAGAGTGGAATGCCGACGTCAACGGTGGTGATCCCCAGACGCGTAGCCGTGAGTGGGCCGATGGTACTGCCACAGGGAACCGCATTGTTGGAAACGAACTCCTGCGTCGGCAGGCCCGCTGCCTGGCAGGCACGCAGCCACAATGACTCACCCAGTGCATCCGAGGCGTAACGCTGCGCGGCGTTAACCTTAATGATCGGGCCGCGTCCGAGCAGCGGATAATGGTCTGGATCGTGCTTCTCCGGGTAGTTCGGGTTTATCGAGTGCCCCACGTCAGAACTCACGCAGCTACTACGAGCAAGCATGCGATAGTACTCGTCCTCGTCGGCGCCGAACGCTTGCGCTGTGCGGCGTAGCACCGCCTCCAGCAAAGGACCGGACGCCCCCGTTGTGGTGGCGGAACCGACTTCCTCATGGTCGAAGGCCGCGAAGACGGCAATATCGCCATGCGCAAGGGGGACCGCCATGTCTGCCCCCGTGGTCGGCTGCGCGGGCCTCTGCGCATTCGTCGCCGCATTGGTGGCCGCCCCGCGACGGAATCGGCGTTTCTTATGTGTAGCCGCGGCTCCCGCGCTGATCACCGCAGCACACAAGGCCACCACGGCCGCATGTACCGAGACCAGGTTGTCCTGCCGCCCGGACGCCAGGAAGGTATTCGAAATGATCTGCGGCGCCTGAGTGTCATATGCGTACAAGTCGGTGCCCGCGATCCGGTCCGGTTCAACACCGGCCGCGCGCGCAATCACCTCGAAGAGGTCGCACTGGCCGAGTGCCCACACAGGACGAAGGTGCCGCTGCGGATCAAGAGTCAGACCATCATTCGCACCGCGGTCCAAGTGGATTGCCAGCTGCGGGATCACCATCAACGCATCGGTGCGCAGAAGGTGAACCTCGCCGTCCAACGTCGTGACTCGCCCGGCTATGCCCAACTCACGGTTCAGCCACGAGTTGCGCAACAGCCCGCCGTAGGTCTCAACATCGACCTGCGCGAAACCGTATGCAGTAGAATTCGGGTTAGGCTTAAGTTTGAAACCGGGTGAATCCGTATGGGCTCCGACGATGCGGAAAGCACTGCCGGGCCCCACTTGCTCCGGCACCCACCACGCACACAAGGCTCCGCCACGAACCAGATAATGCCCACCGGGCGTGGCATCCCACGGCTCGGTTTCCTCCTGGCGTGTGAACCCGACCGCTGCAAGGCGGCGGGCTCCCTCTTCCGCCGCGTGATACGAAACCGGGGATGCCAAGATGAATTCGGCGAGGTCGCGTGCGTGTGCCAGTCGTGCGTCGCCGTTTACACCTTGGTCGTCGCCAAAGCTCTCCATCTGAACGGCGCCAGGGCCTGCCGGGCGGGTGTTGTTGCGATCTGCCATACCGCCGTTATCGATGACTGTCGCATCGTTGCGGTCCGCATCGCGGTACGCCGCGTCGTTGATGTCCGTATTGAGACCTGCCACGTGGCCATCGAAGAAGCCCAGAGCCTCCTGCGGGAAAAAATGATTCCCTAGCCGAGAACCGCCGGAAACTGAGCGGCCATCCGCCGGGTTACCGCGAGGTCGAGCCGAGCTGCCCTGTTTGGAGCCACCTACGCCGGAGCTGTGCGCATCCGTGCTCGCGGTTGAAGCGTCGCGGTCTAGCTGCGGACCAGCCGCGAGGCGCTGTTTTCGGTTACGCATAGGGACAAGTCTAAGCGCCTCCCCTGTGCGCGAACCAGCCATGTAACGAAAATTGACTGAGTCTTGAATAGCGTTGAACATTTCCCCTCGTCCGCGGCTTTTCGGGCAGGCACGTAGTTAGTCGGGAGCTTGAGAATGTAAGTGTCTGCTCGGTGTGGGGTGCGTGATTCCGATTTGGACTGTCGGCCTCGTTGCATTGTCTAGGAAGCCATCTGTTCGTAGAGTCCTATCACATGCCCCACTCAACACCGCGAATTCGGTACTCATATGGTGTTTTAGACACAGAGTCTGATCGCCGCAGCCGCACCGCTTGCCTCCAACTCTTGACGATATCGCGCAGAGAACTCTTGCATCCTCGCCGGATCGTGGCCAAACAAACGCCGTAGTTCGGTGCTGGCAACACCCAAGTTCGTTGCTGGGGCGACATCGCGGTCTCCCTCGTCGATGTGTGCCGCTTCTTTAGTGAGCTTCTGCGACCACATCCGGTCAACCAACACTCGATAGCCGTCTGCCTGGTCGACGTCCTCGTAAACACGTTGAACGCGAAAGACTGCCATAGTCCCAGCGTACGCCCGCCCGGAACCCTGCCGATCTCAGCGGCTGTGTTGCAGCGCGCTGTCCTGCCTGGACCGGCCCGGATGCTCTCATCGCCGCGTGGCAACGCATCAGAGACTGCCGTGCCCCAGCCGAGGCCCGCCCTTGCAGCCACGGCCATCCCGCAGCCATCGCGGGCGGCCAGGTCGTAGACACGCCCGACTGCTCCGGCCCACCGCTCCCCACCCACGTCCCAACCGCTCCTCGTGTGGCAAAGCTTGCAATACCTACTAGTTGGTATTGCACGCTACTAGGTTATACATCTATGATGGAGGCATTCAATGAGCCACACAACGTCGATATGTCGATCACGAACACCGGCAGGCCGATCAGCTCGATCAGGTCGAACAACGACATTGACATGTTGATCACGAACATCGACGGGTCGATCAACAACGTTGACGGGTTGATCAACAAAAGAGAGTCCGCCAGAGAAGAAACAGGCGGACTCTCCACGAACACTGACCACGTGCAAGAGAGGAGGAACGATGGCAGGCCAAACAACGCAAGCCACACAGCTACGCAAAGGCGTGCTTGAACTTGCAATCCTTGCCCTGCTGGACAAAGAACCCACCTATGGCGGGCAAATCGTCGCCGCATTGGCGGCCCACCCGGGCTCGACTCGGGGGCCGGAACCGTCTACCCCATCCTGACCCGGCTGGCCAAAGCCGGACTTCTCGCCACGAAATGGCAGGAGTCCCCCGTCGGACCACCGCGCAAGTACTACCAACTAACCGCCACCGGCCGCGATGCTCTCGCCGCCCAACACACCGCTTGGACGGCGATGTCATCCGCCTTAAACGCTTTACTCGGAGGTATCGATGCCTGACAACCTCAACGGACAGTTGTACCTACAAGAGCTCGATCACGAGCTGACACAACGGCGCATCGAGGAACCGCGCCGCACCGACATCCTGCGCGAGATCGAATCGCTCCTGAGCGACGGCACCACCCCTGAATCACTAGGTGCCCCCGCACGGCTCGCCGAACAACTTGCCGCCGTCGCCGCTCCCGGGGCAGAGGCTGATCCCGACGACGAAGGCAGCGGCGCAAACCCGAACCTCGATTTAAACTTCTCCGGCCTGTTCGACGCCGACGCGCGCGCCCGGCTGTGGGATCCCAGCTCCCCACGACTGTTCGTCAAGCGAGTGTTCGGCGCCGGAGCTGACCTGAACATGGGCGCGGTCGCCGTGAAACTTGGCCTGCTCCGCCCCGACGACGTCGACGACGAGGTCCTAGCAGCCATCCCCGAGTACATGCGCCGCATCGTGCGCTTCTTCCCGAGCGTGCTGGCAGCCGGAACCGTTGCCGCAACACTGACCGCACGACGACGAGGCAAGCGGCTCCCGCTGAACATCTCTCTGACGGGGAAGGTTCGTGGCACCATTGATCCAACACTCGGCACGGCCCTTCTCGGCGCAGCGAATTTCGGCACCGCCATCTGGGCGGCCCGCGAGGGGGATGATATCCGCGATGCACTAATCCGCGGATCTATGGGGAGTCTGCTGAACGCCTCACTGCTCAGCTCGGCGCTATTTGCGCTGAAGTCACGTGATGGACGCATCCATCCACTTTGGGTCCTTGGCGCCAGTGCCGCCTCCCTGGCCATCGAGCCGGTTCTCCTCATTCTGGCCACACGCTCTGGACTGCGGCACGTCACGGACGCCAACTCGGCACAAGTTCCTGGAGAGGTGCGATGAACGGACTGGACGCCTTTTTCGCCCTGCCAACCGCGGTGAAGGTCTTCATTGCCTGCTTGGCCTTGGTGCAACTGACACTGGCCGTAGTGGCCCTTGTGACCTTGGTACGCATGCCCGATTATCTAGTACCGCCAATCGGACGCACGCGGTCGTTGGACACCGGCATGCCCAGGGGTCAAAGCCGCAGGAACGGTGAGGCGGATGCGCGCGTGGATGCTGCCGAAACTCCTCCAGATACGGCATCGCAGGACAACCCTTCGCGCCGAACACGTCTGCTCTGGGCGGTCATTATTATCCTCGGTGAACTCGTCGGGCCGATTATCTTCTTCATCATGCGTTCACGCCACGCCCGTCTGGCGGCGGAGTTGGCGAACGATGCCACGGCCAAAAAAGGCCTGGGCGCCTCCTCCCGCCACGACACCCCTAGAACCACAAAAGTCGAGGCGGGTGTTTCCGCGCTGTACGACGACGGTCCAACACAGTACGACGACGGTTCCACGGCGACACATACGTCCCAGCGCCATGTCAACGAAACATTATGACAAGGCCGTGGTTGCATGCCGCAAGGAGACACGCGGCCCGGCGTCGCCTCGACGAGGCAACATGAAATGGCCATGGCCGCATGCCCAGCGATGCCACTCGCGGCAAGTTTTACTCGTAAGCGGCAAGTTCTACTCGTTGAGAGCACGAAAACACTGTGGTCACCGCACCCTTCAACAACACCTATGAATGATCCCGATGAACACTCCATACAAGGATGAGCACACACCAGAATCTCCGCACTGCGGCAGCGAGAAGGAGCACCCGTGACAGATGTAGAGTTTTCCAATGTTGCCCGCTCCTTCGGACGCGTGCAGGCGCTTGACGGCGTCAGCTTCCAGGTACCCAAGGGCTCAGTGTTTGCACTGCTCGGCCCCAACGGCGCGGGTAAGACGACGGCTTTGCGAATTCTGCTCGGCCTGGCGCGTGCCGACGCGGGAACCGTGAAGATTCTAGGCTCCCCTCCCGGATCGCGCTCCGCCCGGAGCGCCCTTGGGTATCTCCCGGATGTCCCGGCATTCCCCGAGTGGATGACGGCATACGAGTACCTGGAGTCCGTGGCGCGGCTGGTCGGCGTCCGCCCCGCCGCTGCAGCAAAGCGAATCCCGGCGTTGTTGGAAATGACAGACCTGGAGAAGGCCATGACTCGCCCGATTCGCGGCTACTCACGTGGCATGCGTCAACGGCTCGGCCTGGCGCAGGCACTGATCGGAGCACCCGAGTTGCTGGTACTTGACGAGCCTACCTCCGCGCTCGACCCGGCCGGCCGCCATGCCGTCCTGGAGCTCATTGCGAGACTGAGCGAGCACGCGACAATCATCCTCTCCTCTCACGATTTGTCCGACGTCGCCCAGGTCGCCTCGCATGCGCTGGTCCTTCGTTCCGGACGCGCATTGTTCTCCGGGTCCGTGGCCGAACTACGGACGTCTGTGGGCGGGCACAGCCTGCGCATCGAGTGCTCGGATCCGGAAGCACTGCTGCCGCTGCTGCGCGCCGAACCGTGGTGCCGGTCCGCAATTCGGCAGGGTACGGCTGTCCTCGTCCGAATTGCCGACGCCGACTCCGCTGCCACACTTTGCCGCGAGGGCACCGAACCGAGTGGTTCGGATCCGGGCGATCGGCGGACCAGCGCATTGGAGCCACGCGATTCCCGATCAGGTGACTCGCCAGGATACGGTATGCGGTCAGGGAACGTCGGCCCGCGCAAGGCAAGGCAACAGGACTCATCTCCGTACGACCGGGAACCGAGCTCTTCACCATCATGCTCGTCGCGGCCGGACTCGTCACCATCATGCTCGTCGCGGCCGTACTCGTCACCATCATGCTCGTCGCGGCCGTACTCTTCGCGCACCGGTGACTCGTGTTGGCGCGAAGCGGCGCAGCGCATACCGGCGCTTATCACGGCCGCAAACCTCGCCCTTTATTCACTCAGTTCCGAGGCCCCCACCCTCGAGGACGTCTTCCTTCACCTGACGGAGCAGCCATGATTGGATTCCCCGCCCTGTTTCACACCGAGCTGAATGCTGTACGGCGTACCTGGCTCGGGCGCGTCATGCTCGGCGTTTTCCTCGCCCTAGCCGTCATGTCCATCCTCATTGGGCGTTTCGGCCCCGAGTTTACCGAAGCCGTTATGGGCGACGCCTACGCGGGAATCGTTCCCGCTGCGAGTTGGGCTGAGACCTACGCGCAGTGGACGAAGAACCTGGCACAGCTAGCTATGATCGCCGTCATCGTTTCGGCGGGTGGGTCGACGGCGAGCCTCGTCTCGTCCGGCCGCGCTCGCCTACTCGCCGTGCGCCCAGCCGACCGTTCGGCCCAGCCGATAGCGGCCTTTGCCGCACGGGCGGTGGTACTCGTCGTCGGATGCATGTGTGGCGTGGCACTGTTGTACAGCCTGACTCGCCTTGCTTTTGCCGATGCTCCATTGCGCCAACTCCTCTTGGCGAGCGCGGCCTGGGTAGTAACTGCACTTGTATTCCTGGCACTGACCTGTGGCCTGTCCGCAGCGGTGTCCTCACCCGGCGCCGCAACCGGATGCGCCCTGGGCTGCTACGTGCTCTGCGCAGCGTTGAGTGGATTCGCACCCCTGGCGAAGTACACTCCGCTCGGGCTTATCGGAGCGCCGAATACGCTCGTCGGCGGCGGGACTGCGGCGTTGGCGGTGCCCGCACTAACCGGGTTACTTGTTGCTTGCTGCGCACTTACCATCGGTGCACATGCCTTCGCTCGGCGAGAGTTGTAAACTCCAAGCCGAGGTCTTCGCGACCAGGTGAAGCTGCTGGGCCCCGCGAACCTGCGAGGCCCCGCGAACCTGCGAGGCTCCGTCGACCTTCAGGGCCCCGCGAACCTGCGAGGCTCCGTCGACTATCGAGACCGCGCAGAGCCTCGAGAAGTGTCGGGTTTTTCAAGAAACTTCGCGAAAAAACCGACACTTCTCGCCAAACCCGATACTTCTTACCGCTCTCTTTGCCTCGTCCACCCATACCACCGGCGATGCCTACGCCTTCGCTCGGCCAGGCGCCCGCTGCAACAGTCCCAGGAGCGCAGGTGGCGCAGAGCGCGTCGGCGCGCCGCGCAGAACCATACTACCTCCAGCCCAGGCACACCCAGCGGACACCGCGCGCCATGCAGAACCATACTGCTGTGCACACAAGTGCTCTGGTTGCTGCAGGACCCCTCCTTATCCCGTGAGCCAGACCACGCCGAGTGGCGTTTGGCTGCCTGTTCTCGGGCGAGCATGTCCAAATCCCGTCCAAACGGAGCAAAACTGGATTGATTCAGTTTTAGGAATGGTGGAATGGTGCGGTTTTCGTGGCCCGAACGAAGTCCACTCTGATCGTTTGGACGGGATTTGGACACGCCCCTTTGCGGAGGCACACCAAGCTCCGCATTATGGTGTCTTTGGCCACTACACACGACACATCCAAATCGCCAACAGAGGTCCGCCCACACCCGATAAGTGCGTATTCGCAAAGCGCGCCGCACCTCGCCTCCTCACCAACAGATTTTCACTCGCGCCGACAAGTTTACGTCCCTCACCGAGCGGCTTTTCCAGCTCCCCGTACGCATCAACACCTCCCCTGTTGGTTGCTGGGTTCACACCAGCCCGCACCAACTCCCCATACACATCGACACCTCCGCCTGACGTGCCACTAGGTTCCACCCCGACCGCTATCAGGTGCAGATACTCGTAAGTTGGCCATAATGGCAAATGCGGAAATTGGCGGCGATTTTACCTGGGCACCCCGCGAGGACTTCCTCCCCGGGCACTACATACCACCAACCGCTTCCCTGTGCAGCGCTACTATCGCGGCATCAACCCCCGCCACACCTTTAACCGACGTAGGCCCTACCCCAGCGCGCAAGGACCCAAATCCCTTCGGTGTTGCCGCTACCCCACCCGCAGCACCTCCCTCACACACCACCCCACCCGCCATCAACCCACCCGCACCTGGAACATTTCACAGTCACACCGCAGTCCGCCCCAACGTTCGCACCTCACCAGGCGCCGCACCTCCGCCGCGTACCCCCTCTTCCAATGAAGCAGGCATCGCTCAACCACCCGTGTGGCCGACACGCGCCGTCGCCTCCGGCCGACAAGCGCTCAGTCTCGTCGCCAGAGCGCTGCGAGACCGTGGAATCAACCGCATCTTGGTACCCGCGTACTACTGCCTCACCATGATCGAGCCCTTCCAACTCGAAGGCATCAGCATCCAGCACGTGCCCGTCGGCACCGATCTACTACCGGATCCAGCCGCACTCGATAGAGCAACCGAACGCACCCCGGGCGCTGCGATTCTATTCGGCACAACCTGCGGTGATACCCCGTCCCCGCACTCGCAACACTCCTGAACGCGCAGGCCGAACGAGGCCGCGCCATCGTCGCCGATATCACTCATGCCGGGCCGGACACCCCGCCGCCAGACTATGCCACCTACAGTGTTCTCTCCCTCCGCAAATGGTTGCCGATTCCCGACGGCGCCTGGGCCCATGCCGCCCGGGGCGCCACTGCCCTGCCCGCGCCGACTCCGCCTGCACCAGATGATCGCGTCACCACGCTGAAGCTCGCCGGACTACGCGGTACCCCCACTCCGCAAGCCGAAGAAGCCGTTGACGCGGCCCGGGACCCAACCTCCATGAGCACTGCGGCCCGGCACCTACTTGCCGCGCTGGACATCGCCAAGATTATGAGTCGACGCCGCCGGCATGCCGCAATGCTTGTTCATTACCTGCGCGCCGCAAGCATCCCCGCCCAAGCCATCATCGCGGCCAGCGCCTACACCGTTGCCCTTCAGATGCCGCACGCCGAACAAGCGGCACAGCGCCTCGCACAGGAACATATATACACTCCGATGTATTGGCCATGCCCCAGCAGTTTCCCGCACGTGTGGCCGGAAGTGATGGCTCTTCCCGTTGACCAGCTACTTACTGGACACCTCCGGCTTACGACGTGTGGCAAGCGCTGCCGCTCAGGTCATCTCCACGGCGGTGCCTGGAAGCCAATAGTGTTGCCGTCACGCATGGCAGCGTCACGCGCGAACGATACACCACCGCCCGCACGGCAACATCACGCACAAACAGAGGCTCTCTGCACGACCGTTTCAACCGCGGTGCCTTTAGCGCCGTACCCGTGCTAGTCTCAGCACACATCCCGTGTACATGTCACCTCCGAAAGTAGGTCCTATGAAGTCTCGTCGCGTCACGCTTCTCACTGCTATGGCTGCGCTTGCCCTGACGATCTCGGCTTGCTCGAGTTCTGACCCGGCTAGTGATTCCTCCGCGTCAAACTCGACGACGCCGACGGCAACATCCTCCGCGACCTCGCCCGATCCGACCGCCCAGAACTCAGGCGCACCACAGGACTCTGCTTCACCAAACTCCAGCTCCGCGCCGAGCGGCTCTGCGACAACGGGTACCGGTGAGTCTGCTCCCATCACCTCGATTATCGATTTCACCGCTCCGAACGGCTATGAGGACTACCACTCCGACGAAAATGCTCTCAGTTTTTCGAAGGGCGCGGACCAAGCAGCTCTGATCACTGCCGATACACTCACCCTCGGAACTACTCCAGAGGAGATCGCCCGCACCTTCATGCCCTACATCACCGACAACGACTCCTTGATCGCGGAACTCGGAACAAGTGAAATGGCAGGAGAAGAAGGGGTCACTTTCACCGCTTGTGGCTTCGTCATGCGTGGCAATGGAACGCCGAACGCAGACCACATATGCGCGCGCGGCATCGTCGTCGGGCATAATGGCCAGAACACCATTGCCGTTGTTCTCACTCACAGTGACTCAGGCAACGCTCCGGAAGTGACACCGTCAATGCTCGCGGAGATCACCGACAACATTAGGTGGAAGTAAAACACCGTCTCGCCCCAGAACCGATCAGCGATGTTTCTCTACAAGGCCTTGTTCAGCTGTACAACACTGCTTCCCCGCAGGTCTGATCGGCGCCAGCGGCAGTAGCAGCACGACGACGGCTAGCAACACCGGCGCTGGCACTGCGGGGGCCAGATGGGCTATAAAGACGAGTATGAAGGCTGCCCGTCCGAAGTTCGCATACCCGTTGGGGCTGCTTGGTGCCGCCGCTCTGGTCGTATCCGCCACCTCCTGCGCCAGCCAACCGGGCACGTCTTCCACGGCAACGCACCTGTCGCCCGCTGCCACGGTGATGCCACCCGACGCAACGACATCACCGCAAGCAACGACGCTGGACCCGACCTCTGCCCAAGCCTCAGCGGCCGCATCGGACGTGCCGCTCGACACACTGCTGACTATCAACACCCCGGAAGGCTACGAGGACGCCGGCTCGGACGAGGCTACACGGGCATATATGAAAGGCGGAAGTCTGGCAGCTACCGTCACTACCGACGTCGACCTTCTCGGATCGACTCCCGAGGAAATTGCCCGGAGCTACATTGCGAGTTTTTCGCGTGATGCCAGCTCGCTTATCGAATTGGGAAGCGGCGACCTGCAGGGGGTTCCCGGAACGACGTTTAGCTTCTGCTCGGTGGAAGAGAACAGCAGCAATATGTGTATTCGCGGGATCATGGTCACCCGCAACGATGTCAACGTCCTTGCCGCCATGCTTTCCTACAGCGATTCCGGCGCTCCGCCCGAAATCACCGACGCGGAACTGGCCGAGTTTTACAACACAATCAACTGGATCTAGTGTGAACACGCTCTGCTCGAGGGAGCACGGGAGTGGACGTTCAGGCCAGCCGCAAAAGCCGAAATGCAGACTCTGCTGGGGTTGAGCGTCGGCACCCAGGCTACGATCACACACAGCACCCAAAACAAAGGTGCCCCTTGAATTGGGCGGGAAGGGACCGCAGTTCGTGCACGCTGCTTGAGAGGAAGACACCGCTAGGGGCGTGAACACCCACTCCGCCAAACATACGGTGCGCCTTCCCCCGGTTAGGCATGCGCGCATTCCGCACGCCGGAACCAGAAGCGACAAGGCGAAACGATCTTCCACGTGCGCCCCTTATGACGACTTCGCCCAATCCACCGGAGATAGGGTGAAACGGCGGCCCTCCGCGCAGTCCCTTCGCGCTCCATCCGCCGCACACCACGCACGTCCACGATTTGCGGTGTCACTCGGCCCCTTCGCGCTCCAGCGGCCACGCACCGCACTCACCCGGCAAGTTCGCCTTATGAACTCTGAACGAGCGTATTGTTAGAGCATGGATTATGGCACGCACGATCTCGCAGCTGATATCCAAGATGCTTTCGACAACTCCTGGCCCAATATCGGAGCGGCGCTAGATGACAAAGCGAGCACCAACCCCGACCAGACCGGCTGGATGTATCCGGATGCGAAGGGCATATGGCGCGAGATGAGCTGGAGTGCATTCCGTGACTGGACCCATGTTCTTGGTGCAGGTCTGCTGGCTCTCGGTTATAGGACGGGCGATGTCGTCGGAATCTGTGCCGGGACTTCAATACGCTGGATCGCTGCAGATATGGCGCTGTCTGTTATCGGCGCGACAACGAACTCGCTCTATCCCAACACTCGCGCCGACGATATCAATTTCATTCTGCGTGATTCCGGCGCCGCCGCTATTTTCGTGCAGAACGAGCAGATCCTTGAGAAAGTCACCATGCATCAGGCTCTGAACGAGCAGATCAGCCGCATTATCGTGATGGAAGGTGAGAACCGCTCAGCGGATCCACGCGTCCTGACCTGGGAGGAACTTGAGGCTCACGGACGGCGCCATTTGAAGGAATCTCCCGTATGCGTACGTAACGCCATGGACACGACCTCACATGACACCCTTGCAACCATCATCTACACCTCGGGTACCACCGGGCGACCCAAGGGCGTGGAGATCACACAGGGGACATGGATTTATGAAGCCATCGGTTGGGGTGCTAACAACACCATCCAAGACCGCGATATTCACTTCATTTGGCTGCCCCTATCACACGGTTTCGGCAAGTGTATGATCCTCATTTCGCTGTATACCGGCACAATCAATGCCCTGGACGGACGTATCGACCAGATCGTGCCCAACATGGCGAAAGTCCATCCCACACTTATGTGCGGGGTCCCGCGCATCTTCGAAAAGGTACGTTCCGGAGTTCTGAACGCAGCACCGCCGGACTCTAGCAAAGGCAAGATTGTGAAGTGGGCGATGCGGGTAGGCGAACAGTCCTTCCCCTACCGCTCCCAACACTTGAAAATGCCTGCCCGGCTCGCGGCCCAATACCGCCTGGCTGATCGCCTCGTGTTCTCCACCATCCGCCGACAGCTTGGCGGAAAGCTGCAGTACGTCATCTCCGGCTCCGCCAAGCTCAACCCGGAGTTACAACGGTGGTTCTTCAACCTGGGCATTCCGCTTCTGGAGGGATACGGGGTAACGGAGACTGCCGCAGTCACCTTCTACAACCGCCCGCAGGATCTCACCTTCGGCTCGGTGGGAAGGATTATTCCCGGATCGGCTGTACGCGTGGACGAAGGCACCGGTGAAATCCTCATTAAGGGTCCGTGCGTGATGCGCGGCTATCACAACGACCCCGAGTTAACCGCGCAGGTCATCAGGGACGGCTGGTTCCACACCGGGGACATTGGGCGAGTCGACAACGATGGCTTCCTCTACATCACCGACCGGATCAAGGACGTCATCAAAACCTCCAACGGAAAGTTTGTTTCGCCTTCCGAAGTCGAGGCGATGCTGACCGGTAATTCGGAGGCGATCTCACAGGCCGTGGTAGTCGGTGAAGGCCACAAGTACTGCGTCGCCCTTGTCTCATTGGATCCGCAGTGGATCTCCGAGTGGTGCTCTGCCCATGAGCGCGCCGGAATGCCGTACTCCGAGGCGGTGCGGCTGCAGGAAGTACGCCGCCAGCTACAGCGAGACATTGACCGGGCAAACTCGAAGCTGGGCAGTTGGGAAACAGTCAAGCGTTTTGAGATTCTTGACGCTGAGATGACCGTCGACGACGGCACCGCAACCCCGACATTGAAGGTACGCCGCTCCCATGCCATCGAGCATTACCAGAGTCTGATCGACAAGATGTACGCCGATGAGCAGGACGTACGCCTCTCCTAGTGCGAGACGACGGCGTCAGCAGCGGCGTCGTCGGCAGAAACCCTGCCACGAACTCGGAGCCAGGCGATCCCCAGAACGACGAACCATATGGGAGTCACCGCCATGGCGACAAGCGTGTCGTGGTCGAACCCCAGTGCAACGAGGGCGAGCACGAAGAAGGTGAGCACCACCCACGGCATGACCCGTGCGCCTGGCATTTTGTATACGGAGTCTTCATGCGCCTGCGGATACCGCCGCAGATATACGAGATAACAGGCCAGGATAATCGACCACACGACGATGAATAGCACCGAGGAGATCGTCGTCACAATGGTGAACGCACGCATAATTCCACTACTTGCCGTTAATGCCAGTGACGCACAGATCAAGGCGACCGTCGTAATCAGGCCGATCCACGGCACACCATGCCGGGTGAGTCTGCCGAATGCTTGCGGTGCCATCTTCTTATGCGCCAGCCCGTACAACATGCGCGAGGTGGAATAGATGCCGGAATTGCACGACGACGACGCACTGGAGAGCACCACGAAGTTCATGAGCGAGGCAGCCGCGGCGAGGCCCATCAGCGTGAATAGGTTGACAAATGGCGACTTGTTCGGATTGACCTCGTCCCATGGGATAACGCACATGATGGCGGCCAGCGCCACCACGTAAAAGAGCAGAACACGCACCGGGATGGAGTTGATTGCCCGCGGCAACGTGACCGTCGGGTCCTTCGTCTCAGCTGCCGTGGTACCCACGAGCTCAATGCCGACAAAAGCGAAGATGGCCAACTGGAAACCACCCAGGAAGCCCCAGAACCCGGTTGGGAACAGACCGCCATGACTCCAAATATGCGTCACGGAGGCCTTGGTGCCATCGGGCGAGGTGAAGCCTGTGATAACCATGCCCGCTGCCACAACGACCAACGCTCCGATAGCAACCAACTTGATAATGGAAAGCCAGAACTCCATCTCGCCGAAAAGCTTGACCGTGAGCATATTGATCCCCAACAGCACCAGCATGAGTGTCACAGCGAGGATCATCGAGATCGTCTGGTTCTTCACCCAATGATTCCAGTACCCCGTAATCGCGATGATGTCGGCCATGCCGATCACCGTCCACGTCGCCCAGTAGGTCCACCCCACCACGAAACCCGCCCACGGTCCGAGCAGGTCGGCCGCAAAATCCTGGAACGACTTGTATTCCAACTTGAATAGCAGCAGTTCCCCCATCGCTCGCATTACGAAGTAGAGCATGAAGCCAATGATGGTGTAGACCAACAGAATCGACGGACCCGCCGTGTGAATCGACTTGCCGGAACCCATGAACAAACCGGTGCCAATCGCACCGCCGATGGCAATGAGTTGAATATGCCGATTGGAAAGGCTGCGCCGCAAATGCTCGCTGTTCTGCGCGGCCTCCGCCTTCTCGACCACGTTGAGGTCCGCGTTGTTAATGTCACGCTGGCTCATAGGTGCCTTTCTTCTCGTGCCACCGGTCCAAGCTTGACGTATTTCCTCATGTACCTCGCCTGTTTTCAAGCAGAGACTCCAGCGGTTTGTACGGTCATGACCGGATGCATATACTCGGCTACTCTACGCCGCTCAGGCGCCTCAACAGTACTGCCGCCCAATATGTGCTCACGCATGAGGCGCATCTATCCGCGGCGCGGATCAGTGCGCTGCACGTGCACTCCCCTTAAGAAAATTCGCACGCCGGTCCGGGGCTCAAGTCTCACTGAGGCACCTCTTCGTTGTTCCCGCACGACATTCACACAACAGCGAGAGCTCTTCGTACTCCGCTCAACCCGCCACAACGCCACAACACCCCGGAACGTGAGATAGAACGCGCTTACTTGTATTCCCTCGGGTGGAGCGTCTAGATTAGACGCGCATCCGCCGGGTGCACACGCACGGGCACTAATGCTCAAAGACCCCGTGCCAGTTGATCCTATAGACCGGGAGAACTCGTGATCGCTTTCCGCCGTAACATGTTGGCCACAGCGCACCGCTCGCAGGCCATCTGTTGTTGTATGCGGAAGGCGTCGGCTTTCGCATAGGCGGATGGAATAGCCGCTGGATCTGCAACGAACCGCACTCCACATGAGTGCGCGGTCTGTGAGGCAGAACCCGGTCACCGGCAAATCTCAGTTCCATTTCACTCAATAGCCGAAGTCGTTTGCCTGCCCAACGAAGGGAGAGGCTGCGGTCTGCTCCCAGAAAATCGAATTGGTGCACAGCGATCAACTCTCGCGCCCTGCCACAAACGTCTCAATTCCAACCGGCACTGTGCCCCTCTGACCGGCACAGTGCCCCAAGATGAGCACTCCCAGGCGGATATCCCGTTAAACGCAACGAGCCGCCACAAGTGGGTGCTACAGGTACGGCCGCCACAGGTGAACCACACAAGTAAGGCCGCCACGAGTGGGGACACATGCGGTTATGAAACGCCAAGGGCATACGGATGCGGATACACACCAACAACCCCAAAGGAAGGGACTATGTCCACCTCGTCACAGTCAGCTCAACCGGCAAGCCCGGTTGCAGAAGCCGACGCTAAAGCGCGCACATGGCGCCGTTTCATTCCGTCATTCTCCACACAGATCCTCATCTCGTTGGTACTGGCCGTTCTACTCGGCTGGGCGGCATTGGAGATCGGGCCTACCAGTTCCGGCACCGACAACTGGCTTCTTGTCACGCTCAGTACCATCGGTTCCTCATTCGTTACCCTGCTGCGCGCGGTGGTTCCGCCGTTGATCTTCACCGCCATCGTCGCCTCTATCGCCAACCTGCGCGGCGTGGCGAACGGAGCGAAACTCGCGGCCAAAACAATCCTCTGGTTCGCCATCACCGCACTTATTGCTGTAATGATCGGCATTATCCTCGGACTCGTACTCAAGCCCGGTACTCATACCAGTGTCAGTATCTCCTCCGCCGCGAACCCGGCACGCACCGGAAGCTGGCTCGATTTCCTGGACGGCATCATTCCAAGCAACTTCCTTGGAATCTCTGCCAGCTCAAGCATCGAGACCGACGCTTCAGGTGCCATCTCCGGGATCGCCTCAAGCATTAGCTTCAATGCCCTGCAGCTCATCGTCATCTCCATAGCTATCGGAGTCGCCGCGCTCAAGGTGGGAAAGAAGGCAGAGCCCTTCCTCAGCTTCAACGAGTCGCTACTGCGGATCGTGCAGACGGTGTTGTGGTGGATTATCCGGCTCGCACCACTGGGCACCATCGGACTGCTCGGTAACGCCGTAGCGAGCTACGGCTGGGGATCCCTGGCCAGCCTTGGCACCTTCGCGATTGCGGTGTACCTCGGACTGGCCCTGGTACTGTTCGTTGTCTATCCGGCGCTCTTGCGTCTGCACGGCCTGAATGTCGCCAGCTACTTCCGCGGAGCCTGGCCGGCCATCCAGCTCGGTTTCGTTTCCCGTTCCTCCATTGGCACCATGCCCGTCACCGAGCGAGTCACCCATCGCAATCTGGGCGTTCCCCGCGCCTACGCCTCCTTCGCGGTTCCGCTTGGTTCGACGACGAAGATGGACGGCTGCGCGTCGATTTACCCGGCTATCGCTGCGATTTTCGTCGCGCAGTTCTTCGGAGTGCAACTCTCGATCACCGACTACCTGCTAATCGCCTTCGTTTCCGTGGTGGGTTCAGCCGCCACCGCGGGTGTCACCGGAGCGACAGTCATGCTGACACTAACGCTGTCTACCCTCGGACTACCCCTGGAGGGCGTGGGCCTGTTGCTGGCGATCGACCCGATCCTCGACATGGGCCGCACCGCGGTGAACGTGGCCGGTCAGGCCTTGGTTCCGGTTATCGTCGCGAAGCGCGAACACATCCTCGACGAGGAGAAGTACCGCTCCGCAACCGCCGAGGACCTGTTTGCGGACGACGCTTCGGAGGAAACCACGGACGGCGTCGACTCGACCACTCCCGTCGACGCCGTTCAAACACACTGAGACAACTCCCCGCACGGTGGCCGCGACCAAGCGTTCCTCACTCCGGCCACCGCGCGGGCCACCGCGCGCTCCTGTGCAGCCGCCTCACTGAGTTCCGTCGACCTTGCCGCAACGCCCCGCAAACAGCTCACTGAAAGGCCCAGTAGCCCTGTCCGAGCACCAAGGTCCCCGCTCTTAATCACGGATTTCCTTATACTTAAACCCAGCTGTACACAACACAGAAGGGGTACAGCGGGTTCATATCGACTAACCGAATAGGTGAGCGAGCAATGTCTGAATCAACCGCACAGGAGCTTCCTTCCTACGCAGAAGAGGAAGAAAAGCTCATTATCAGGAACAAAGAGGGCGTGCCCGTTGGCGTACGCCCCCACAACAAATGGACCGTCAAGAAGATTATTCTCTGGGTCGCAATCACTGCGCTGGGAGTACTCGGCTGGACCATGCTGGCCATCGTGCGCGGCGAGAGCGTGAACACCGTCTGGTTCGTTATCACCGCCATCTGCACCTACGCCATCGCCTACCGTTTCTATGCGTTGTACGTGCAGCGCCGAATCATGCGTCCCGACGATTCCAACGCCACTCCGGCCGAGCGCATCAATAACGGCAAGGACTTCGACCCCACCAACCGCGTCGTCCTATACGGCCACCACTTCGCGGCAATCGCGGGAGCCGGCCCGCTTGTAGGCCCGGTCCTGGCCGCCCAAATGGGCTACCTGCCCGGCACGCTGTGGATCATCTTCGGTGTCTGCGTCGCGGGAGCAGTGCAGGATATGCTCGTCCTGTTCTTCTCCATGCGCCGCGGTGGCCGGTCTCTCGGGCAGATGGCAACGGACGAAATCGGCAAGGTGGGCGGCGCCGTCGCTACCATCATCGTTTTTGTCATGCTTATGATCGTGCTGGCCGTACTAGCCATGGTCTGTGTTAACGCACTGGCAGCCTCCCCCTGGGGCGTATTCTCCGTCGGCTGCACCATCCCAATTGCCGTCGGCATGGGCCTGTGGCTACGTTACATCTCCCCCGGCAAGATCACCCAGGTTTCCATCGCCGGCTGCACGCTTCTGATTATCGTGATTATCGCCGGGCGTTGGGTTGCAGAATCCGACTTCGGCCAGAAGTACTTGCATCTGTCTCCGACCGCACTGGTCTGGGCCATGATCATTTACGGTTTCTTCGCCGCCGTCCTCCCCGTTTGGGTCCTCCTCACCCCACGCGACTACCTCTCGACCTTTATGAAGGTCGGGACCATTGTGATTCTGGCACTTGGCATCGTTATTGTGCGCCCGCTGGTGCAGATGCCTGCTGTGACCGAGTTTGCCTCGAATACGGATGGCCCGGTGTTTGCGGGCACCCTGTTCCCGTTCTTGTTCATAACCATCGCCTGCGGCGCTCTGTCAGGAATGCACGCCATGGTCTCCTCAGGAACCAGCCCGAAGATGATCCAGAAGGAGAGCCAGGCCCGCATGATCGGCTACGGCGGCATGCTTATGGAGTCCTTCGTCGCCATCATGGCCATGGCGGCTGCCGTTTCCCTCAACCAGGGAATCTACTTCAGCATGAACACCTCCGAGGCCACCGTGGATAAGCTTGCTGGCACGGCTATTACGCAAACAACCGATGACCGTGAGGAAATCACCGCCGCCGCCATGGAGAATCTGGGAGTCACAGATGTGCACGGCAATCAGATTGTTCCGCGCTGGGCAACCGATGTCGACGGCGAGGAAGTGGAGGTCACCGGGGCTGATGCGCTGAAGGCCGTGGCTGCCGACGTCGGCGAGCCCTCTATCGTCTCCCGTACCGGTGGCGCTCCCACCCTGGCCGTGGGTATGGCGAATATCTTGCACCAGGTGGGCGGCGGCCGCGGCATGATGGGCTTCTGGTACCACTTCGCCATTATGTTTGAGGCCCTCTTCATTCTCTCCGCGGTC
This sequence comes from Actinobaculum sp. 313, assembly GCF_003073475.1. GTDB lineage: Bacteria > Actinomycetota > Actinomycetes > Actinomycetales > Actinomycetaceae > Asp313. Next base: position 725,950 of record NZ_CP029033.1, on the reverse strand, counting down.
GACGCCGTCACCCGTGTGGCCCGCTTCCAGCTATCGGACGCCCTCGGTAATCTCATGCCGAAGTTCCGCGATCCTTCCTGGCGAATCGGCGCCTGGGTATCCACCGCCGTGGTGGTTGCCGCATGGGGATCGCTGCTCCTGATGGGCGTAACCGATCCGCGCGGCGGCATCCAGACTCTGTACCCACTCTTTGGTATCGCGAACCAGCTGATTGCCGCAGTTGCCCTGCTCGTAGTCACCGTGATGGTTGTACGTAAGGGATACGCCAAGTGGGCATGGATACCACTGATCCCGCTGACTTTCGACACGGCGGTGACCTTCACCGCCTCCTGGCAGAAGATATTCTCCACCGACGCCAAGGTTGGATATTGGCAGCAGTGGCGCGATGCCCGAGAGTTGCTACCAACACTGGAGGATCCAGAAGCCATCAATATCCAACATGCAATTGTCCGCAACACTTTCATTCAAGGAACACTGTCAATCGTCTTCGTGGTAGCAGTGGCCTTTGTGATGGTCTGTGCGTGTCTGCGTGTGGTGAAAGCACTGCGCAGTGGTGATACGACGACGTCGGAGGACGCCTACCAGGAGTCGAATTTCTTCGCCCCCACCACGCTGTTCGCCTCGCCGCTGGATAAGAAGCTTGTCGCGGAATATGCCGTGGTAGGGGACCCGAATCTCATTCCTGGCCTGAAATCCGACGAGCGCCAACAGCCCGTCGGCACCACGGCTTCGTCGTCCGGCGCCCATGCCGCAGCGGGCTCTGCCCCTGGCGGTGCGCGCACCGGATCCGACACTACTCCTGCATCGGAAGGTTGATATGAGTATGCAGACCGGGCAGCTTCAGCGCGCGCTGCGGCATGGGCGCGCTCTGTGGCGCGACTTCACGGGCGAGTCGGCATATGATCGGTACGTGCAGCGCCACCGGCGTGAACATCCCGATCATGCCCCGATGACGGAACGCGAATTCTGGCGAGCACGTGCCCGCCAGGACGAGGAGAACATTCAAACCGGTTGCTGCTGAGCGACCAACGGTTGAGGTGACGTAAGACCGTTCGCAGGATCCCCTGCGGACGAATCGACCCCACGTGATGTGACTCTGGGCCTGCGTATTGATACGTGGGCCCAGAGTCTTTCCTTAGACACTGCAGGCAATGCAGCCTTACCGGAACTGCGTGGATTTAGAGACGTCGGCCAAGCAACTACACCAACGCGAACGCAGGCTCTACCGGAACTTCAATGCGTTTAGGTGCACCTGGTAATGCCTAAATTCCCGCCGCGTCAAAGGCCTCCCGAGCGAGCTGGCGACCGACCGGTATAATCTCTTGCGCACGGTGAAAGTCATAAGTACTTGCCGCACTACGCGGAACCGTGATCTGTACATTGACCGGAGTCACAGCCACGCGGAAGCGCTCAATCATTTCTTGCATGGCGGTCAGTGACATGTGCAGAACTTCACTGGTGGACGGCGCCACCAGTGCCTCTGCTACGGTTTCCGCCGTCGCTTCCGCACTCTCGCCTGCACGCGGGACCGTGAAACGTGACGAGAACTCACGAAGCACCTCCCGTGGTAACTGCCAGCGTCCGCTTTCGGCAATGCGTTCCAGCTCTTGCAGGTATCTGAAGCCGTTCGCCCGCCTCGCATCTACAACGCCTTCGGGGCCGGAGATTTCAGCGTTGAGATCTTCCGGGATCCGGCCTTCCACTTCATCAGTTCCCTCCACCTCGGAAAGTCGGTTACTCACCTCTTCGAGAGTCTGCCCACTGTGCTCGGCGTCGCCATGCTTATCCGCCATGTCGTAATGACCAGTTTCGACCTCGGCATCGGTACGCACATCCGCAGCATCGGCATTGGACATCGATGGCTCCGGTAGCCCCTGCCGCCCACCCAGTGATACGGCGACGGTGAGGTCAGAGGGCACCGCGAACGTCGGAGCCACGGGAACCGGGTTATACACCCCGCCATCCACGAGGATGTGGTCGTTCATAATAACCGGCGTGATGAATCCGGGCAGTGCCATCGAGGCGCGAATCGCGGAAGACAGTGGGCCGCGTTGGAACCACACCTCGCGACGCGCCGTAATGTCTGTGGCTACAGCGGTGAAGGGGATCGGAAGATCTTCAATACAAGCTTTCCCGCAGAACTCGTCAATCTTCTCTATGATCCGTGCCGCCTTCACCATGCCGGCGCCAGTGAGCGTCACGTCCATCTGCCGCAGCATCGAAAAGTAGGTCAAACTCTGCGCCCACTGCGAAAAACCGGGCAAGCCGCCCGCAGCTTCCAGCCCGCCAATGACGGCCCCCATGGAAGTCCCGGCAATTGTGACGATCTCATGTCCTCGGTCCTTCAACTCATCGATCACGCCGATATGCGCATAACCGCGAGCGCCGCCCGAACCAAGCACCAGTGCGATACGCATGATCCTCCTACCTCAACCCGTTCCTAACAAAGCCTACCGCCGCACCGAAAACTTGTTGCGATGATCGAGGACAGTAGTTGTTACACATGGCGATATAGGTCGCACGTTCCAGGGAATGCTATCTCCCTGTGCGGGCAGTCGCCTTTTCTGCGCCGCGCTGAGTATCCTTCCGCGTGCGACGCGTTACCGACCGATGCTGCGAGGACCGCACACCCGCCTACTTGGCCAGAATCCTTCCTCGTAGTCGTCCGATACCCCACACCGCGTAGGAGAGCGCAGCAAAGGCAACAACCATGATTGCGCACCACTTGAAGAAACCCGGCTCTAGCGGGTTCAGAAAGTGATACATGGGTTCGCCGTCGCGATGCGCATCCCAGGAATACGCCCACAAATATGGCACGAGCACCGCCATCCACGTCAGGGGTACCCAGATGCGCAGTTTCCCTTGATTTCGTCCGACGAACAGCCAATCGACGCTCATCATAAGCGGGCAGGCCACATGCGCAAGCTTGCCGGACAGGTCCGGATACTCTCCTCCCAGCAGGAAGAAGAAGATAATGCCGGTGAAGGCGGTCATACAGGTGGCAATTCCGCGCAACCAAGGAACATTGCCTTCGATTCTGCTGCGCGCAGTGCCATGCAGAAAAAGCGGGCGTAGAACGTATCCCGCACTGACAAGAAACACCATCAGTGTGGACAGCGTCGTGAAGTAGAGAGTCTGGTCGAGTATGCCCTCCGGTGTGAAGTCGTCGCTGTACATCAAATACAGCGCCACGCCAGAAGCAGCCATGATCAGTAGCCGCCAGAACCATATTGCCCAGAGTTGTTCACGCGTCGCGCTTGGTAACGTGGTCGATTTATTCATCTCTTCCTTCCATTCCATGCCTCTGCCGAGCAGGCCAGGCATACCCCGGCAGTGCCAGCACGTTTACGCTCCGGAGTGCGCGGCGGAAAGGGAACTTCCCAGCCAAACTTCACAATGGCGGAGAACACCCCGGCCATTAGGCCAACAAGGAAAGCGACGCGGAAATTCCGTCGGGCGGGTTCAGTGGTACGTAGTCGCGACATACTTTTTCCCCTCTACCAGGCGCACTACTGTTGTCTTGCCGAGTTTGCAGTCGGCACTGCAGACATCCCGTACTGTTGCGAATCTTTCATTCCCTGTATGGTGGGGGATGGATAAGATCCTCTTCAGAATACTCATCATCCTACTCGTCGTCGGCATCACCTATATGGTCAGTATGCTCACGCGTCGCCGTCCGAACCGCTCAGCGAAGGATCCAAGCCGTATCCGGCAGCCCCGCCTGATAATTGTCATTGGGATCCTCTTCCTGCTGATAGGCCTCCTATTCGTAGCGGTGGCTCTCACCGCAGCGAATGACGGTGACGATGCCTGGATCGGCATGTTTATTGCGGGCCTGGCAATGATGCTGACCGGTTTGTTCTTTGCCATTCTGTACCGCAACTGGTGGATAAGCGTTGGCGACGACGCAATCGACTTCTCGACTGCATTCGGACGGCGCAAGCGCATCCGCTACGCGGATATCACCACCTACAGGGTTATCTCCCAGTACGGAAACCCACAACTCACCGTGGTGTCCAGCGATGGCACAACGCTATCGCTTAACAAACGAAGCTTCGATGTCTCGGCCCTGGAAATCCGGCATGAGTTCGCGCAGCAGTACGGGCACTGGCCCAATCCTGCAGAGCTGCAGAACTTTCTGGTTCATCGTGCGGGTCTGCAGGGGCACGTCTCGCCCGCTGGACCGCACGGAAGCTATCAGAACCCACACGTTCAGCCGCAAGTGCCTCCTACGCAGGGCTTCGGGGCCGCATCTGCCGGGCAGGCTCCACAGAGGTACACGGCACAACAACCCTATGTTGCACCTGCGCAGCAAGCGGAGTCGGCTAGCACCGTGCCGGGAGCGGCCAATGCGGCTTCCCTGCAGGGGAAGCCCGGTGCCGCGCAGAGCTTTCCAACGCAAGCGCAACCCGGTTCCAACGCATGGGGCCAGCCCGGCACACCCCAGCAGCGACAGAACTGGCAGCGGCCACAGTCGCCCTTCCACAAGGGGCGATAGCTTGCTGCCCAGCTAACATTTCGCCACCGGTATGCGGATTGCGGGCCCGGCGTCTCGCCTCAAGTAGATCCCCACTCGCACACCGGCGTATCGGTGGTGCCAGCGCCTCGTACCGATCACCTGGTCTACCTGCACCTATGACTCGGTACTATATGCGCGCTTATGACTCGACACGACGGCGCACCTATGAACTCGGTAGCAGCTGCACACCTACAACTCGGCACCACCACTCGTAGTCCGACCCTATTGGGCCATCACAGCAACAGCCGCTCCACACCGGCCAACGACCTTCCCTTTGCCGGGATAGATTTGGCCGCTCACGGGCACCATCTGTACCAGGATCACACTTCGTGCTGCCGGGCGTGCGCGAGTGAAATCCAGGGCGAAGGAGGCAATGTCGATATCGCCACCCGCTGCATCCGGCCTCGCCAACCTGACGTCTGCTTAGTCACATTCAGGCCATGTCGTGCACCTCTATATCACATCAACTACGCATATAGACGGCACCGCGCCCGTCAAAACCGAGTCGCAGACATCGCTGCTCACCCGCTAAATTGCCCCACACCCTGCGCACGCCACACCCGCCATGGAAACCCTTATTACATCTTTCACCACACTACTTTCCGCATCGTGAAATGCTTATCTCACTGCAAGATCATTGCCTAGGCTGCTAATATGCGAATCGCTTTTCTTGGCACAGGCCGAATGGGAACCGAACTGGCACTGCGTCTTCTCGCCGCCGGTCACGAACTACGGGTATGGAACCGGACCGCTGCCAAGGCAGAGCCGGTCGTGGACGCCGGCGCCACCTTCGCCAGTCCCGCCGATGCCGTCGTCAACGCTGACCTGGTGATGACCTGCCTCTTCGGTCCAGATACCGTTCGGGATGTCGTTCTCGGAACAGATCTGTTGCCCGCCGGTGTGACTTGGGCCGATATCACCACCATTTCCCCGGCGGATGCTGCAGCCGCGGCCAACTGGGCCGAGGATCGCCACATCAAGTACGTACATACTCCCGTCGTCGGTACGCTCGGACCGGCGCGAGCCGGAACGCTCGGCGTTTACGTGGGTGGTACCGACCCACAGGCACGCAAGCTCGTTACCAGCGCCGTCAGCGCGTACGCCGACCCGTCGCGTCTCAGGCCTCTGGAAACCGCCGCTGAAGCAGCCACAGCGAAGCTACTGGCAAATCTCGCTCTCGCTGTGACCGCGCAGGGAGTTGCCGAGGCGATACGTCTAGGTGCATCGCAGGGCTTCTCCCCCGACCGCGTGCTGGATCTGCTGGCCGGAACATCACTGAGCTGGATGGCAAGATTCAAACGTGACTTCGCCCTGGAGCGCGATACGGCCGATGCGCAGTTCAGCGCCAATGCCATAGCTAAGGACGCCCGACTAATGCTTCACTCGGCCAACGAACCACTACCCGCCACAACGGCTGCGCTCGAATCGCTGGTACGCGCGCAGCGTGCGGGACTCGGAGAACACGATTTCTCCGTCATCCTGCGTGAGGAATCCGACCGCGCCCGCGAGCATTGATTCGCGAACCTCACGCGTGGAACATCTGGCATCGCGCCCCTGGCATCCGGGCAGTTGCGATCCCGGGGCCGCAGGTTTGCCAATCTCGGGTAGCACCGTAGAAGCGCAATGCAGCTCACAGCAACACGGCTACAAAACGCGTAATATGGCGCGAGACCAAATGTGCCCTCCGAACTACAGGCAGGATGGCACGGAGCGCGCACCCGGTAATCCCGCGGGTCACGCTCGAAGCGTAGGGGCAGAATACCGCTACACACCACCGTCGGCTCAACACCCGGCTACGGTTGCCACAGTGGCTTCGCCCGCATCCACGCCCGTATGCGCGTGCCCCAAGCACGCCGCGTTACCGAAAAGAGCTCATGTCTACACGCACTTCACGGTCCGCCGCGGCGGATGTCGGCCGCGAACAATGGAGCAGTCAGCTCGGCTTCCTCATGGCTGCCATCGGCTCTGCGGTCGGCCTCGGAAATATATGGCGTTTTCCGGGCGTCGCCTACACGAATGGTGGCGGCGCCTTCATCATTCCCTACATTGTGGCTCTACTCTTCGTAGGCATTCCCATCCTCTTCCTGGATTATTCCTTGGGGCACCGCTACCGCGGCTCCGCGCCCACAGTTTTCCGGCGGCTGGCGCGCCGCTTCGAGTGGTTGGGATGGTGGCAGGTCTTCATCTGCTTCATCATTATGAGCTATTACGCAGTTATCGTCGCGTGGGCGCTACGTTACACACTGTTCGCCATCAACGAGGCTTGGGGGAACGACGCCGAAGGATTCTTCACCCGCTTTATCAGCGTTGGCGAGCTGACGGAGTCGGGAACCCCTGTGTTCTCCGCCACTCCGGTTGCCGGGGTTGCGATTCCGCTGGCAATCGTCTGGATCTTCGGCATCGTCGTTATCGGACTGGGCGTGACCCGCGGCGTGGAACGCGCCAACCGTTTCTTCATGCCCATCCTGGTCGTCATGTTCGTCGCTCTGGTGATCCGAGCCCTCTTCCTGCCGGGTGCCATGGACGGACTCAATGCCCTATTCACCCCGCGCTGGTCCTCGCTGACGGATTACCGAGTGTGGATGGCCGCCTTCGGGCAGATATTCTTCTCCTTGTCAGTCGGCTTCGGCATCATGCTGACCTACGCCAGCTACCTGCGCAAACGCTCCAACCTGGTAGGTACTGGTTTGGTTGCTGCCTTCGCCAATTCCTCCTTCGAGATTCTGGCCGGCATCGGCGTGTTCGCAACCCTCGGCTTCATGATGCAGGCACAGGGCACCAACCTGGCCGACGCCGGCATTAGCGGCATCTCTCTATCCTTCATCACTTTCCCAACCGTGATCTCGCAGATGCCAGGCGGAGCCGTCTTCGGCGTGCTCTTCTTCGCCTCCTTCTCAATGGCGGGCATGACCTCCTTTATCTCAATTATCCAGGTCGTTTCTCCCGCCATCGCGGAGAAATTCAATCTGACCACACCGGTGGCAACGGTTGTCGTGAGCCTTCCGGCGGCCGCGCTGTCGTTTCTCCTCTTTGGCACCGCATCGGGAGAATACAATCTCGATATCGTTGACGCCTTCATCAACAACATTGGCGTGGTTGGCTCGGCCATCATCATGTGTGTTGGCGTCGGCGTCGTGTTGCGGCGCACCCGTACCCTGCAACGGCATCTCGATCACGTCTCGGAGACGAATCTGATTGGCGCTTGGTGGAGGGTTCTGGTCTCCGTCGTCGTACCGATATTGCTCGGATACATGTTTGTTCAGACTGCCTGGTCCTATGTGCATGACGGTTACGCTTATTCGCCCAGTTTCGAGCTTGTACTTGGCTGGGGCACGCTTTTCGTGGGCGCAGTGTTGGTGGCGGTGTTAACACTACTTCCCTGGCGCACACCCGTCGACGACTTCGTGCCTTTAGAGCTCAGCGATAGGAAGAGGACCCGGCGCGCAGGCTCGGGCGAAGAGGCACGCATCGCCACGCAGACCTCATCCGGCACCGCTACTCGTACCGGATCTCACGACGACGCCGCACCAGGAGAGCTTGCAACCGCGGCTACCGCTCCGGCAGTACGAACTGATCCGGCAACACATGTTCCCGACGTCGCACCATCCTTTGACTCCAACACCGCGCAAGCACTATCCGACACCTCAAACACGCACGACCCGGAGGTGAAATGACATGGCTCCCGAAGCAATCGTCTGCATGCTGGTATCAATTCTCATCATCTGGGGTGGGCTAATCGGTTCGGTGACGGCGCTCGTTCAGCGAGGGCACCGCGAGGCACGGGAGGCACAAACTGCCGCCACCGAGGAAGTACTGCGCGAACTTCTCGACGACTGACACCTGCATCCACCCTGCCGGGCCACACAACCAGACCTAGAGCACGCCACCGGGACCAGGGAACGCGGCCCACCATCGGGACAACCGGTGCACGTTATCGGGGCGACCCGATACGCGGTAGGTGCTGGACCGCGTGGCCCACCATCGGGACAACCGGTGCACGTTATCGGGCGGGAACATACGACGGAAACTGGAGAACGCGGCACGCCGTGAATTAGGCCCTGCTACTTCCGCACCGCCCCCGGTTGACTGCACTAGCCGCCTCGGCAGCATCCGCATTCATTGGCGTCCACGTATTGTCATCGCCGCTGGCGCGTGCTTCACGCAACCGCGCAAACCCTTTGATTATCGGCAGGTGCCGCCACGACTAGACCGGTCGTGGGTGATGTCTATACTCATACGTGACCAAATGCGTATGTGCCCGTCATAAAACACGTGGCGGCCATAACCATGTGTTTACCGGGCGCGTCGATACGGTTTAGCACCTGGCGTGTAAACCAACGGAATGTAGACCCACGGAAGGAACTTGGTGGAATCAGAATCTCCCACCCCTGACTTACACGACCCACGCGACAGGCGGCTTCCTCATATGGCCCCACCGTGTGGACTCGTTCTTTTCGGCATCACAGGCGACCTAGCACGTAAGAAACTCCTCCCTGCCATCTACGACCTCACGAACCGCGGGCTTCTCAGCCCTGCCTTTGCCCTGACCGGCTTTGCACGGCGCGACTGGGACCGAGAGGATTTCGAGGAGTTCGTCCGCAGCTCGATTGAGAACTACTCACGTACCGACTTCAACGAGCGCACCTGGCAGCAGTTGGCATCCGGCCTGCGCTTCGTCTCCGGTTCCTTTGACGATCCAGACGCCTACAAACGCCTGGCCGAGACGGTTGCCGAACTTGATCAGTCCCGCGGTACAGGTGGCAACCATGCCTTTTATCTGTCCATCCCGCCGCGATGGTTCCCCGTGGTCTGCCAGAATCTCGCTGATAACGGGCTCAACCAGCGCGAGGGAAATGCGTGGCGCCGTGTCATCATCGAAAAGCCCTTCGGCCAGGATCTTGCCTCGGCCCGCGAACTCTCCGACGTCGTCGGAAAAGCCTTCGACGAATCAGATGTATTCCGTATCGATCACTATCTCGGCAAAGAAACCGTCCAGAATATCCTCGCGATCCGCTTCGCTAACACCATGTTCGAACCCCTCTGGAAGGCCAACTATGTTGACCACGTCCAGATCACCATGGCGGAAGAGATCGGCATTGGCACCCGCGCCGGATATTACGACGGCATCGGAGCGGCGCGCGACGTCATCCAGAATCATCTTTTGCAGCTCCTGGCACTGACTGCCATGGAAGAGCCGGTGCGATTTACCCCCGAATCGCTTCGAGCGGAGAAAGAGAAGATCCTCTCCGCACTTCGCCTGCCCGAAGATCTGGCCTCCACCACCGCCCATGGTCAGTATGCCGCCGGCTGGCAGGGAGGCGCCGAGGTAAAAGGTTTTCTGGACGAGGATGGTATCCCCGCCGAGTCGCATACGGAGACCTATGCGGCACTGAAACTATTCGTTGACACGCGACGCTGGGCGGGCGTCCCCTTCTACCTGCGAACCGGGAAAAGGCTCGGCAAGCGTGTTACGGAGATCGCCGTCGTTTTCAAACGCGCGGCCCATGTGCCTTTTGAGAACTCCGACGTTGCCGAGTCCGGGCAGAACGTTCTGGTGATCCGCGTCCAACCAGACGAGGGCATGACGATTAAGTTTGGTGCAAAGGTTCCCGGCACAGAAATGCAAGTGCGGGATGTCACCATGGACTTCAACTACGGGCACGCCTTCACTGAGGATTCCCCGGAGGCATACGAGCGGCTGATTCTTGATGCCCTCGTGGGTTCTGCGCCGCTTTTCCCGCATCAGCGGGAGGTGGAGCTTTCTTGGCAGATTCTGGACCCGGTGCTGCGGTATTGGGCCGAGCGCAGTGCTCCCGAGCCGTATAAGCCAGGCTCCTGGGGGCCCGATTCGGCGCATGACATGCTGGCCCGCGATGGACGTACGTGGAGGATACCGTGATTATCACTTTGAAAAACACGACGACGTCGGAGGTAGCCCAACGTATCGTCGAGATGCGTTCCGACCGCGGCTCCGCCGCCCTTGGCAGGGTTTTGACCCTGATCATCGTGGTGCCGGATTTAATCGATGTTGATCGTGCCATTGAGATTTCCGACGCCGTCTCACGGGAGCACCCGTGCCGCGTGATCGTCGTCGTCGATACCGAGCAGCGTGACACCCCGGCACGTCTTAACGCGCAGGTACGTATTGGAGAGTCTGCCGGACCGTCTGATGTCGTGGTACTCGAACCGCGCGGAGAGGCAGCCAGCGACCTGGACTCTTTAGTCATGCCACTGCTCCTATCGGATACTCCGGTGGTAACCTACTGGCCGGATACCCCGCCGGATAACCCGGGCGAGCACCCGTTGGGGAAGATCGCCACTCGGCGTATTACCGACTCGCGCACCACGGATGATGCCGTCCAGGCGCTGCTCCACCTTGCCGAGGTGTACACGGCGGGAGACACCGATTTGAGCTGGGCGGGTGTAACGCTATGGCGTGCATTGCTAGCTGCCGTCGTCGAGCAACTCGATCACATGCCGGTACGAGTCGTTGTGCGGGGGCACGCCACCCATCCTTCTTCCTTCCTGATGGCTGCGTGGCTGGGCAGACAACTCGGAGTGGAGACAGTCCGGGAGACCCACACTGAGGCGGAAACCATCACCGCAGTGAGTTTTGAGTTCGACGACGGAACCCGGGTCACTCTGAGCCGCCGGGCTGATTCTGCCGTTGCACAACTCGACCGGCCCGGCTTGGAGACCGCAGATGTCAACCTACCGACACGCTCCGTGCAGGACTGCCTGATGGAAGAACTACGGCGGCTCGACCCGGACGACTACTACGAACAGGTCATCACCGAGGATCTACCGCAACTGGTGATCTGACTTGCCGTACTGCTTGGTTTAGGGCGAGTGCGGGATGCCTTGACTCGGACGAGAAAGAGCACGACTGAAGTTCCAGCGGGCGACGCCGTCGTGGTGCGATACCTATGCAGGCGGGTGGGGTTCATTGGCGAAGGTCACAGCTATAGGCGCCGTCGGTTCTACCCAGTGCACGCGGGCGGGACGCGTACTGCTCTACGGACACCCGAAGGGTTCCCGCCGCAAGCCGGGCATGTTGTTATCGCGACGTACGGAACTGGCAGACTGGTAGTCCAGACCGGGAGGAGAAACTGCCATGACTACTCCGAAAGCTGCGGGAGGCGACTCTGCGGCATCCACGCGCGCAGTAGATGCTCGCGAAGTCGGAAGCTCTGCCGAGCCCGCCTTGCGCCGCGCGCTGAGCAACCGTCACATCCAGATGATTGCTCTGGGAGGAGCCATTGGCACCGGGCTGTTCTATGGTTCAGCTGATGCGATTACTCTCGCGGGTCCTTCGATTCTGCTTGCCTACTTGCTGGGCGGGGTAACGATTTTCTTCGTCGTGCGGGCGATGGGCGAAATGTCCGTGCAGTCCCCCACCTCTGGCGCGTTCAGCGCCTATGCCTATCGGTATTGGAGTCCGCGCGCCGGATTCATCTCCGGTTGGAACTACTGGTTCAACTACGTCGCCGTCTCGATGGTTGAGTTGTCTGTTGTTGGCGTCTATATCAACTACTGGTTCCCCACCGTCCCGCGCTGGTTGACGGCTGCGCTTGTTCTCCTCATCATTACCTTTGTCAACATTGTCGGCGTGCGAGCCTTCGGGGAGTTCGAGTTCTGGTTCGCCCTTATCAAGGTCATTGCGATTATCGGCATGATCGTGCTGGGTATCGTCGTCATCATCATGGGGACGAATCCCGGCGCAGGCCTGCCGGCCCCCAGTTTCTCCCACCTGTGGAACGAAGGCGGTTTCTTCCCTCATGGCGTGAGCGGCATGGCGAAATCTCTGGCGGTGGTGATGTTCTCCTTCGGTGGCATTGAGCTCATTGGCATTACCGCTGGCGAGGCGGACGATCCACAACGTTCCATTCCCCGTGCTATCAACCAGGTTGTCTATCGAATCCTCATTTTCTATATCGGTGCGCTCCTCGTTATCATGGCGGTCGTCCCCTGGAATCGCATCGACGGGAAACTGAGTCCTTTCGTGCAGATCTTCGATTCCGTGGGGATTGGCGTAGCCGCGCATATTCTCAATCTGGTAGTGCTAACGGCCGCGCTTTCCGTGTACAACTCGGCGCTGTACTCCAATGGCCGCATGTTGTACTCGCTGTCCTGGCAGGGTAATGCACCACGTTCTTTCCGCCAACTATCGGGACGAGGCGTCCCGCTTCTCGGCGTTCTCGTTTCCTCCGTGGTAACCGTGGGCGCGGTGATCCTTGCCTTCGCACAACCGGACACCGCGTTCCCTGTTCTCATGTCCACTGCGCTTGCCTCCGCGCTTATCAACTGGGCCATGATCCTCATCACCCAGCTCAAGTTCCGGCAGTCGCTCACCCCGAAAGAGGTGGCTCAGTTGCGCTTCAAGCTGCCCGGAGGGCGGTTGGCAACCGCCTTCGCGTTGACCATGTTGGGCGCGGTCGCCGTGCTTATGGCGGTGCTTCCCGACCATCAGGTGGCCGTGGTGGTTGGGCCTGTCTGGCTGTTGGCGCTCTTCCTCAGTTACGAAGTCAAAACGCGCTACCAGCGCGCGCGTGGGCGATAGCGTAGTCGTCGTCGAACATGATGAGAAGGTTCCGCGCTACCAGCGCGCACGGTGCACTTGGGTGCGCTGGGCGCCAAGAAATGGAGGGCCCAGCAAGAAGTGGAGGTCTTTTCGCGACACTTCTTGAAAAAACCTCCACTTCTCCACCCTCAAGGCCGCGCCTGACTCCCCCATTCCATCTTCTCCCATCCCACCCCCTCCTACCACCCGTCTCCCCACGCCGCGGCGGAACGCACCGGCTTCTCCTTCTGCTTCGGGGCCAGGTGGGCGTCTCCCCACGCCGCGGCATGCAGCACAGAGCGATATGATGCAACTTGTGTCCTTCATGATTGTTGCCGGTGGCTTCCACAACGGCGAGGTGCGTGGGGATGGCAAAGCCGATGCTTACGAAGTCCTACGCCCCTACATCGTGGAAGAGGACCCACAGCCCCGCACTCCTAGACTGCCCTCACCAGAAGACCCCTACAACGTGGAAGAAGAACTCGTAAACGCCACGAACCACCTCCACCTGCATTTGAAGGGTCCGGAAATAAAAGCAACCATTGGCCTTTTCGAAGATTCCATGACTGCAGAGCGTTTCGGCGGTGATCGGGTCTGCGACCTGCTGGTCGAAGCGGCACGAGCTGCCAACTGGGTGATAATCGCGCCCGGCTCTCCCACCTGCATTACGCGCGAGAGTCAGCGGAAACATTTGCCGCCCGATTTAGCCGAGCATGTGGCGTTAGTAGCGTCAGGCTACGACCTGATTGAAGCGTTTGATACTGAAGTGTAGGGCGGTCTTTGGGCGAAGGCAGGTCACGGCCTGCTCGCCACAAGCCACGGCCCGAGCGAAAAGCAGTGCCCGTTCGGCGCAAGCTGCCTTCCGGTGAGCAAGAGTGATATCCGCCGCGCAGAACCGTCCCGCTGGGCTCACCGGATCAACGCGCTCTATGGGCGACGACGGCAAGCTGCAGCGGAAGACGATCACGTAGCTCCGCATCAATAAAACGGTAGCCTTCTGCACAGGGCTCCATCATCTCGGGCCAGCGGCACCACGCGGAGTAGCGCGTCTCCGTAACCTCATCGATGAGCATGCCAGCTTCGAGCAGCGCGGTGAGGATCTCACCAACCCCGTGATTCCACTGGTGACTCACAGTATGGGAGATAGCGGGTAAGCCGGAATCGGCCTGAACATACGACCCACTGTCCTCCCAAGTAATGGGGAAGCGGCGTTGAAAGTATGGCGCATGGAGAGTAAGGCCACGAGCGGTATCATCACCCACAGCCTGGAAAACCGGGTGGTCATCGCGCAACACTAGTCGGCCGCCGTGCCTCAGCAATGAGGCGACGACCTTCGCCCAAGCCATAATGTCCGGAAGCCAACACAGAACGCCAAGGGATGTGTAGACGAGGTCAAAGTCCCCTGTGATCACTTGCCTTGAGTCATAGACGTTGGCCTGAATGAATTCGATATCGACACCGGCACGCTCGGCAATGGAACGGGCGCGGCGCAAGGATTCGCCCGACAAATCCAGCCCAACAACGCGGCGAGCACCCATACGCGCCAAGCTCACGGTGTCTGCGCCGAGATGGCACTGCAGGTGAGCCACATCCAGTCCGCTCAAGTCGCCAAGACGTTCCCGATCCGGGGCAATGTCAACAGAGATCGCCGTCGGGGATGCTAACAGGGCATCAATCCCGTAGCCGCTAGATTAGTGCAGGGCAGCGCGATCATCCCAGTTGGCCCGATTGTCGGCGAAGTACTGGGCATTGTCAGCAGGGAACGTCCGATCTGTTCCCGTCATGGCCTGAGCCTATCAGTCATCGAGCACCCCTTAGTATTCCGAGCCTTACCGTAATGCCTTTCCCTTGGTATTCCGAGCATTTTCATACACCCGTTATCGACCGCAATTACCCCGCTGTGCCACAGATTGTGCCTCTAACTCGAACCGGTCGTCCGTCCCGACGACGTCGCTCCGCCAACTCGCCACTCGCTCCCGCCTTCAACCACACTCCCAACACGCAGTAGCCTCACAGGTCCGCACCACTCTCCCAGCCCCAACACACCCCAAACTCCGCGCCACCCTTCTAATTCCACCACGCACTGACCGATCACTGCCAGCCCATAACCACTCTCCACATTCACGCCACGTCCCCACCTCCACCACGCCCCGCCAGCTCATAACCATTCTCGACACTCACAACGCCCTCCCAGTCCTGAACTAGTCTCCCTCGTGTAACACTCCCGTTTTCGCACCCATGCTTCCACTTGCAACCAGGCGCCCAACTCGCAACGCCCTGCCAGCCCGCACTACTCTCCGCCCGCGCATAACCCTCCGGCTACGAACGGCATGTCCTACCTCTTGCGCAGTGACATACCTCACTTCCAGCACTGTAGTATCTAGTTCGTTAAGCCTAGAATTACCCTTTACTAGCACGTATGGTTGGAGCAACCGACAATGACGCCGAATGAAAGGACAACAATGGCAGGGCCATTCCGTCAGATTGATCCCGCGCAATTCTCCCGACACTGGCTCGACGTGCCATATGCCAGTGAGGACCCACGCCAAGTACTCGACATCTGGCTCCCCGACGACGGCGAGGGCCCCTTCCCTCTCGTCATCTTCGTGCACGGCGGTGGCTGGGTCAGCGGCGATAAACGCGAGAACACAATGCCCGGCGTGTTCAAGCTCCCTTCCCAGGGCTACGCCGTCGCCTGCATCGAGTATCGGCTGGCGCCGCAGGTCACCTGGCCCGCGCCACTGTTCGACGTGCGCGCCGCCATCCGTTGGTTACGTGCGCACGGGCCCGAGTACCAGCTCAAGACCGACAAAATCGTCGCCTGGGGGAACTCCGCTGGTGGTCATATCCTCAACATGGTAGCTGCACTGGGCGGGCGCAATATCCAGCGCGGCGAGCACCTTGGAAACGCAGAACAATCCGACGCAGTCCAAGGTCTCATTAACCTCTATGCGCCCAGTGACATGTACCAGGTGGACCTGTGCAACGTACTGCCGGAATCCGCCGTCGCCGATGTGACTCCCGGATCAGCACTCAGCGCAGTCGATATCGCCGCCGAAGGCATGGCTTTCCCACATAACCTCGTCATGGGATTCAAATGCTCGCGAAACCCCGAAGCCGCAGCATATGGCAGCCCCATTCACTTCGTAACAGAGAGCTTCCCACCGGCATATTTCATGCACGGAACCGAGGACGTCGTCGTACCGTTTTCGCAATCGGCCGCTATGACCAACAAGGTCAACGAAACCTGCCACGAAAAACGTGCAAAGCTGGAATCGTTCAGCGGCGCTGGGCACGGACATCCCTCAATGAAGACCGACAAGGTCGTGGATCGGATCATCGACTTCATCGACACAGTTCTATGGGACGGACCGCGCACCCGCACTCCTCTACCACCCGACCCACGTTTGATCGAGGACTGAGCCTGCTATGACCACGCACGACATACGGCGCACACCCCACACTACATATCCCCATGTCCCTCCACATTCCACGTGATCCAAGGAAGTAATCATGTCTCAAGCCACAACTGACCAACAGCTGACGGAGAAGGGCTTCGCCAGCTATCTCCCCATCATCATCGCCTGCTGCACGATGTGCGGCGTGCCTTCGGCGATTCTCATCAGTTCCGCGTCTGTGTTCTACGAGCCAATTGCCAACGAGTTCAATGTCGAGATAGCAAGTATTAGCGTGTGGATGTCATTCATGCTGATCTCGTGTGCGATTTTCTCTCCCCTGATGGGTAGCCTAATCGCGCGATATGACATCCGTCCTCTCCTGCTCGCAGGAGCCACTCTCGAAGCTACCATCTTTGCCTTGTTCTCCATCTCCCAAGGTCCCTGGATGTTCTGGGTCGGCGGTTTCCTCGCAGGACTCTCGAACATCGTTCTGCTCGGCATGGCAACCGCCACCTTGGTCAATCGCTGGTTCAAGACCCATGTGGGCGTCATTATTGGCTTCTGTACGGCCTTCACGGGCCTTGGCGGAGTACTGTTCCTGCCATTAGCTCAGAAGATCATTGCCACGCACGGATGGCGGACCGCCTACCTTGTCTTTGCCATCATCACTTTCGTTGTCACGATTCCGGTGATTCTTATCTGCGTGCGTTCCAATCCGTCCGAACGCGGCCTTCTGCCTTATGGCACTGCCGAGGCGGCGCGCAATTCAAGCGATGGCAATGTCGCAGAACCCACCTCCGTCAGACCATCGGTCGGCATGCGCTCGAGCGTGTTCTGGATCGTTATCGTGTTCGGCTTCTTCGTCAACCTCGTCTGCCAGATCCCCGGCTATTTCCCGAGGTATGTCAGCTGGATCAATGAACAGGCTGATTCGGGACTTGCGACAAAGGCGTTCATCGCAGGCGCGACGCTTGCTGCCGTGGCGCAGGCAGGCAACGCCATCGGCAAGATAGGCCTCGGATTCTTCTCCGACCTATCCGTCAGCCGTGCCATTGCCGTTCTTTCTGGTGCCGGGGCACTCGGAATCATCTTCGTGTGGCAGTTCCCCTCGACGATCTTGCTTCCGATCGGCAGCCTTATCTTTGGTTTCTTCATTGCCGGAGTGCTCGTGCTTTGCCCGATGGTTGCTCGTCGCATATTCGGTGCCGGAAAGAACTATCCGGTGTTCTACGCCCGGATTTCCGTCGCAGTAACATTGGGCGGGGCCGCTGGAAATGTTGTCTGGCCATATGTCGCTGAGCACTGGGGAGGCTTCGGCACGGTGTTTGCGATAGCGCTAGGCGCAATCGTCGTCGTCGTTGTTACCGGCTTCATGGCCTACGCGCAGCGCGACCGCTTGCCACGGGAGTGAGCTTGGAACAAATGAGATCGCTTGCCGTAGGAGTGACGGAGGTAACTACGCCGAAAGCCGCCGAGCTTTTGCGTGCTCCCCGGTTCTTCGCCGCGAACGGCAAAAACCAGTTTCCACGCGGAGCTGCATGTATCCCGTTCCCCCTCCCTACCCTACGCTCGTTACCACCGCAATACAGCTGCTGATGCAATGCGCTGCCCGGGGCATGTCACCTCGGGCAGCGCATTGTGCCATGAACGAGTTCTAGCACCTACCTCTTAGGCGCCTGTCTCATTCTCAGTCACCCACTGGATGAAGTTCGTGGTGCCATTTCCATTCAGCTCCGCCATGGTGTGGCCCTGCCCCCAGATGGTCGCGAAGTCCAGGTTCTCCACCCCATAGTTCTCCAGCGCGAGCGCCAGATTCACCTCGGTGGCATTTGCGGTATCTCCCTGCGCAATGCCGGTGCGGATACGCCAGTTCTGCGCAACTTCGGAACTCTGGTACCCGTCGTAACTACTATTCAGGTAGTACATCGGGTTGTACATATTCATGCGTGTCGCAACATCAATGCCGAGCGAGTCGGTTGTCTCAAAGTCCGAGTCATACTGATCCCCGCGTAATCCACGCTCCAGTCGGAGTACGAGGAATACTCTTCTTCATTTTCAGTAATCAGATCACGGGCGATGGTATCGAAGTGCAGACCATCTGCACCGGAGCCCATCACCACATTCTCGGTGGCGGAAGCGTCAACACCGTCAAAAGCGCCGACATCCTTCGATGCATTCTTCTGGCTGGTGATAAAGCCTTCCAGGCTTGTCACCGTCGCGGTATTGGTATCGGCGTCATAACTCACCCATTCACCGTCCGCGTTCAGCGCATCAATATAGTCTTGCACCGTCTCATAGGTGGTGGCATCCTCCGTTGAGTTGCCACCGCCGGGTGCGCCACCACTAGGAGCTCCCCCATCGCCGCTCGGCCCACTGCTCGAACCGTCCGGGGCGCCGCTGGCGTCGTCGGGAAGATCTTCGGAAGGTGGACTATCGGAGGAAGCGCCATCAGAAGAGGCGCCGCCAGAGGGTATACTCCCCGAATCCTCGCCATCGGAGGGCGGACCACCCGCATCCATACCCGCCATCTCGCTACTAGACGGCGTGTACGGGAACTCGGTCTCGGCCAAGAAGTCGTTCAGCGATCCCTCAATCGTCGAGACCAGGTAGTCATAATACGTGCCGGAAAGGTAGATGCCTTCGTTGGACTCGTCCAGCATGAGCACATTACCGTCTTCGTCGGTCAGACCGAGTCCGTTGATGTATTGCGCGTAAGCCTCGGCTAAGTCGCTGGAATAGGCTGCGGTCCAGGTACCTTCGGCCCGCGTACCTGAATTCGAGAATTGCCCCATGTTCCACTCGTAGGCGGCGTCCGCTGCATCAAGGTTGGTGATCGGACACCAGGCCATAACACCGGCGACGGCGTCGGAGATCGCGTTTCCATCAGCATCGTTCATGGCGGCGCCAAGCTCGTTGAGGTAGGGAGTGTACAGCTCGGAATCGCCGGATGCTCCCATGACGGCACTTTGCGCACCACCACTATGCCCGAAGACGTACACAGCTTCCGAGTTACCGGGCAGACTATCGCTGTTGTAGCGCACGTAGCGCACAGCTGCCTTCAGGTCGGTGACACCCCACGGAGCATTGCCAGTGTAGTCATCGGTGTTGGAGTCCCGGCCTCGCAGGCCGGGCCATACGTAGATGAACCCAGCCTCCATATACTCGGAGATGCTGTCGTAGTTGTACTCTAGTGGCGCACTCTGCGCTGCATAGCCCGGTGTATTCACCGGGAAAATGATCGGCGCCGTCGTCGCCGTGAAATCGCCGACTGCACCGTCTGATCTAATGCTCGCAGTATAGGTGCCGTCTCCGTTATCCGTGGCGTCCATATAGGCACCGGGCACGTAAATGCCGAGCGTCTCATAGTCAGCGGCCTGCGGCGTCAGCACGTAGCTGACACCGATCTGGTAGTAGACATCATTGGCTTCGTCATACTGCCAGGCAGTTTCATCAATGCCGAGCGCCGAATAGTCCATCGACGACGACGCCGTGGCCGTAGTGGTGGAGTCCGTATCGCTGGATCCGGTACACCCGGATAATGCGAAAGCTGTGCTTCCCGCCATCACAAGCGCCGTGAGACGCACGGGCAGTCTTTTCCGTTTCACTTGTTCACCATCCCTCTCCTTGATCATCCGCACCGGGGTTAAAACCCTATCGACGGCTGCCTGCCGCAGAACAACAACAGTCTGATTTCACAGCCAGCGATACGGCCAAGCAGGCAATTAGGTCGCAATACGAACAAGTAGCCACGATGAGGCCGGTCTGCCCACGCGGCGCCCACCCAAGTGCACTGCAACTGCGCAATCCGCCGTGCAGGCGCAGAATGCTGCGCCTGCCAGCACCTTATACCTCACGCTCCTCCCGTCTGGCAGCCGCCACTATCGGGGGTACTTCCCGCACTATCCGCGTCTGTGCCCGAAGCCGATCCCACCAGTCTGCGCGACCATCGCTTTTGACCTGCCCTCCGCTCTTGTGCCGGACGTAATGGCCTCAGTTCAGAGGCACCGTCACTCTCCGCTAGTAAACTGTGCAACACCAAGCACTTGACCGAAAGTCAGCTGGGAATGGTCATCGTGGCTCTGTCGGCACACCGCTTCGGCGCTTGGCCTTGTGGTCGGTACTGCGCTTAGCCTCGCGACCGGTGCTGCGCTTACCCGCGTGAGTCACGCTGCACTAAAGCGTGTCACGCAGCCTGTACCTGGACCATTCACGTATCGCCTGGCCCCGCAACGCACATTTCGCCTGACCGTACAAATTCACACTTCATCTAGGCCTGCATTTCACGTTTTGATCAGCCTAGCAACGCGCGTATCACCAAGCCTCGCAACGCACGTTTCACTTGACCCCGCAATTCACATTTCACTTGGCCTGGGCGACTCACATTTCACTTAGCCCTGTGACGGACGCAGTAGCTTGCCCTGCCGATTATCGCCCCGGATCACACTGCGACCGACAACAGCATCGGCGATCATTCCGCCAAGCAAAGCCAGGCATACCGGCAGAATCCAACCGAGGCCCGCACTTGCCAGCGGCACCCAATTTACCAGCGGCGCCACTAGCGGATTCCCCCAGCTAAAGCCCTCCAGTAGCACGAGGGCGGACCAGATGGCCGCCGCCCACACCGGTAGGGTGAATCCCCACTGCAGCCGACGGTATCCGGGCAGGACGGCGCGCAGCAGCGCATCCAGCAACGTCACAACAACCACCGTGATCGCCACCGGGTAAAGGAAGGCGATCAAGGGCGCCGCCACGCGTAAAACGGTGCGCAAACCGAGGCTCGCCACCCCGAAGGAAGTGGCACCAAAGATAAGCACCCATACGTGATACGAGACCTGCGGAACAAGGCGGTGAAAGAACTGCCCAGACGCTGCAAGTAGGCCCACAGCCGTCGTGAGGCAAGCGAGGACCACAATGAGGCCTAAGACAACCCGGCCCGGGCGACCGAGAGCGTAGCCCGCGGCGTCGGAAAGCAAGGCAGCACCATTGTTATACGTGCCGGAGTTCGGTATTGTCCGGCCGATCAAGCCGAGCCCCAGATAGATGAATGCAAGTAAAGCTCCGGCAATGGTCGCAGCAATCGCCGCGCCATAAACAACCGGCCGCCCCTCACGCACACCCCGGTACTTCAGAGAGGACACGACGATAATGCCGAAGGCCAGCGCTGCCACCGAATCCATGGTCATGTAGCCTTCCAGCAGCCCGGCCGACAGCGGATGCGAAGCGTACGCACCGGTGACGACGTCGGCGGCCGCCTGCTCCGCCTCGCGATCTGTGGCGTTGCCACTGACGGAACGCCATACCAGCAGTACCAGAAGCACGAGCAGAACGGGAGTCAGCGCTTTGCCCAACCTATTAACGACCTGGCGCGGGTTATATGCCAGTACGACGGCGACGGCGAAGAACGCGGCGTTGAAGCCGACGGCGGCGCCACCAGAACTCCAACCTGTCAGCGGCTGAATGGCGGTGGAGAAGCTAACCGCTCCCGTACGAGGCAATCCATAGAAAGCTCCGATGGAGAGATAGCACAGAACCGCGAATGCCGCACCAAACTTCGTCCCGGCACGGCTGGCGACGTCGCGCGCATCGGTACCCGAAACGGCGACGGCGATTACCGAGGCAACCGGTAGCAGCACGGCACCGATGAGGAATCCCGCAATGGCCGCCGGGAAGTTCGCCCCCGCCTGCGCGCCAAGCATGGGCGGGAAAATCAGATTCCCGGCACCAAAGAACATCGAGAACAGTGTCAGAGCGGTGGCTAGTAGGCCGCTTATAAGAAGCCCACGCGGGAGGCCGCCCAATTTTGAAGGAGAAGGCCTCACCGCTCGTTATCGTCCGCTGTCGCACTGGAACCCGCCGTACCAGCAGTATCGCTGACGCCAGCAATGTTGGTCGCGCCAGCAGCGTCGGCGGTCTTCGCGCCCGGCGTAGCTACCGGCTGCACATCTGCCACGGCCTTCGCCGCGCCGTCGGAGCCAGCAGCACCGGCGGCGTGTTCTTCCCGTACCGCGCCCCCTTCCGCGCGGACCTTAGCCACCAGAGCTTGCATACCCCCGCGCGCTTTCCCCGCGAGGCCTTGAGCCTTCTCAGGCAAGGCGCTTAACGTGTGCTTGGCGTTCAGCGCGTGCACTAATGCGGCATAGAGGCGCGGCCGCACGGGCACGTCCCACGCGCCGGCAACCTCCACCGGCTCGCCCTGCGTAAACTTGGACTTAAACATGCGCACACCCGCCAGCTCAGGCGCCCGCTCGGAGTCGATGCCCATGAGGTCAAAAGTGCGCACACCGAGCTCGTGCAACCAGCATGCCTCTTTGTATAGCAGGGCGTCGGCGGCAAGCATCCGCCGAGCTTGATGCGAGGATGCGGCATAGTAGTAGATCGCGCGATCCTCCCATAGGACCGGCAGCCCCCATGCCAGCGCCGGGCCACCATTCTCACGTGCCACATAAAGCCGGGCATGCTCCGGGCCGAGGGCACGCAGCATCGTCAGATAGGTCTCCTTCGGTGCCGCTCGGAATCCATCACGCTCACCCGTTTCGGTCAGGATGGCATACAACTCATCGAAGACCTCTTCCGCGCGATCAGTCTCGTCAGCGAAGGTCAATGATTCATTGCGTAGGGCCTTGCGCACGTCACGGCGGCCGCGTGACTTGAATGAGGCGAGAATGGCTTCGTCGTCGTCGCGATCCAGATTGAGAATGATGGTGCGATCGAAGGTTTTCGTTTGCAGTAGCTCATGACAGTCGGGGGCAGCATGCATAGCGTGCAGACGGACGAAAACGATGCTGCGGTCGCGGTGTCGCACACCCTTGATCAACAACTCCCGCAAGTCAGCCTCTTCTTCGGGGCTAGGATCATCGCCCAACCAAACCGGACCGTGTTTCGCCCACAGGTACGGGAAACCACGTACCTCCATACGCGTGAGTGCGAGAAGCGCGCGCGGTGCACCGTCGCCGCCACGATAGACGACACGCCCCCACGGGCTGCGCCCGGGCGTCGCCTCGTCAAAGGCATCCCAGGCGATCGACTGTTCAGGCGGGAGCGTCACGCCGGCGTCTTTCGCAATGCGATAGAACTCGTCCCACCCCACGGGAGTCATTGAGCCGATACTCATCTCAGTCCTTCTCTGTTGTTTTGCCGACGACGTAGCCGTGTCCCTGCTCAACCTAAGCACCTTGCACACAAACACCGCAAGCCCGGACTTCGCCGAACTGAGATCGCTTGTCACGGCACAGGAGATCGCTGGTTACACACCTGACCCAAGCCTATCGCCCTGCAGTCCTCGGAGCAGCTCCCACCATGTTGCAATCATGTGCCCGTCTCGACGGAGCGGGCGCGGCGGAAGGCATGGCACACGGCTTATTTCTCTCACTCGCAACAGGACCATTAGCGGTATCCGTGACTTCAAGGCCTGGGACTATTTCTTTCCTACTCGTGGCAGAACCACGTGTTCGATCCCGTCGATGATCGACTCGATAATGAGGCGAAAGTACTTATCCGACATGGCATCCGCCTGGTTCACATCGGTGAGTGGCTCAAAAAAGGAATGCACCATAAGACTCACCCCCGGTGAATGTTCCATAAGAGGTTCCAAGCGCGCGATCAAACCCTTCATGTCCTCCGGGGTCCTTGCCTTGGGTGAGCGCCGATCCCGTGCAGCAATGGCACCGACGGCCACATCAAATACCATCGAATAGACTAGCGGCGTCGAATCACCAAAACCTGCCTCCTGCAGTTTGGCGGCAGCCAAATCGATGATAGGGACCACGCTCTCCGTGAGCCGTCCCGTGGTGAGATGCTCGGCAACACCGTGGTATTCCAGAAGAAGTGGTCGCATGGCAAGGCATAGCTCCGTGAACCACTCCTTCCATCCGAGGTGTGGATCAGGCATTTCTACGCGTTCGCATATTTGCCCGACGACGGCGTCCACTACATCGTCTTTCTTTGGGAAATAGTGGTAAACGACGGATGGGACGACATCAAGCGCAGCGGCTAGGTCACGTATCGACCACCCGGCCAAACCGCGCTCTTCGGTGAGGCGCAGCGCTCTTTCTACTATTAGTTCCGAGCTCAGACCGACGCGTCGAGCCGTCCGCCCCTTTCCTCCCCCTGCAACCTCATTTTCCGATCCCATAGTCCAAGTCTATCGCCTTGACAACACTAGATCGGATGACGCGGCCACTTCATCCCGTCAAGCACCCCAGCATTGGTCGACACACTGCCCGCTTTGTGCGGAGTCGTCATGTGTGGCGGCACCACGAGTCGCCACATAATCCGTATTGGCCAGAAAGGGATTCACATGCCATCAGAAACGAAGAAGGAAGGCGCTCAGGTGCGAATCGTCTTGATGACGGTATTTCTGGCCTACATGGGCCAGATGATCCTCAACCCCATCATCGCCCCGCTCTCACGTGAGATGGGCCTAGAAGAATGGCATATCGGCGCCGCAATATCGCTCGCAGCCATTACGCTCGCCTGTCTCAGCCAATTTTGGGGGCGGCGGTCACAAATCGTCGGACCGAAACGGATCTTCATCATCTCGATGTGTGTTGGTTCGCTCGCATTGGCGTCTTTTGCTGCCCTGGCGTGGTTAGGGATCCGCGGCATCTGGGTCGGCCCCGGACTCGTCACCGGAGTGATTCTGACGCGTGGCCTCCTTTACGGCTCCGGCATCTCAGCCATCTTCCCAACCACGCAAACATACTTCGTCACTCATGCCAACAGCGAAGCACAAAGGGTGAAACTCCTCGGCGCTTCGGGCGCGGCGCAGGGCCTAGCAACCATCGTCGGCGGCGTTGTCGGCGGGGCGCTGGCCGCCACCGGCGGCCTACTCCTTCCGGTCTCCGTCATGCCATCGCTGATGATTATCGGCGTGCTCGTCGTCGCTTTCTTCTTTAAACCAGAGAGCGCACAGAGCCGCTTGGACCACCCGAAGAAGATCGTTTATCGCGATCCGCGCGCGTTTCCCTTCCTCGTCGCCGACTTCATCCTATTCCTGGCATTCTCCTCGATGCAGACCCTACTGGGGTTTGCCATTCAGGATCGATTCGGCCTGAACTCCTCCTCCACTGCGGGAATCACCTCCGCGGTCATGGTGGTCCTTTCAGTCTCAATGGTGGCAATGCAGGGAGGAATCGTCCCGCGTCTGCACTGGAATTCGCAGCGCCTTCTACGCAATGGCCTCCTCCTGACAACCATTGGGATGGCATGCCTACTGCCATCGTCGTCGTACATCCTGCTGTTCGCGGGGTCGATTGCGGGCGGTCTGGGTATCGGCATGGCCATCCCTGGCTATAACACGGGGCCGACCATGGCACTGTCTGCTGACGAGCAGGGATCCATGGCCGGCCTTATCAATGCCAATAACGGCGTCACCTACGCGATAGCGCCGATTCTTTCCACCAGCGTGTACGGCTGGAACACGGCTGCACCTTTCATTGCGATCATCGTACTTATCGCCTGTGCCACGGCATTCTCCTTTCTGCATCCGCTCCTGCGGAACAAAGGGTGACTCCAGTCCAGAACAAAGTTCTCTGGGCTATTCTTGGCGCAGTCCCTTGCAGCGTGACACGCGAGGACCCAAAACAAAGCGGGCCATAGGAAATCGACAAGACGCTCCCCTGCGCCTGCTCCCCGAATCGCGACAGCTTAACCAAGAGCAAGATCGGTGCAGCGCGCCTGCACATCGAATGCACTATTGCCACAACCAAAGCGATGGCACGAAAACCCTCTGAGTTGCAGGATAACGACCGCCATTGCCAGCGGAAACAGAGGCACAGCGGAAGCCTACCCGGCTAACGGGATAGCCGCTGCCGTCCCCAACCACACGCACCTGCAATTCCACGTAGCCTGCACGTTGCCGGTGGTGGCATATTGGCAGCCCCAGTCACAGGCGCCTAGAAACCCGCGTACAGCCTGTGCCCATTGGTCAGCACCGCTGTCACCCACGGCCACACGCACCTAGAGACCTTCTAGCCCACGGGATGCAGACCTCCGAGCACCTCATTCAGAGCCTCGGTGCTAGAGGGATGTGTCCATATACCATCGCGCAACGCGCTGGCCGTTACCCCTGCCCGCATCGCGAGCGCCAGCAGGTTTATCAACTCCTGCGAATCCACACTGAACACCGTCGCCCCCAGCAGCAGATCAGTTTCCGGATCCACAAGCACCTTGATTAACCCATGCGTTTCGCCAACGATCTTCGGCCGGGGCATCGCTGCAATCGCAGCAATATCCTTAGCTGCCACCAGATATTCGATGCCGCGCTCACGCGCCTCGCGTTCCGTCAAACCCACCTGTGCCAGCGGCGGGGTGATAAACGTCGTCGTCGGAACCGCTACGCGATCCGCAACCGAACGCTCCCCGTCGCCAACGAGTTGGTCGCGCACAATTCGGTAGTCGTCCAGAGAGATGTAGGTGAACTGCGGGCCTCCATTGACGTCGCCCACGGCCCAAACATTGGGCACATTGGTGCGAAGGTGGTCATCAACCGGGATATAACCGCGCTGATCAGTGGTGATGCCCGCTGCTTCGAGGTGAAGAGCCTGTGTTTCCGGCACTCTGCCAATAGCAACCAGCACAGCATCGGCAGGAATCCGGCCTGCGGAGGTCATCACAGAATCCACCTCGATGGCCTGCACCTGCGCGCCGGTTACGATCTGCACCCCACGATCCGCAAGTGTACCGACGACGGCGTCGCGCACGTCGTCATCTAGGCGCGCTCCAAAAGTGTCCGAGCGCTCAAGGATGCGGACTGCTGATCCGAAGGCGGCGAACATGCTCGCGAACTCCAAGGCGATGAAACCGCCGCCAATAATCGCCAGATTCTCCGGCAAATGTTCAATATGCTGAATCGATTGCGAGGTATGGACATGCCCCAGACTGGCGCCGGGGACGTCCAGCAGTGCGGGTGATGTTCCGGTATTGATGACGATAGAGTCGGCGACGACGTCGAGAACGTCGTTTCCCGCGCGCATGCGCACGCGGTGTGGTGAAACAAAACGCGCCTCGCCGCTTACCAGGGTTACGGTATCAACCGTTTCCAGCATCTTGCGGTTGGCTGCACGTAGCTTGTCGATCAGCGAATCACGTGAGGCGATCGCCCGCTGCAGGTAGGAGGATGGCTCCGCGTCGCCGCGGTGCTCAGCCGAATCGATCAGGTCCTTGGTTGGAACACAGGCTACGTTGATGCAAGTGCCGCCAATCATGGCGTCGTCGCGTTCAATCAGCACCACGCGCTGCCCACGCGAACCGAGGTCGCATGCAAGGGTCTTTCCGGCTTTGCCCCAGCCAAGGACGAGAAGGTCGGCCTGCAGGGTCTGGGAAGCGTCATCGTATCCACTTGTCATGCAGACACTATAGGCAGTAACAGGACTCTTATTTCCCTCGTTCGCACAGGGTGATCGCGGGGCAAGGATACGGATAGCGCGGCAGGACGCCAGGCCACGGGGTGCGTGGATAGTGGCAACAGGGCATTGTTGTCGGGTGTGGTGATGTGCGCCAGGCCACAGGCGGCAGGACGCCAGGCCACGGGGTGCGTGGATAGTGGCAACAGGGCATTATTGTCGGGTGTGGTGATGTGCGCCAGGCCACAGGGGCGTGGATTGTGGACGCCGGGTTGGATGGGGGTGCTGGACAAGATCAGGGTGCTGGACAAGATCAGGGTGCTGGACAAGTTGGGCGGTCGGATTGTGGACGCCGGGGTCACGGATTGCAGATTCGGAGCCCAGCACATCCCAGGAAATGCCAAGGCGGGCGGAAGAAACGCCAAGGCTACCGTATCGTGACGAGCATCCAGGGACCCGGCCCGTGAGAAATGTCGGGTCTTTCAAGAAGTGTCGGGTTTTTCCCTACACTTCTCGACAATCCCTACACTTCTCGAGGCCTGCACCAACTGACGCCTACACTTCTCGAGGCCTGCACCACCCCAGGCCCACAACGGCCGACGCCCGTACCTATGCAGGACCCAATCCCGCATCCTAACGTGCGCACAACCACCCCGACGCCCGTCCGCACGTGAGGCCAGCGTCCGCAGACGTTCGCCGTCATGGCACCGCAGTCCGTCCACGCATGAAGCCAGCGGGCATGCAATCTGCGGTGATTGCTGGCATGCTCCGCATCCCATCCGCACCCGAGGCCGACGCCTTAGTCTCCGGAAGGAACCCGATATCTACGGAGCTCAACCGACGTGGAAGTACCTGTCTACCAGGTCCTCCACCTCAACGCGCGCCTCGGCGATGTCTTCACGCAGGTTGTCGTCGCCCAGGGCGATAAGCCGATTCGCCCAGGAGTCTATAAGGCCGGCGGGAAACACGTCGAAGGCCTCGTAGCTCCCACGCTGATCCAACAGCCTGCGAGCAGCCTCCGCGCAGGAGGTGGGCAGCTGATCCAAACCTTCGATCTTCGAGGCGTCGCCGCTGACGTAGCGCTGGTTGGCGTAGTCGAGCATCGCGGGATCGGTCAGGCCGATTCGAGCCGCCACTGTGATCCCCGCCAGCAGAAGATGCACGTTCGCCGAGCCGTCCGGGGAACGCAACTCAACGGTCTGTGAATCATTGGGCAGAGCCCCAATTGACCCTTCTTGCGGGTTCGCATCGCGGAACATGCTGTCGTCGATGTTCTGCCAGCCAAGCGGCACGCGTACCAGAACGGACCGATTGCGGTCGCCCCAACAAATTGCGGTAGGCGCCTCCTGGTGCGGGACGAGGCGCAGGAATGACGTTGGCACGGTGTTGCCGAAGGCGGTCAGTGAGGCCGCATGAGAAAGGTACCCGCCAATTACCCGCCGTGCCTGGCCGGTCAGACCGGCGCCTTGCGAGAACTGGTTGATGCCATCTTTCATCAGACGGGTATGGAAATGCATGCCGGATCCGGCCTGCCCGACGGCAATTTTCGGCGAGAAGGACACTTCAATACCGTAGGAGCTGGCGACCTCGCGGACCACCCACTTGGCGAGCACCATCTGATCGGCCGCCCGCATGACATCGGTAGGCAGGAATTCGATCTCCTGCTGGATCATCTGCTGTCCGTCGTCGACGAAGTTCCCCACCTCGGCGTGCGCATACTTGACGGTGCAACCCATGCGCGCCAAGTGGTGGATCGCCTCGGTGCGAATCTCCTGCCACTTCGAGAAGGGACCGGCCTCGTGATAACCACGCTGTGGCTCCACGGGATAGAGCTCTTCTTCACGGGAGAAGAGGTAGTATTCCAGTTCGCCGAGTGCCTCCAGGCGGCAACCGGTCTGGTCTTCGAGCGCCTGCTGCGCTTTGCGGAGCACCTGCTGGGGTGCCGATGCGAGGGGGTGACCGCCGACGTCGTAAAAGCCGCACAGGATTTCCAGGGTTGGGATCTCGGCGAAGGGATTGACGTAGGCCGTGCGCAACTGCGGGATGACGTAGAGGTCTGAACTGGCGGCGTCGACGAAGTCGAAGAGCGATGAGCCGTCGACCCGCTCCCCCATGGTCAGCACGCGGTCGAGGTGAGCAGCGGATTGGATGGCGAAGTTGAGAGCTTTGAGGCGGCCGTCACCCCCGACGTAGCGCAGGGTGAGCATTGAGATGTCATTCTCAGCGACGAAGCGGGCGATATCGGCGCGGGTGAAATTCTCCGGCGACTTGCCTAGGGTACGTACCAGCGGGTTTGGGTTAAGTGCAATGAAGTCTGTTTCGAGCATCGTTTTCTCCTCACTGAGCGGGGCGTGGTCGTCACATCCGGCCACTACAGGGCTCCTCTGTTCTCTCCAATTTGGATTCTTGCACGTTATGCGCATGTACTGCCACTCGTTTTGCCTTTTCGGTGGCGCGTATACGAGCGACGTGGCCGGATCCTGGCGGGTCGGCTGGGCCACGCGAAGTGACCAATCCCGGTGAGGAACGTGCGACGGCGAGGCGGCAAGGCCACGGTGAGGTGACGGGTCGCCGACAACGTAACGGACCTCGGTACGGTAACAGGCCACGGTCGGGCAACGGGCGACGGCGAGGCGGATAGACCCCGGCGAGGCGGCGGGTCCCTGTACGGTAGCGGGCCGCAGCGAGGAGACGGGTCCCGATGCCTTCACTTTGAGACGTGGACGAGGTAATCTGAACACATTCGAAGTTGTCCCGGACTTACAGAAATAAGGTGACACATGGACCCGTTGCCATTGATTGACGACATGCTCACCTACAGTACCGATATGGAAGACGTTGTCCGTGCACCGCAACCGGCCAGCACCTCGTTCCCGCGACGTCTTTTGAGAAGAAAACAGCACAGCATTGGCGCGAGCAAGAGCCTCAAGATCCCGTCTGCATGCGAGACTCACGATTCCGGCAACCTATAAAATCCGCGTGACCCCACCATTCCTTCAATTGACCTGGTCACGATAGTTGCCGTTTGGATATGTCTTCAGCACGTCTAGTCCTTTCGACTACCACTTGTTCTCGCCTCGTCACCACAGTCACCCCATTGCCCCGGCCACCCATGACCACCATGCTCAAACGCCGTCATGGACCACTTGCATGTAAAGTGAGCTTCACGTAAAGTTACCTTTACAATTCTCGTGCTGTGAACCTACGAGTTACAGGTCGACACCGCCAGATGGAAGGCCTTCGACCCACCTGGCTGTTAAACACCGACCACACCCGGGCAATATAGGCGCACGGCGTATCGAGTCGATATGAGTGCCGCACGTGCAATCGATAGGCGGTCCGACTGACACGTGTCCGAAGGGCTCAGAAGCAGAGATTGGGCGCTTTCCGCAGAGCCCTGCTCAGAGGAGATCGCAGAAAAGTGGAGTGCGCGCCACAAGGATCTTGGGCGCAGTAGATCTTACGGAACATCACATGATGCAAGGAGGAACAATGGATAGGCACACGCCAACAGAAACATCCACCAATGAAAGAGTACCGATGGATGCTGTACCGTCGGCTACGCGAAGCACGGTAGGCCCAAATGACACCGCCGCACGCCGAACAGCCGAAAAGACTTATCGATTCGGGCGCATAAGGCCAAACGGCACGCCCGCTCTGCGCCTCGCAATACCCATCGGCCTTTCTGTGGCCCTGGCACTTGCCGCAGTGCAACTTCTCAACAATCCCGACGGACCGAATAAGTGGGTAGCCGCAATCATCCTCGCGGCATTCTTAGCCCCGTCTGTCACAGGGCTGGTATGGGTTGCGTGCGTTGACCGCAGCACGCTACCGGGTGCGGTGCGCGATACCGAAAACAGCGTGGAGAGCACTTGGTATTCGAAGGCAGCCTTCGACGCCTTTCACCTAACCTTTGCTGTATGCGGTGTTGGGTCCGGTGTGGCGAGCAAATGGAATGCGACAGTGTCCTGGACACTGGCCGCAATAGCTGCCTTCTCAGCTATCGCCTTCCTTGTGAGCTATCTGCTTCACAAGGTGAGGTAGATGCGTAATCGCTTGGCAGAGTTGCGAAAAAGCTGCGGATGGTCGCAGGAGCACCTGGCGGAGGTGCTCGGCGTGAGTCGGCAGACCGTCATTTCCATCGAAAAGGGAAAATTCTCCCCCTCGCTTCCGCTTGCTTTCCTCATCGCAGCTACGTTCGACCTACGCATCGAGGATGTCTTCTTCCCTGACCCATAGCGACTTAAACGCCGGAACGGATGCCGAAGCTACACGAGCAAGTGCCGAGCAGATACGATCAGACATAACACGTCACGTTCTATTCAGGAAGCCATTTATTCAGGAGTCCAAGCGATGAGAACCGTTACTTTTGCAAGCTCCTCCCCCGCAAGCCCCTCAAGCCGACCCACATCACACGCCGACGAGGTTTTGGCCCCCTCCGCCTCGAACATCATCGGCGGCATGATGCGCATCGCGGAGAAAACTGACGCCGAGATCCGCGCGCTCTATGCCGCAGAACGCGAAGTAGGAATCAACTTCTTCGACCACGCCGACATCTACGGGTTCAATCACCCGGGTGGCGGCCTGCACTACTGCGAGCGCCACTTCGCCGACGCCCTGCGCCTCACGCCTTCCGAACGCGAGCAGATCATCCTGCAGACCAAGACCGGAATCATCACCGACCCGCCGGGTTACGATCACTCCTACACCCACATCATTACCTCGGTCGACGAGTCGCTGCGCGCATTGCGCACCGACTACCTCGACATCCTCTTGCTCCACCGCCCCGACGCCCTCGTCGAACCGGAAGAGGTCGCCCGCGCCTTCGACGATCTCCATTCCTCCGGCAAGGTCCGGCACTTCGGCGTCTCCAACCACACGCCGCGGCAGATCGATCTGCTCCGCCACACGCTTGCCCAGCCAATCGTCGTCAATCAAGTACAGCTGTCCCTGCCTCACTCCTCGATCATTGCGCAGGGCCTCGCATCCAACATGCTCGGGCACGACGACGCAATCACGCGCGACGGTGGCGGCGTCGTCGACCATGCACGTCTGAACGGAATCAGGCTGCAAGCCTGGAGCCCGCTGCAGGCGCCGGCCCACGGCGGCACGTTCCTCGGCTCGCCCAGCTACCCGGAGCTCAATGCTGAGTTGGCGCGCCTGGCCGATGAGTACACCGTCGCTCCGGAGGCAATTGCCGTCGCATGGATCACTCGCCATCCCGCCGGAATTCAAGTGGTTCTTGGAACGACGATGCCGCAGCACTCCGCCGCTGCGGCCGCCGGTTCCGACATCCCGCTCACGCGGGCAGAATGGTACGGCCTGTACCGCGCGGCCGGCCACGTTTTGCCGTAGTCCGGCACTAGACGCGCTGCCGCCACCTAGTGGCGGATCGAATTGGCTTCCGGAAAGGCCGCGCCACCACGAGCCCCGAACCTGCCGCCCGCCTGCCACAGCAGACTCCGGTGGTTAGTCACGCCGCAATACGGGTACTATCGAATTGGCACTCACCGGCGCTTGTCGGAGATCCTCAGCTTGTTACGGCAATTCCGCAGGAGTCTGCCATAACACCGCTCTTCAACACCAGAGAGGACCACATGTTTTGCACTCATTGCGGCACGCAGCTCGCCGAACAGTCCTTTTATTGCCCACAGTGCGGCAAGGCAACGACGATGAACTCTGATGCAACTACCACACCAGACACCGGTGGCACCCCAAGTGCCAGCGCCGATCGCGAACTGGGTTCCGGCAGTACTGCGGCAGCGTCACAGGGAACTAGCTCGCCAACCAGCAGCGTTACAACCACGCACTCAGCGCATCACGCCACCCCGATTGACGACGCCGAGCGCTACAGGCAACGAAACTCGACCGCATCGGGCGCCAACCGGCAGCAGCCTTCAGCCACTGCGGCCCGACGCTCCACCGGGCGCCCCCGTCGCCGCGAGCCGGAAGGCCTGAACGAAACATGCGTGGTTAGTGCCGTCATGGGCGCAGTTTCGTTGGTACTTCCACTTTTCTTTGTCACCTGTGCAATAGCGATTTTCACCGGAAATAGTGGAATCAGTGTCGCTAATATCGAGAGACAGCGTGGGCGATCTCTTGCGATCATCGGTATCGTCTTGGGGACTACTTCTGCGATTCTCACGCTCATGCGGCTGTGCGGTATCGTGATCTCGCCCAGCATCGCCTTAACATGACTAGCCGCCACGGGTCAGAGCTGCCCGCATGCAGCAGTGATCGTGTCGCGGATTGTGACATATGAGGGGAGACCATCGCTTGTTCTAGAATGTCGGTTCGCCAAAACGGACAGGGAAGGAGTAACGATGGTCAGCTTGAACACGATGACGCAGGATGTACCCGAGCGGTGAAGCCGGACCGACCGGGCGTTGGCTGCTGCGGACGCCGAGATGCACGTCGCTGGCACCTCGACGCGCAAGGTGGAGCAGGTAGCAACAAAGTTCGGCGTGGAGTCGTTGTCCAAGGACCAGCTGAGTTGGCTGTTCGCCATCATTGATGGTGAGGTTAACGCGTTCCTCGCCAAGGACTGGTCGGGCATGCGCTTGTGTTATCTCGTCCTTGATGCGACCTACCTGAAGTGTTGCCTGAATGGTCGGGTCCGGTCCGAGACGTTCGTGACCGCTATCGGCGTGGGCGACGAGGGCCGACGCCACGTCCTGAGCTTCACGTGTACCAACGCCGAGTGCAACGCGTCGTGGCAGGGGTTCTTGCAGGCCCTCGAAGGACGCAGTGTGAGGCACACACGCATAGGTACCTCCAATGCCCACTTGGGCTCTGCGCAAGGCCGTGGAGGAGGTCTGGCCCGAGCGATGTGGCAGCGGTGTATCGTACACGCTAAACGCGACATACTCGCAAGGGTCAAGAGCCCGTCACACCATAGGCCCTATACCCCTGCCGCCCGCCTGCCACAGCAGACTCCGGTGGTTAGTCACGCCGCAATACGGGTACTATCGAATTGGCACTCACCGGCGCTTGTCGGAGATCCTCAGCTTGTTACGGCAATTCCGCAGGAATCTGCCATAACACCGCTCTTCAACACCAGAGAGGACCACATGTTTTGCACTCACTGCGGCACACAGCTAACCGAAGACTACAATTATTGCCCACGCTGCGGCACAGCAACGATCATTAACTCTAGTGCAACTACCACACCAGACGGCGGTAGCAAGCCAAATCCCAGCGCCGATCGCGAACCGGGTTCCGGCAGTACTGCGGCAGCGACACAGGGAACTAGCTCGCCAACCAGCAGCGTTACAACCACGCGCTCATCTCATTACGCCTCTCCCATTGACGACGCCGAGCGCTACAGGCAACGAAGCTCGACCGCATCGGGCGCCAACCGCCGACAGCCTCCAGCCACCGCGTCCCAACGCTCCTACGGAGGCTCCAGTCGCCGCGAGCTGCAAAGCCTGAACGAAACATGCGCGGTCAGCGCCGTCATGGGCGTTGTCTCGTTGCTACTGCCACTCTTCTTTGTCACCTGTGCAATAGCGATTATCACCGGAGGCGTCGGGATCGGTGCCGCTAATCGCGAGAGACAGCGTGGGCAATCTCTTGCAATCATCGGTATCGTCTTGGGGACTACTTCTGCGATTTTCACACTAATACGGCTAAATGCCGTCTTGTGATCTCGCCCAGCATCGGTTTAGCGCTACACCCAGCCACCACAGAATTACATCCGACCAAGGAACACGGCTGCGACACCTCGGCCCGGCGCGATGCCTAGCCGCCACGGGTAGAGCTCCCGCGTGCAGCAGGCGGCTGCGGCGCAGCAGATTCCGCGCATCCGTGCGCCGAGCAAGACGGCCTCGATAGCGACGACGGTACGCGTTCTCACCCGTCGAGGAGGTCTCGAATCTCTTGAGCGGTGAGTCGAACACCGCCCACGCCGATCGAGCTGCCTTCCCCGGCCAACGGTCCGCTGTCAGCGCCGCCGTTGGCACCGCTATCGGCAGCGACACCAGCATCGTCAGTGTAGTCAGCATGGTCCATGGCTTCTCCGTCGGTAACACCACCATCGGCAACACCTCCGCCACCAACGCCGCGAGCCCTGGCGGCCCCAGTAACTCCAGCCTCGGCCCCGGCACCAATCGCATCCTTGGCGCCCTCCACAACTCGATCGAAGAGCTCCGCCTTCTTCTCCTTCAGCGCCATGACCTTCTCCTCCACCGTTCCGGCGGATACCAAGCGGTAGACCATCACCGGCCTAGCCTGCCCGATCCGGTGGGTGCGATCAACTGCTTGTTCTTCGGCCTGCGGGTTCCACCACGGGTCAAGCAGGAACACGTAGTCCGCCTCGGTGAGAGTCAAGCCAACTCCGCCCGCCTTCAGGGATATCAGGAAGACATCGGCGTCACCGTTGCGGAACGCGTCAATCACTTCCTGCCGGTCCGACGTCGAACCGTCCAAATAAGCGGTACGCATTGCCTCGGTGTCAAGTGCAGAACGCACGCCGCTCAAGTACCGAGTGAATTGGCTGAAGACGAGAGCTTTATGCCCTCTGCGACCACCGGTCGCAGTATCTCCAGCAACATCTCGATCTTTGCCGTGTACTTCGGTTGCTCAACTGCCGCGGCCGTATCGCCATCTTCGTGATCGACCTCTTCAACCAGCGCCGGGTCGAGCGCCATTTGCCGCAGGATGGTCAGCGAACGGAGCGCCGTGAACCGTGATTGCGCCGTGTCTTCTTCCAGCAGGCCCAACACCTTTTGCCTCTCCCGTGCCAATCGACGCTCATAGGCATGCCGATGCTCAGCATCCAATTCGACGAATAGCACCTGTTCGATCTTCGGCGGCAGGTCGGAAGCAACCTGCTCTTTCGTGCGGCGAAGCAGGAAAGGACGGACCCGAGCCCGGAGTGCCGCCAGGACGCCGTCGTCGCCGCGCTCAATGGGACGCCGATACACCTCAGCGAAACGCTCCACACCGGGAAGCAACCCCGGTGCCGTAATCGACAGCAGGCTCCAAAGGTCTATCAGCGTGTTCTCCAAAGGAGTGCCCGTGATGGCGATAGTGGACGGCGTGCGCAGACGCCGCACCGCCTTGTACGTCATCGAGTGAGGGTTCTTGACGGTTTGCCCTTCATCCAACACGACCCAGGCCCAGTCGACAGCGGCAAAATCTTCCTGCTCCAGGCGCATGATCGTGTAGCTGGTGACGACGAGGTCCGCCTCCGCGACGACTTCGTTCAGGCTCCTATCACGCTTGGCACGGGTACGTGTGACGGTGTGCACCCGCATGGTAGGGCAGAATCGAGCCGCTTGTTCCATCCAAGAGCCGATCACACTGGTCGGGGCAATCACCAGAACCGGACCATCGCCGGATGTGCAGGAGTCACGCTGAGCGGAACTCTGCGTGGTCGGGCCCGGAGCGGCAGGGCCCTGCGCGGCCGAACTCGGAGCGGTTGGTTCTTGCACAGCGAGTTTCAGAGTGGTCGGGCTCGGGGCGGTTGGTTCCTGCGCAGCGAGTTTCAGCGCGGTCACTTTCGGAGCTGCCACTTTCGATGTGGTTGGTCTCTGCGCCGCAAGTTTTGGGGCGGTTGGTCCCGGGGCGGCTGGTTTCGATGCTGCCGCCCCCGGGGCAGAGCGTTGTTCGAGCATGCGCTGAATGACTGCCAGTACCTGGATTGTCTTGCCTAGGCCCATGTCGTCGGCTAGTACTCCGCCCAGTCCGTTCGACTGCAATAGCGCGAGCCAGCGGTAACCATCAAGTTGGTAGGGCCGGAGCGTCGCCTGCAGACCAGCGGGAGGCGCAACCTTCAATGGCGAGTCGCCGTCCCCACCCGACTCTGCAGAATCGTCACCTACCTCCACCCCGCCTATCTCCGCTCGGCTCTCGGGCGCACCCTGACCGCCCTCCCCGCCCCTGGACCATTCTCAAGTGCGCCGACAACACCCTCGCCCGCCAGTATGTGACTCTCGGGCCGTGTCAAACCTTCGTGCTCGACTGTTTGGCTCTTCTCCGCGGCCGTGCGGCCATCACCATCAGCCTTCATCCCAGCCCGGCCATCACCATCACCATCAGCCTTCATCCCAGCCCGGCCACCACCAGCAGCCTCCGCCGCCTCGACGACTGCCAGCAGACGTTGCATCCCTTCCCGCCATCGCGCAGTCGCCTCGCTATCGGCTCCCAGGTCGAGCAATTCGGAATACATTCCAGTCTGGAAACGGTTGATCGTCAGATCGCCTCCATCTGCCGATGCCGGATCTCGTAACTCCCGCCCCTCCTCCATCAGCTTGGCCAATCGGACGATCTCGGGATGATCCGCGAGCACCACCCAGTGCCCCGATTCAAGCAGAATCGCTTCGGCCTCTTCGGCAACCGCTGTCATAAGCCTGTCTATCGGAATCTCTTCGTCGCCCACACGTACTCGCACCCGCAGCGAGAACCAGTCGAGGTCCTCCTCGTCGTCCGAAATCGCCGTCGTGATACGCGGCGTGGCCTCAGTTTCTCGATATTCGGGAACGTCGCCGTGCACTTCGACGACTACACCCGCAATCTCCCGCATGATCGGCAAGGCATGCGTGAAGAACCGCGCGGTGTTCATTCCCGCGAAAACACGCTGTTCCCACAGCCGTCCGTGTTCTTCGACCACTGGCAGACAGGCGGCAATAGCGCGGCGTGCGAGTTCATCCTCGGCCTGCCGGTCCCGTACTGCTGGCTCGGCGTCACGCGGGGAAGGCGCGGCATTCCGTGAGGCAGGCTCCGTATTATGCGCGGCAGGCTCCACACTCCCAGCTACGAGGCCGTTCGGGCTCACCAGGGACTCTGCAAGCACGGCGTCAACATCACCGCGCAGCGCGCGACGCTTCTCTTTATAAGGCAGTGGGCCATCCACCACATCCGCCAGGCTCGGAACAGCAACCGTCCCCTTCACCTCGCCACCGGCCGTCATATAGCGAATGGCCCAGCATGTCTCGGCACGGTGTTTGGCAGCATCCATCGCCACCTGCAGAACCGCGATGGGCTCCGAACGCTCCGGTATTTTCAGCCCAGGATCCAGGCCAACCACCGGAACGATGACGGCCAGTTGAGGCAGATACTGCTCCTCAAAGTGCTTCACACCGTCGGGTGGGACCACGATGTCGCCACCCTGGCGCAGTAGCGGCCCAAGTACCTCGCTCTGCAGCGGATCTAGCGGCAACAGGCTGATCGCCCCGTCCCTACCGACAAGCGCATACCCGTGAGGCGGCAGCCCGATGGGATGCAATTCCGGATTCGTGCGCTCATCCTCCGTCAACGTGCTTATCGCTGAACAGTCCATCCTTGCGGAGATCAGGGCGGAGCCATCCTTCCGGCGCGACACCGTGGCCCCGGCCTGCAGACCCTCGCGAATCGCTACCGGCTGCCCGTTGCGCTGCGCCGTCGTCAGCGTCACTCCTGCATCCAGGCATCGCCGAAGGACGTCCCATACTTCTATTGGAAGTGCTTCCAGATCGATCCGATCAGTTTTCCGGTTCGTATTGCGCCCGGGGTCCATGGCCTCCAGCTCCGCCAGACACGACAACGCGGCCGGAGCGACCTGGCCGGAAAGTGCTCCGTCGCGAATGGCTCGCCATGAAATCCCCTGTTTCAGCCACCCGCGCTGCCCCTCAATGAGTGGCAATAGGCCGAGCCTGCCAGCCCTGCGCCGTGCCACATCCCCGGCGCTTTCCGCAGTTGATACTTCCACGGCAACACGCCGATATCCCCCGACCTGGCTGCGTTCTGGCACATTATGCAGCAGATCGTCCAGTTGACGTTCCCATCCGGTTTTCGCTGCCGAAGTAGCCCTCGTTGCTGCCACGTGCCGCGCAGTAAGGAGCACGGCAACCGTGTGCTTGCAATTGCTGGCAACCGGGCAGGAGCATATCCCCTCCCAGGAAACGCTCTTGCCATGCAATGCCGGAAACACCATGGTCTGGTAGGAGTCGATTTGTGAGCCATCCACCTCGGCGGTGATGTTTTCGCCGTCGTCGTCAATCGAGAGATGAGAGACCATGCCGTCCTCGTAGTAGGCGCGCCCACGCGCGAAAGTCACACCACCGGCGACCGCCGCAATCGCGGCGTCGGTCAGCTGTCTCGGCCAGTCGTCATATGCAATCTCGCGCGCCATGGGATTAGCTTACGGAATGCCTCCGACACGTTTCGAGCCGGGTTCGGGCGGGGGATCGCACGGCGCCGTGCGCAAGCAGCCACAATGGTTCGAGCCCGGCCCGGGCGGGGAGTGGCCCGCCGACGACCTTACCTCCGGGCCGCGCGACGTTCGAGTTCCCGGGTGGGGATGGGCTCTCCTATCCGCGCACCCATTTCAAACAGCTGGCTCGAGCCCCACTCGGCCGGGGAGGCGTTACGTGCGAGGCAACATCATCGAGATGGATGGTACAGGTTTACACTTTGCTGAAGTCTATGGTTCCGCAATACTCGTGAGGCTGGCCAATTCGCTGCCGTTGACGACGAAGCCGCAGGTCTACGCCATACCCGCGAGGCTTGGACGCGGGAACAGCTCACCCTCACGTATTACAAGCTCTGCCATATGATTTACAGTCCTTCCCAACTGATTACATCCGACCGATGCCGATTACAGGCGAACTCCAGCGCCGATTCTAGGCCTTGCGGCCACGGGATCAAAGAGCCGCCCGCCAGGAGAATTGTTTCAGCGACATCTGGCGAAGCGTCATCGCGAAATTCCTGCCAATCGGTGCGCCGCGAATCACCGACACTCGCATACATGACGCCACTCGCAGAGGTGAAGTATGCGGCACTCACGCCATCACGCACGTAGACCCTGAGACTCGGCTTTTCATCGTCCCCGAACCAGAGGATGAAACGGTTTGAGCCGCGAGCGCTGCGCAAGATACCTGCGTCATCGAAGCGCCGCGATAGAAAGTGACGAAGAGCCACCTCCGAATTGATCTCGCGCGCATTGATGGCGAAGTCCTGAACGGTCACACGCATGCTACTCTCCCAAAAATCCTCCTCCAATCTCCCCAACGGCCACCTCTGACACTATCAGCCAGGCACAGACCGCACCATCCACGAGCCGCATTGTCCAAATCCCGTCCAAACGAAGGCCGCCCGGTTTTCACCGACGCCGAAATCCGCATGATTCCGCCATTCTTAAAGTGGAATCACTCCAGGTTTTCTTCCTTTGGACGGGATTTGGACACCTTGCCTGCGGGAGCCTTCACCCTACTGTCACAATAGCCTCAAAAGTAACGAAACCCCGGCAGACACCCAACCGCACGACACCATCACAACACCCAACCGCACGACACCATCACAACACCCAACCGCACTACACCATCACAACAGCACAGGAGCATCAGAAACCTCGATGTCGCCTTCCCAGGTACTGTGCCCCTATCTTTCCAACTCCCCGAACTGCCACACCCCGTCTTAGCCGACCTCGACGGGTACCTTCTCGCAGCTCAACTCCCGAACTGCCACTCCTTTCACTCCCCTCCCCGCACAGAGAGCACGTCCATGTGTTCACTCCTCCCCACACCAACGACCCCTCCACTCCTCCTATCTCCCTATACTGAGATACCCGCCCACGTCCCGGGCAACGCAGTTCCCTACACACCCCGGCATCCTCACCCCAACTACCTCACGCTTTCCTGGCGATTTGCTGGCCATCTTTCCGTTCGCGGCATAAAATCACGGTTGTGCCACGCGATGCTGCCTTTCCGACGCCGTCAATCCCGCGCGATTCCGACGCCTCCGGTTCGCCGCGCCCCGGCCGAGGCTCAAACTCTTCCAACTACACGGACGTAGGCTCGACCACGCCCGCAAGTTCTTCCTCATCCCCGACATCGCCCTCCCTTACTACCGCCCTAGCGACGAACTCTCAGCAAACCAGTAACCCCCGCATCGGCACCCAGTCCACTGCCACATCGGCCGCCGCCCCAAGACCCGCCACCCCAACACCAACCACCACCCCAAGACCCACCACCTCACCCGCACCAACCGTCACCCCAGGGCAAACCCCTGCCCCGCCCACTAACACCCCACCACCAAATACGACCATCGACCTCGCTCCCGGTTCGGTCGTGCGCGTGCGGGATGAAGACTGGCTTGTCACCCGCGTCACCGCCACCAGCGACGGCACTCTCATAACCGTGCAAGGTCTTTCCGAACTGGTCCGCGATACCTCGGCTCAGTTCAGCGCTGGAATCGACCGCATCGAGCCGATTGACCCGCGCGATACCGACGTCGTCGCAGATACCTCCACCGGCCACAGGCTCTCGCGCTTGTGGCTGGAGGCGACATGGCGAAAAACCGCGCTTCCCACCTCGGATACATCCCTCTCCGTTGTGGGCGACATGCTGGCCGACCCTCTGCAATACCAACTCACCGCTGTACGTCAGGCCCTCGACCCAGCCAGCCTACGCCCGCGCATTCTGCTGGCGGATGCCGTTGGACTCGGCAAAACCCTGGAAATCGGTATGATCCTGGCGGAGTTGGTGCGCCGCGGCTGGGGAGACAGGATTCTGATTGTCTCGCCCCGCCACGTGCTGGAGCAGATGCAGCATGAAATGTGGTCCCGCTTCGCCCTGCCTTTCGTGCGGCTGGATTCGCTTGGCATTCAGCGCGTGCGCCAGCGCGTGCCGGCCACCCGTAACCCGTTCTCCGTGTATCACCGGGCGATTATCTCCATCGACACCCTCAAGAATGACCGCTATTTGGCCCACCTGCGCAAACAGCGCTGGGATGCCGTCGTCATCGACGAATCACACAACATCACTAACCGCGCCACCCAGAACAATCGGCTGGCCGATATTCTGGCTCGGCAAACCGACGCGCTGATTCTTGCCTCCGCCACCCCGCATAACGGCGATCCGAAGTCTTTCAACGAACTGGTCCGCCTCCTGGAACCGACTGCCGTGCGCCCGGATGGTACGCGTGACGACGACGCCGTGCGCCGCCTCGTCATCCGCCGCCACCGCCATTCGCCCGAGGTCAGCAGCGTGGTCGGCGACAAGTGGAAGGAGCGTCAGGAGCCGGTGAATCGCCTGGTAACGCCTTCTCCGGAGGAAGACGCCGTAGCGGGCGAGCTTTCCCAGACCTGGCTGCATCGCTCCGACGGCGCTCTGGCGCCAGGTGTGCCGAGTGGGACGCGCGGGAGTCAGGCCCTATTTTCATGGACACTGGCGAAGGCCTTCCTCAGTTCGCCCGCCGCGCTAATCGAAACGATTGATGGGCGCCTGAACCGCCGTCGTGAGGTGACGACGAGCCTCGGCACCGCGCCAACAACAACCGTCCAAAGCACTGCTGCACCTCCTGTGCCGCCCCAGCAGCGGCCCGCCAACGCGCCCTCTGTCGGCCAAGCAACAACCCCGGCGGCAGCCCCCGTCGATACCCACGCCTCCGTCGCCGCCGTCACCCCCGACGGCACCGCAGTCTCCTCATCCGCCGACGACGCCCCACTGACCAGCGAGCAGGCGCTGGCGCTGGAGCACCTGCTGCGACTTGCCACCGACGCAAACACGAGCGCCTCCGGCAAGTACCGGGCGCTCTTGGAAGAACTAGCGCGCATTGGCGTCGGGCCGCGCTCCTCCGAGCGAGTGGTGATTTTCGCGGAGCGGATCGCCACACTGAACTGGCTGCGCGAGCACATTGAGGAAGACCTCAAAATGCCACTCGGTGCCGTGCGGGTGATGCACGGCAGCCTCTCGGACGTTGAACAGCAGGAGATTGTGGAGGAGTTCCGCCAAACGCATACGCCCATCCGGGTGCTGATTACCGGCGACGTCGCCTCCGAAGGCGTGAACTTGCACAGCCAGTGCCACGAACTCATCCACTACGACATTCCGTGGTCCCTGATCCGCATTGAGCAACGCAACGGACGCATTGACCGCTACGGTCAGGAGATTTCGCCGCGGATCACCACGCTCCTACTCGACCCGTCGGATCGGCGTTTCAACGGCGATATCCACGTGTTGGCTCGCCTGATGCACAAGGAGGATGAGGCGCATCGCGCTCTTGGCAGCGCCGCATCGCTTATGGGTTTGTACTCCGGCGAGAAGGAGGAGAAGGCGATCCGCGAGGCGTTGCAACAGGGAACGGATATCGACGACGTCGTCCACGACGCCGAGAGCGCACTTGAACTCGACCCGATGGCCGCGTTGTTCGCCACGCTGACGGGAAGTGAATCGATCTTAGCCAGGCACAACGCCGCAACCGAGCACAACGCCGCAACCGGGCAAGGGCGCAATGACCTGCATCATGATGCTCCGCTGCACGCCTCACTGCTATACCCCTCACAAGTGGACTTCCTGCGTGAAGGTCTAGCCGAGATCTACGACCGGCCCGCCGAGAAGGCTCTTCCATCCGGCGGAGGCGGTGTTTCTTGGCGGTACGATGCCAAGGAGCATATCGCCGAGCTCGTGCCGCCCAGTGGCCTGCGCTCCCGCTTGGAGGTGCTTCCGCAGAGTTATCTCGCTGAGCGCGGAGTGCGGGAGCATCTGGTCCTGGCCACCTCGCGCAGCAAGGCCAAGGCCCTGCTGGCCGATGCCTTACGCGATTCCAGCGACTCGTCATGGCCGGAGGCTCACTATCTCGGTCCACTGCATCCCATACTCGACTGGATAAGCGACCGCATCCTCGCCGGTCTTAATCGCGGTAGCGTTTTTGCGATGCGTGGCGCGGTGGATGCTCCTACCGTGTTGCTCATGGGAACACTGACAAACCGCGTTGGCCGAACGGTAAGCCTAGTCAGCCTGAGCGCACAGTTCCGCTATCTCGACCTTGCTTCCGCCCGCGACTCACTGGCTCGTGGAGAGGCGCCGCAGGCAGTGGCG
Organism: Actinobaculum sp. 313; assembly: GCF_003073475.1. Classification (GTDB taxonomy): domain Bacteria; phylum Actinomycetota; class Actinomycetes; order Actinomycetales; family Actinomycetaceae; genus Asp313. Next base: position 681,332 of record NZ_CP029033.1, on the reverse strand, counting down.
TTCACGACGATTCATCCGACGCCCGCTGCCATGTTCACCGATGTGCGCGTGACCGAACCACAAACCAATCCCGGCCCGGTTCCTCATCTCGATCTGCTTAAGGCTCTTATTGCCCCGGCGGTGGATGCGGCAGAGAACCAAATGGCACTGACGGTTGACGCCGCACGCCGCGACGCCAACCAACGTGTGGAAAGTTGGGCACGGCATGTTGATGCGTGGGACGACGACGCCGGCCACCTGGTCCAGAACCGGCAACTGCGTGAACAACGTTCAACGGTGGCGTTGGAAAAGCAGTTATTGGACCAACATCAGCCCGCACACACGCTGGTGCGGCCGCTGCTCGTCGTCGTCCCGCATGACTTTGGCACGGCGGGAGAATACTGAGCGGCGGATTGATGAGGGGCACACGAATGGCAGGCGCACTTACGGGCGGTGAACTTATGACGGGCGCACTAACGGCGGACGCACTTACGAGCGTCGCGTTAACGACGGCCCCACCAATGAGCATCGCACTAATGGCGGAAGGAGCACGCTAATGGCGGTATCTGATGCCCTGGTAGTGGGCGAGGACTGGATCAGCGAGCATTACTTCACTACCGACGCCACCAAGGAATCCTTCCTGGCCAGAGTGTTGGAGCGCCGCAAGGAATGGGAGGCGGAGGAGAAGGAGGGCGGCCCACTGCCCGGTCACGACTGGCTGGCGTGCGCGCGCAGCTAGAGCAGTTATTCGCCGCTCTCCCCTCCGACAGCGACGATTTCTTCGACGACGACGCGCCGGCGGGCGCCTTCCCGGCGGGTTCCGGCCCGCGGAGCACCCCCGCATATTCCGCCAATTCTTCTTCCCGGACCGACTCCGGCCACTCGACCAGTTCTACCTTCCGCGCTGCCTCCGCTTCCTCGGCCGACCCGGCCTCGCCGCGCCGCTCCACCGTTCGTGTGAACGCCGCAGTCACGCAGGCGGACGAACTGACCCTACACATCGATGCATTGCTGCGAGACGTCCTTGGGTATACCACGGGCGAATACGAACTGCTTGACCGCGGGCCCGTCACGCTGGTCCGCCCGCGCGGCGAGGAGGGGCCCGCGCCACTGGTGCTGCTGCGTGCTCGCTCGGCCGCGACCATCGAAGAACTCCTCAACAAGAGCACAGCCACCCGCACGCTGATCGAGCCCTGGTTCCCGCTTGATTTGGCGGACCCGTCCGCACCTGAAATAGAGGGAGCCGAGTCCATCGACTCGGTGGCGCGTTCCCTCTCTACCTTACTCACCGACGAGCACGGCCCCGCCTTCGCCCTCGTGTTGGCCGGGCGCTTCGCTTTGATTGCGGAGAAGGAACGTTGGCCGGAGGGGCGCTGGCTCGCCGTCGATCTGCAGCTCGTCGTCGAACGTGCCGATACCAGGCGCGGCGGCGAGGTGGAACACGCCCTCACCTGCCTGGAAGCGCGTTCCCTGTTGCCCACCGCCGACGGCGAAACCTGGTGGACGGCCACTTTGGAGGATTCTGCCGCGCATACCGTGGGCGTCTCGCAAGATCTACGTGAAGGCGTGCGGCTCTCCATCGAGATCATCGCGGGTGAGGTGGTCCGGCGCCGCGCTGCGCTAGGTCTGCCGCCTCTGCCTCCAGAGCAGGCGCAACCGCTCGCCCTGCAGTCTTTGCGCTACCTGTATCGCATCATCTTCCTGCTTTATGCCGAGGCGAGCCCTGAGTTGAGCATTCTGCCGGTGGGAGCCGCCGAGTACGACGCCGGATACGGCCTGCATCGGCTACGGGAGTTGACCCTGCAGGAGATTCATCAGGAGGCGGAGCAGTCGGGCACGCATGTGTACGAGTCTTTGGCCGTACTATTCCGCCTGGTTGATAAGGGATTCAATCACACCGGGGAACTGCCCGAGGATTTCGACGGCCTCGTATTTCAGCCCATGCGCGCCGACCTGTTCCTCCCGCAGGCAACGGCGTTAATCGACGAGGTAGGCCTGGGCAATGAGGCACTGTTGCGCGTGCTGCGCCACTTGCTGCTCACCAAGGAACGTTCCGGCGCCGGGCGCGGATTCATCAGTTATGTGGAACTCGGCATTAATCAGTTGGGAGCGGTGTACGAGGGACTGATGAGTTACACCGGCACCTTCGCTACCGAACGTCTGTGGGAGGTAGCGCCGGGCGGTGACGCATCCAAAGGCTCGTGGGTGGTACCCCGTGATGTGATGGAGAAGTTGAACCGGGACGACCTCGTCACCGTGGTGGATGAGGTGACCGGGGAACGCCGCAATGTCACCTACGAGCCCGGCGAGTTCGTGTTCCGGCTCTCGGGCCGGGATCGGCAGCGGTCGGCGAGTTATTACACGCCGGAGGTGCTGACGCGTTTCACGGTGCAGCAGGCACTGGAGGAGTTGCTGGATCAGGATGGCCGCACGACGACGGCGGAGGAGGTGCTGCACCTGACGGTGTGCGAGCCGGCGCTGGGTTCGGGCGCCTTCGCGATTGAGGCGGTGCGCCAGTTGGCCGAGCAGTACCTGTCCCGCCGGGAGCGGGAGCTGGGGCGGCGCGTGGACCCGGAGGAGCGTCCGCGCGAGCTGGCCAAGGTGAAGGCCTACCTGGCGCTGCACCAGGTCTATGGCGTGGATTTGAACGCCACCGCGGTGGAATTGGCGGAAATTTCCCTGTGGCTGGACACGATGGTGGAGGGTCTGGCGGCGCCGTGGTTCGGCCTGCGGCTGCGTCGCGGCAATTCACTGGTGGGGGCCAGGCGGGCCCTGTACCCGGCGAGCGCATTGAAGAAGAAGGCGTGGTTGAGCATGCCGTCGGTTTCCGAGCCGTTATCGCAGGTGGCCCGCGTGCTCGACGACGCCGACCAGAGCGCGGCACACCGGGCAGGGGCGGCACTGGACGTGGAGGGGCGCATCCATCATTTCCTCCTCCCCGCCAAGGGCTGGGGCTCTGCCACACGGTTGCCGAAGCAGGTGCTCGACATCATCGACGCCGAGCGGGTAAAAGAACTGAAGGCGTGGCGGAAGTCGATAACCGCCCAGCCGGCGAATTCGCAGGTCAAGCGCCTCACTGCGCTGGCACGCCGGGTGGAGGTGCTATGGGAGTTCACACTGCGCCGCCTGCGGGTGGCGGAGGCCGAGGCTGCCCGCTACATCCCCTTATGGGGTGAGCAGGAGCGTGAGCGGTCCGCCTCCCGGGTGAGTCGGGAGCAGATCGAGGAGTTCTTGGCCGATACTGGTTCGGCCTACCGGCGCCTGCGGCTGGTGATGGATGCGTGGTGTGCGCTGTGGTACTGGCCGTTAACCACCGATGTAAGACCGCCGAGTCTGCAGGACTGGCTGGCCGCCCTGGAAGGGATCCTCGGCGTTACTGGGAAGGACCGCAGCGAGATGGCGACGCTGGCCGACGCCGGTAACTGGGAGGAACTGGCGCTCGCCGAAGAGTTGGAGCTGCGCTTCAGCGCCGCCCGTCGCATTGCCGACCTGCAGGACGAACACCCGTGGCTGCGCGTGGTGCAGCAGGTTGCCGAGGAGCAGGGCTTCTTCCACTGGGAGCTCGACTTCGCCACCGTGTTCGCGCGCGGCGGCTTCGACCTGCAGGTCGGTAACCCGCCGTGGGTGCGGCCCCGTACCGACGTGAAGGCGCTCCTGGCAGAGGGCGACCCGTGGTGGGCTCTGATGAAACAGTCCTCGGAACCAGCGAAGCGCGAGCGCCGCCCGGTCACTCTGGCGCGCCCCGGCATGCGCAACCTGGTCATCAACGGCACCGCTGAGCAGATCGTGCAGTCCGAGTTGCTCAGCGACTCGACCGTCTACCCGCTGCTGAGCGGCCAGCCCGACCTGTACCGTGCCTTCATGTGCCAGGTGTGGGAGCACCAGAAGCACAGCGGCACCTCGGGGCTCATCCATATGGACACACATTTCACGGATGCCAAGACCCAGAACTTGCGCTCAGCCACATACCGCCGCCTGCGGCGTCACTGGCAGTTCGGTAACCAGTTGCGAGTGTTCGATATTGACAGCAAGCAGACCTACGGCATTAACATCTACGGCTCAGCTCGAACACCTTCTTTCCTCAATGCCGCCTCGCTCTATCACCCCGACACGGTGATTCGTTCCCTCAAGCATGACGGCTCGGGCGAGGAGCCGGGTTTCAAAGATCCTCACACGGGCACATGGGATCTGCGCCCGCATGCCTCTCGCATCCAGCGGGTCGACGAGTCCATGCTCCGTGCCTGGCAGGCAGTGACCGACGCGGACGACTGGCTTTCCACACCCATGGTCTCTACAGTCAACTCGGCAGCAGCGCGTACCCTGGAAACGCTGTCCCGTAACCCGCGCATTGGGTCGCTCGGTCTTGAATTTTCCTCCGGCTGGCACGAGAAAACGGACTTTGACAAGGGCCGCTTCGTCAAGGTGTGGGGCCCCGCCTCCTGGGAGGACGCCATCCTCCAAGGCCCACACCTGCATGTGTCCACGCCGCTGTACAAGCGGCCGAACGAGACCATGAAGAACAACCAGGACTGGACCGCGACCGACTTCGATACCCTGCCCGCAAACACACAACCGGTGACCCAGTACAAGCCCGCCGGCGACCGCGCCACCTACGATCGTCTCTACACCCACTGGGGCACCACTTCCGCCCGCGACCACTACCGCATCGCCTGGCGAGCGATGGCACAATCAAGGAATGCAAGGACGCTGTTCCCCGCCATCATCCCGCCTGGACCCGCCCATCCGAACGGCGTGTTCTCAACAGGGTCGCCTGAATGCTCTACAGCGGACCTCGTCCTACTCCAAGCTGGCGTGTCATCGTTAGTCGCAGATTTCGCGCTGCGGGCTCTTCCCAAGTCTGGCATTTACTTCCCGGACTTCTGTCGGCTTCCAGCGCTTCCCAGTCATCATCCACTTCGCAAGCCCACCATCCTGCGGGCTCTTCGCCTGAACTGTGTCACCGACGCCTACGCGGACCTGTGGGCCGAGTGTTGGGATGACGCCTTCTTGGACGACTCGCCGATTTTGGAGCGTTACGACGAGCGCCCGATCGGGCCGGTCTGGACTCCGGATACGCCGTTGCGGCGTGCCGAGGACCGGCGTAACGCGCAGGCGGAGGTCGACGTGATGGTTGCAATGATGCTCGGGGTCCCAATCGAGGATCTGTGCACCATCTACCGCACGCAGTTCGCGGTGCTCTACGACTACGACCATGGTCGGGGTACGGGCGCGTATGTCTATGACGCCAATGGACGACAGGTGCCCACGCCGGTTCGCCACGCCTGGGAGAAGCGCAAGCGTCCCGAGTCCGACGCAGACATGCCCCTGGAAGAACGCACCCACACCCACCCCGGCTCCGGTGTAACCTACGTCTACGAGCTTCCCTTCAGCACCCGCGACCGCGAATCCGACTTCCGCCGCATCTCTGCAGCGCTCTCGCGCCTTAATAGACCCGGAGGAGCCCATCTATAGCATCCTGTTGTTGGCAGTGCGCCACTCGCGACCCGCATGACCATTGCTTTCATCCAAGAAGACGGACGCCCTCTGTCCGCTGCGAATCATGTTGATGGGTTGATACCTACGTCAATGACGGGAAGGCCTCATACTTGTGCCTGCGATTGTCAAACGCAGGCTTCGTGCCCTCCAAGATATTGACTGCCGACCTAGCCACGTCGAGTTCCGCTATACTCCCGCTACTCACGGTAAAACGCCCGTCGCGTATCTGGCAGTGAATAATCTGATCCGCATCTCCCACGACCGCCAGGTTCGCGTTGTGTGTGACCACTATTGTTTGGCGCCGACCGGCTGCCTCATGGATCGCTGGAACGAGTTTGGACGCGATAGTCTCATTGTCCAGGTTTTCCTCAGGCTGGTCCAACAGAAGCGGCGTAGTACGCTGATCGACCACAAGATAGAAAAGCGCGAGAACGAGGCCCCGCTGCCCGGGTGATAGTTGCGAGAGAGGCCGCCCGTCACCAGTCAGACCGAAGCTGACTTCCAGCCAAGCGAGATCGAACATCCTATTCAGGAATTCTTCGAGAGTAGTTGAGCTGCGCAACGCAGCCCCGGGGTTGCGTAACTCTCCGCTGAGTTCTCCCCTCTCGTGCTCAAGCCGACAGAGTGCCTCAGCGAGTTGCTTCTTAAGTTGTTCCCAGCTCGTGTCTTCGATTCGCTGCGGAAGCCCCCTAAGCCATTCAATGAAATCGCCGTTTCTGCGACCGTCAAGACCCGCGGACACGTCCTTCCAGCTAGGTAGCATGCGAAGTTCTGCACTGAACTGGAGCCCAGCGTTCTTAACGACCTCGGACCGAGCGATGAAATCGGCCGCCGGTGAGTACATACTTTCAACGGCCCGCAGTCGCGCATTGAGCGCTTCGTATATACGCTCCGAACACCTAAGTATCTGCTCACGAGCCTGATCAACTCTAGCCGGCGCATCATTGATGCGACATAGCAACGCCTTGAGGCCCTTATACGACTCGGGCTCATCCTCGTCACCCATAAGGGCGGTAACATGTTCTTTCGACTGAAGTACACGTTGTCGCGCCCGTTCGCGAGCGCTATCCGCAGCGGCGAGCTCACCAGTAATCCCAAGTAGGTCCTTTTCTCGTTCGGCGATTGTATCGCCGAGTTCTTGGTGTCGAACCTCGAGGTTCTGAACTGTTTCTTTGGTTGACGAACGCCATGAAATATATCTGGCTTCGTTGATCGTTAGGCTTACGAGCGTTTCACCCTCGTCTCCGAGAATCGCTTTCACATCACGATTGATTTCGTCAACATCCTCACGGATAGCTTCCGCGCGATGAATCAACGACTCCATGTCGGCTAGTTGTCTTCTCATCTGTGCGCGTTTATGCTCATTTACACGGCGTTGCTCCAGCAGGCGTGACCGTTCTTTCTCAATTTCTTCTGAGCGCTTCCTGCGATCCGCAAGCTCGTCGTCGTCCTTACTCCCTGAATCGATCTCAGCCAACGCTTCCTCGGCTTCACCAACCTTTTTCTCGGCCTCAGTTACTTCCTCCTGCTTGAGCTTAAATCGGTTTTGCACCTCCTCAGCCTTGTTCTCAAAGCGGAAGGTCGTCGCAGCGACGTATTGCCGAACAGCTTCGCTGAGTTCCTTCCTCAGCCTAAGGACGTCGTCGTCAGACGACTGGGTCTTGTGCGCTAGAAGCGCCTCAAACGTCTTCTCGCCCGCTCGTTCGGACTTATCGATATGCGTAAACAATATCGTTCGCAACTCACGTTCAAATTCATCTATACCGTCCGTTCCGGGGTCGATACTGCATACACGCTCAACAAACATCTGTGGCAAGTACTCGACGGAGACGGGCACTGACCCATCATGCCCGTCTGTGAGTCGGACCTTACGAGGGGTAGTATTGGTAGCCCAGACTAGCTCGGTGGTGTAGTCTCGCGCCACTTTCTCGTTCCGCTTGTTCAGAAAACGGGACGCACTCAGGAACGCAAACTCCTTGTTGCGTGACGAGTTCCCACCGAGCGCAATGCAGTCGAGTAACGCCGATTTACCCTGTCCCTTGTTACCCACGACCGCCACAAACCCCGGGTTGAGTGGAAGGTCATGATCGAAGAGGTTACAGTCCTTCTTCTCAGACCTCACACGAACATGCTTAATAAAACGCTCTCGATTCTTCCGAATACGCTCAACCGCTGGAGGCTCAAGGCCAACATAGACACGTCTTTCAAACTCTTCGAGCGCATACGTCAATCCTGCGAAGGAGGGCGTCGTGTTCATCCAGGTTTGACACATTCCAAGGCGCATAGGTTGATCTGAATCCAAGAAGTAGTGGGCGTCACTGCAATCTAGGATCTTGTAGGTGACATTACTCGCGCGCAGTTTTTCTACGTCATCCGACCAGCGTGATGCATCGGGATATGCAGTGAAAAGGAGGCGCGACGAGTTAATTACGTTCTTTTTTGAGGCGATCGACTGCTCGTTCCACTTGATGTCACTCCACTCGGTCTTACCTATCCCGATAAGGGCTTTGCCTCGGAAGTACGGGCCATCAAGCACCTCTTTGACGTCATCGAGCCTGACATTGATGTTATTGAACCCTTCCATCAAGTCACTCCCATATCGTTCGCGCTCGGTAAGTGGCACAGTGTCTTTGATCTTCCGACCAAGATTGCACAATGATTTTTTTGTAATGACTCCCTGCCAATCGACTTCGGCATAGCCTGGCGCCAGAGATATCTTTGGCTGCAAAGCACTTATGAATTGCGCGCTAATTACCTCCACCTCGAGGTTAGGATCGAATATGACGTGGAGATTCACCCGGGACAACTTACTGTCTGTTCCACCGAATTGATCGAGTCGCATCTCTATCACCGGGAAGATTGCTTCAAGGTTCTGAAGCCTTCCCTTCTTTCGTTCCTTGAGTACGCGCTCATAACCGTCGAGGAACCAGTAGTCGTTGATCTCAATAACGCTCATCTCTTCTGGGAGCTTTTCCAATTCACTGATGAACCGTTCCCAGGTCTCGTCATTGTCGGCACCGTAGTGCTGGACTAGTGAGGCGGGCGTATGGACGTGCAAGTCCCAGATCCGCCACGCTGTTCCGCGCCCAGACTCCGCATTTAACTGAACCACATGCTGTCCTTCCGACCGACTCCAATGTCAACCGCCCCGGCAGGACGGCCGCAACCGGGTTGCGAAACGAGATTATCACCAGCCTCGTCCTGACCCCAAAACGACACCCCAGTTCGGCAGCAGTCACGACATTTCACTGTGCCCAGAGCACCCATTTCTGTGGACACGGCCGACCTCACCACCGAGGAGCGTTGGCACGGTCGTCAGCCGTGCTAACGCGGTGCAGTCTGACAACTTCGGGCCGACCCGAACATTCGGGCCAATCGTAGCCTTGCGACCGCATAGGCCACCTAGCCCAGCACACGGCCGCCTGATCGGAACATATCGTGGAACATCGAGGCATCGCGATCACGTGAGGTTGCCAACCACTAACTCGGTCCAGCACAGCCTCCCCTCACGGCATCAGCAAGGATCACCCAGCATCCCGGCGTACCGAACCAGATCTGCTTACAATCTTTCAGACAGACGCTATTTTCTGCATCTTCCACAACCTTTGATCACATCAGAGAAGTTCGTCGTGGCCGCCGGTGCGCGCCAGGATGAGAGTCCCGGCGGCGATGGTGTACAGGAGCAGCCAGTCGGCTGCGATGTGTAGTTCGCGGTAGGCTGCTAGGTTGCCCGTGAACTGGTGATCGCGGTGCCGCTTGAGCCAGTCGGTGCGCCGTTCGGCGACTGCCTGGATCGCACTCTTGAGCGCGTCCATACTGTAGTGCTTGCGTTTAAGCCGTTTCACGTCGCGCAGGAAAGCTGGGCGATAGGCGATCTCCCGGTCATGCACGGTCGATGAGGCCCATCAGCTCGTCAACGTCTCGGACCCTGATAGCCGGTTCCGCCTCTGCCTCGCCAATCGCCTATCACGACTAACCAACCTTCCGCGCCGCAAGCATAACCTCATCATGCTCACTCTCACCGGCCTAAACGCGTATCTGTTCAATAGCGTTTCGCGCAAGAGCGGGACCCTCGACAGTCACTGCGGGATGTGGCGCCTCGCAGTTGTAAGCGTTCTCAACCTCGTGTAGCACCTCTTCAACACTCGTCATGACTTAGCCCTCCTTAACAGGCTGAAATGCGCGGGAATGCCGCAGAAGGCTGAATCCTTATCCTCGCCAGAGGTGCGGTAGTGACCACTCAAAATGCCGCGCAGCAGCCGAACGGTTGCTAGCTGCCGAGTCCAAGGTCATGCAGCGAAAAACTGTTTGCTCACTGCCTGGCGAGTCAAGCCACACAGGCACTCCCCATACCTGCCCCTCCCCGCTACCTGCGCCGGTAGACTTCGCGGCGGTGCCCAACGGCGAGGACCAGGACTAGCAACACACCGTCGTGGACCTCGTAAACAATGCGGTAATCGCCGGTGCGTACGCGCCACTCGCCCCGCCCTCCGACGAGCTTCTTCGCGCCAGAGGGGCGTGGCTCTTGCGCCAGCAGTTCAACCACAGCCTGGACCCGGAGCTGTGCTTGGCTATCCAGTTTGCGCAGTCGGCGCGCCGCCGCGGGGGCTGAACTCGATCCGGTATGTCAAGCCAGCCCGAGGTCCGCCTTGACCTCATCCCAGTGAATCGTGCCGTGTTCGGCAACTTCCGCGCGAGCAACTTCGACCGCCTTAATATCCTCAAGGTCCTCTGCAGCCTGGGTTATGCGCTCAAGGTCCTCCGCATCGATGACCGCCGCAACGCGACGGCCACGGCGGGTAAGGAACACGGGCACATGGTGAACACGAGCGTGATCAATCACGTCTGCAAGCCTGCTGCGCGCACAGGAAACACTAATGTCGACCACATTGCTCAACATACGCGAAAATGGCGGAAATGTACATGTTGCGGCAATGATCCACACCCCTGCGACACCCACACCTCTGCGAACCACGTCTCCTTCCGGGCCAGCCATCGAGGCTTTCCCCCAGTCACACGAGAGTCACGGCCGCGTCATCCCTCGCGTGCGCGACGCAGGGCGTCCTTGTAGTCCGCGGCGGTATCGTGGTACAGGCCGAGGTCGACGGCCTCGCGCGTCATGGCATCCAGAGTGTCGCTACGTTCTTGAGCAGACTGTTGCTGGTACGCGACAATGTCGGCGAGCCGTACCCGGCGGTGCCTACCCGCTGCTGGACGCTCGAAAGGAATCCGGCCGGACTCCAGAAGCTTGACGAGGGTAGGGCGGCTAATACCGAGGAAGTCCGCAGCCTCCTGCGTCGTCAGCACCTGATCCACCGGTGCCACCGCAATCGCCCTGCCTCGCGACATGGCGTCCACGACGTTGCTGAGCACCCGATACACCTCCGCAGGGAGACTGACGGTCTGGCCATCCGACCCAACGAGCGCAACCGGTTCCGTAACCTGCTCCAAAAAGCGGGACAGGTCCAGCATCGGCTCGAGGTCCCCGGGTGGCAGTGTCACCTGCATCTGCGCAGCTCCAGTTGTCATTTCTCAAGCATAACGACAATTCGAAAAAATCGAAACCCCGAACGTGTGCTCCTACTCGTTCGACCCTATCGCCTGCGTCACGGCCCCGCGAGCCCCACCCCGAGCAGGCACCGCTTCCACCCACCCACCCACCGAATCCGACTTTCCCCGAATCCAACCCTTCTTCCCAGGATCTACTAGGCTTATTCCATGGCCATCCTCCTTCCCAGTGTGCAGGCAGAACGCATCCGCAGCGCCGTCGTCGACTATCTGGCCACCACCTTCGCACTGACGGATGCCGAACCCCGCCGCGCCCTGACGGACTTCCTCGAACATCCCGAGCACGGCGTATTCACCGGCCCCTTCGCACGGCTGCGTCTGCCCTACCTACCTTCCGAAGGCACCACCGCCTTGGACTGGACCCCGCCCTTCCCTCCCTACCACCACCAGGAACAGGCCTATAGGCGCCTGACCAGCAAGCCGCTCGGGTCCGCTCACACCAGCCCGGAACCGACAATCGTCACCACCGGCACCGGCTCGGGCAAAACCGAGGCCTTCCTCCACCCCATCCTCGACCATGTACTACGCGCACAGAAAGCCGGAATCACCGGCATCAAAGCACTCATCCTGTACCCGATGAACGCGCTGGCCAGCGACCAAGCCGCCCGGCTCGCGCAACTCATCACCTCAGATCCGGCCCTCGCTCACATCCGCGCGGGTCTTTATACCGGCGACGCCGAAACGACCTCCCCCGGCACCGCATCCTCCCCCGGCGCCACACCGACCCCCACCACCGCGCCAGCGAACACCACCGACGGCACCGATTCTGCCCTGCAGCACCGCGGCACCGCCCTGGAAACCGACCGCCACTCCATCCGCCGCGACCCGCCGGACATCCTGCTCACCAACTACAAGATGCTCGACCAACTGCTGCTCCGCCCGGAGGATCAGAAGCTCTGGGAGGCATCCGCACAGTCCCTCACCTACCTGGTGCTCGACGAGTTCCACACCTACGACGGCGCACAGGGCACCGATGTCGCCATGCTGCTGCGCCGCCTGGGCCTAGCCATTCGCTCCTACCTATCCACCGGCGATCCGAGGTTGGAGGCCTTTACCGCCTCCCCGCTTGGCCCGATCATCCCGGTTGCCACATCCGCCACCCTCGGCGACGGCAGCGATCCCTCCGAGATTCTCGCCTTCGCCCGCGAAGTCTTCGGCTTCCCGCTGCCGCCCGAGGCGGTTATCACCGAAACACGGGTTCCGCTCGGCCAGTGGGCGGAACAGCATAGGCGGACAATCGCTCCGCTCGGCCTCACACCGCGCCGCCTGAACACACTGCAGGCCAACGAGCTCGATGCTCTAGCAGACCTCGCAGAAGGCTCCGCCGCCGATGCCCTGGACCTGCTGCGCGACGTCGTCGGAAAACTGTACGAGGGCGCCACACCCGCCGGTCGAACCGACCCCACCAGTCGAACCGACCCCACCAGTCGAACCGACCCCACCAGTCGAACCGACCCCGCCACCTGTGCCGCGGCCCTCCAAGCCCATCCCGACGTTCTCACCCTCATCGAGGCGGCCCAGCAGGCCGTGCCGGTGTCCACTCTCGCCCGTCGCGTGCTGGGTGGGGCTTTTCTGGAGGATCCAGTACGTGCTCGGCGCGTGCTAGCAGCCGTCTTCGCCGCACTGTCCACCGTGCGTGCCGGGCTCAACGGCACTCCCAACCGGAACGCCGTCAGCGTCGAAATCACCCTGTGGGTTCGCGAAGTAACCCGAATCGACCGCATGCTCTCCACCCAACCCGCCTTCCGCTGGTCAGATGACGTTGCCTCCACCTACGCCGACCTCGAAGAGGATATTCCCGCGCGTCCGGCCCTGTACTGCCGCTCCTGCGGTCGCTCCGGTTGGGGGATCACACTTGCGCGTACCGGACAGGCGGAAAAGCCTGACCACTCGAATGTCCGACGGGACCACCTACTGCACGATTCTCGCTTCCGCGCTCTCTTGCACGCCCCGGGCGAGGATGCCGCCTACTTGACCGCGTTGGCGGACGGCCACCCCAATCCTGCCGAGCGTTTTCCCGGCCTGCGCTGGTACTCGGTCGCCCGCCGGGAACTGCTCACGCGCCGCCCCGCAGAATCGGATACGGAGACCCGCGAGGGCCGCGTTGTTCCCGTGCTCATCCTCACCGGGGCCGAATCCGACATCTCCCGCGACACCAACCGCGACGTCTGCCCCTCCTGTGGCAGCGACGACGCCATCCGTTTCCTTGGCTCTGCCGTCGCCACGCTCCTCTCCGTCAGCCTCACCACCCTTTTCGGGGACGACGCTTTGGACTCCGCGGAGAAACGCACCCTCATCTTCACCGACTCCGTGCAGGATGCCGCCCATCGCGCCGGTTTCGTGGACCAGCGCTCCCACACCATCAGCCTGCGTTCTGCGCTACGCGGCGCACTCGATAACCCAATGCCGCTGGATTCCTGGGTGGAGGCCACAATAATCGCCGCATCCGATCCTTTCGACCGCTACCGCCTGGTTCCCGCCGACCTCGCCGAACATAAACAATTCAAACCCTTCTGGGATTCCGGCGCCTCACGCAAGCGCCGTCGCACCGCCGAAGAATACGTGCGCCGTCGCCTCCTCTTCGATGCATCGCTCGAAGTCGGTCTGCAATCCACCTACGGGCGGACCATGGAGGCAACCGGTTCCATCGCCGTACACGTTGACGCCGGAAGCTCTGCCCAGATCGCCTCCATCGCCCGCGAAACGCTCAGTGACGACGACGGAGGCCTCCTCCCCGCCTTCACCGACCTACCCGAAAGCAAGCTGCTCGCCTGGGTGCGCGGAACACTTGAACACATGCGCCGCGATGGAGCCATCGACCACGAATGGCTGCAACGTTACAAGGAGGACGACGGCGCACGAGTGTGGATCTGGTACAAACGCAAACGCGAGCAGGGGCAGCCCGCCTTTCCCGCCGGGCGTAGTGCACCCGCATTTCCGCAAGTCGGAGGCGCACCGAACTCGAAGCGCTCCAGCTTCACCCCCGTGACCTCGCCGAAGTCCTGGCATGCCATCTGGACTCGTAAGTGCCTGCAGGTCAGCCCGCAGCATGCGGCCAGGCTCGCAGGCAACCTACTCAAAGGCCTGGCGCAGGCCGGTGTTCTTTCCACCACCGCAACCGCGAGTGGCGGCACGGTGTACGGCATTCCGACTGCCCGCATCATTGTGTCTCCTCTGAAGGAGGAGCCTTCCACTACCTCTCCGCTGGAGAAGAAACCCGCCACTACCTCTCCCCTGGAGGAGTCTTCCGAACGCCTACTACTGGTCTGCGACACCTGCCGCAGCCAACTGCCCTCATCGTCCACCTCCTCGAGACAGTTAACGGGGGCACCGTGCCTGACCGCAGCCTGCCCCGGGCATCTGGAAGGCACCGAGCACGCGCACACCAGCTTCTACCGGCAGCAATACGCCAGAAACCGGGTACGGCGGGTGGACGCCCACGAGCACACCTCGCTCCTTACCCCGAAAGAACGCAACAGAATCGAAGAGGGCTTCAAACGCGCCGAGCAGAATCCCGGCGATCCGAATGTCCTCGTGGCAACACCCACCCTGGAAATGGGCATTGACATTGGCGATCTCTCCACGGTATTGCTCGGCTCACTGCCGGATAATGTTGCCTCGTATATTCAGCGGGTGGGAAGAGCCGGGCGGCGGAACGGCTCGGCACTCGCCCTCGCATATGTTCCGGGGCGGAGCAGCCAGCTGCCGCTGTTGGAGGATCCGGCACGATTGTTGAACGGCGCGGTGGAGCCACCATCCACCTATCTGGGCGCAGAGGATATCCTTCGGCGCCAGTTCATCGCCTCCGTACTCGACTCAATGGCGCGTTCCGGTGATCCGGCGATCCCCGGAGGGGGAGGCCACCGCCCGACAGCCCGCGCCGCACTTGAATCCAGCTCTCGTGAGTCGCTGGTCGGCTCCATACTCAATCGGATTGAGAACGACGGAGCCACGTTGGCATCCGCTTTTGCCGCCACCTTCGAAGGCGGCGGCTCCGATACGGGCGGGCGGAACGGCAACGGCGCCTCCCTCACCGCCAGCAACACGGATTCGTCCGCTAGCCCTACCTTCACGTCGGATCTCTCCGAATCCTCTAGCATCGCCGCTGGTACGGCGTCCGCTTCGGACTGGGCAGTCGCTCCTGCCCTGGAAAACGGTAGCCTCGGCCGTCTCATTGCCTGGGCCACCGAAGACCACGCGGCGGGGCCGCGGCGCCTGCTGGAGCGCGCCGTCGCCGAGCATGCCAACGAAGAACGCCTGCTTTACGAACAACTCGACCAAATCAAGTCCGCCTTACCCGAACTCATCGAAGCGGCCGATCTTCCCAACGCTACGGAGGAGGATCAGCGGGCCGTGCGTGCGGCACGCGGTGCTTATCAGGCCGTAGGTGCCCGGCTGAGCGATCTGAATGAGGAACACTGGGTATCGGCACTCGAACGCCACGGGATTCTGCCCAATTATGCACTGCTAGACGATACCGTCCGCCTGGCGGCGCGGATATCGTGGCGCGATCCGGATAGTGACGAGATGCGGACAGAGCCCTACGATCTGGACCGCTCCTCCGCCAAGGCGCTGGCCGAGCTCGCACCGGGCGCCACCTTCTACGCACACGGCATGGAGATGCAGGTGGACGGCGTCGACCTTTCCGGCATCTCCGGTGAGGCCGAGTGGTGGTTCTGCTGCTCGCGCTGCGGATACGTCCATACTGAGCGCGCACAGGAACACGTGCCGCAGGCTCCCACCCACTGCCCACGTTGCGCCGACACCCGCATTGCGGATATCGGCCGTGCCCGCCGCGTTCTGCGCCTCACCCGCGTCTTTGCCGATATTTCGCGCGACGACGCCCGTATCAGCGATACCCGCGAAGACCGCCTGCAGGCCCGCTTCGAAATCCTGCCGTTGGCAGACTTCGACCCGCAGCGAGCGGAAGAGCAATGGGCCTCCGATAGCGGCTTTGGCCTGATCAGCTATCGGCATCTCATGCTGCGCTGGCTCAATACCGGACGCCTCGGCGGCGGGCAGGGCAACGATCAGGTGGCGGGCATCGAAATCGCCGCCACCGGCTTCCGGCTGTGTGAGGCGTGCGGAAAGCTGGACACGGAAACGGGGCCGAATAACCCGCGGGAGCATCGGCCGTGGTGCGAACATCGCAACTCCCGCACGGAACACATCGCACAGGTCGATCTCATGCGCTCCCTCGAAACCGAAGCGCTGGCTCTTATCCTCCCGCCGTCATTCGCAACGAACCGCACCGGCACGGCCTCACTGTGCGCCGCACTATTCCTCGGCTTGCGGATCATCACCAACAGCGTTCCCGCCCATCTCAACGTTGCCGTCGTTCCACACCCCGTGGCCGATGGAGAACCGGGAGAAACACGGCAGGCCGTCCTGGTGCACGACGTCGTACCGGGAGGCACCGGTTATCTCACGGATCTGACGGGTCCGAGTAGGCTCTGGAATCTCCTCGTCTGCGCAGGTACACATCTGGAGAATTGCGATTGCCGCCACGAGAATAAGCACATGTGCCACCGCTGCCTGCTGCCCTTCGCAGTCGGCGGTGATGTTTCGCGCGCCGCCGCAATAGACGCAATCCGCCGCATTCTCGGCCTTGATAAAGACGAAACGATTTCTTCTCTTGACCCCGGCATTCCTCAATGGGGAATCACACGGGGCGCCGAGGTCCGCCAGACGGCCAGTGCCAGTCCGTTGGAAGATCGCCTACGCGATGAGTTGTGGCGCCGACTGGCCCAGGTGACCGACGTCGAACAAATTGCGCATCACTCCGGAGCACCTGCGCTCAATATTGATGGCGGGCGATGGAGAATTCAACCCCAGCTGGACACCGGTGGCTCTCGCCCCGATTTCACCTGCTTGCCTTCAGTTGAAGCCGCGCGGATTGCCGTGTTCTGCGACGGGTGGGAGTATCATGCCAGCCCGCGGCACAATCGGCTTGCCGACGACGCCGCCAAACGCGAGCACCTACGCGCCCGTGGCTACCGGGTTGTGGCGGTGGCTGCCGCAGATTTGGACCGAGCCTGGGATCCCCAGTGGCTTATTCAGGGCGCAAAACTGCTGCGAACAGACGGCTCGAAATATGCGGCCCGCGCTGGCGCGGTTACGGATAAGGCCATTGACACGTGGCAGGGCGGTCCCGTTGCCCTGCTCACCGAGATGTTGTTGGACGCCACCGATCATGATCGTGACCACGAAGATAATGCGCGCAGTGCCCTGGCCGACGCCGTGTGGGTACCGCTGCTTGTACACGCTCAGCAGGCGTATGCGCAGGGCGGGAGCGATGGCATGCGTTGGGAGCAGTCTGCGGACGCGGCAAGTGATGTGCTGCAGCAGGCTCTGAATGCACTGTATCCCGCATCGCCCGATGCACAGGGCAGGGCGGGCGATGCTGGAAGTGCAGATACCGGGTCTGTATCCTCAACAGGCGCATCTGCTGTAACCACTAGCCACTCACCTGCCACTAGGCGCACACCTGCCCCCGCCCGTACCTCCGCCGTCGGCACGTCGGTGCCAGCAGGCACGCATACTGCGGCCTCCCCGAGCAACCACACATCGGCCTCGGTATTCCTCTGGCCACATCTGGCGCTTGCCGTGCAACTGCGGGGCAAGTCCACCGTGGCCATGGCGCTCGTGCTTGATGATTCCCGCGAGGCAATCGCCTCCGCAGATCACCGCGATGCCTGGCTGACTTGGCTGCGACTGGGCAATGTCCTGCCGCTGGCAAACGCACCCGTCACCGTGACCACGGTGTCCGGTGCGCGGCAGAAGCTCGCCGACAAGCGCCGTTTCACACCCCAACACCAGTTGGCTTCGCAAGATCTATTCGCGGGCGACCACAGCCTCGCTTCGCAGCGTCGGGTCTTTGCGGATCAGCAGAGCGGAGTGCCGCAGCACACTGGGCCCCTGGAAGAAACCGCGACCTCGGAGCCCATCGCGGCTCCCGAGCGGACCGGGGGTCCCGAATGGGCTGGGGGTCCGGAATGGGCTGGGGGTCCGGAGCGGGCTGGGACTCCGGCGCAGTCTGCCATCGATGAGCAGTATGGGCCCGAAGGCACAACCGTTACTGGTCAGACCCTTGGCCTATCAACGCTTGAAGCACTCGAATGGAATCGTGTTGACCCCGAGCTCACCGACCCGCGCATCTTGGACCTCTTGCCCCATCTGGCGGCTCGCGGCGTCCGGCATAGCGCCGATGGCGAAGAGATCGCTGGCGGAATAATGGCCGACCTCGTCTGGCACGAGCAGCGGGTCGCCGTCGTCGTCGACGATGCGGAGGACGATGCCGCCGCTATGCGTGCTGCCGGCTGGCGCGTTGTCTGCACCGGGCCCGATCCACAACAAACAGCTGCACAAGTGGCCCAGTTGTTGACGCACGAGGCCTAGCCGAAGCATCGCACGTAACGGCATGTACCGCAATCAAAACTGAAAACGTGTCGGAAGCGTGTGGGAGACTAACCTTGTTCCTGGAAGGAGACTGATATGCCCTCCATTGTGGTACCGAAGGCGAATCCGAAGGATGCGACGGCCAAAGACCCGTCACTGAAGTCCAAGGTCGGCACTTTTCTGATGAAGCTGGCCAGCACGGATAGAACGTCCGGCCTGCATGTGGAGCCAATTCGGCATTCCGCGGATCCGCGTGTACGTACCGCCCGCGTGGACCGCTTTTACCGCGCGGTGGTCTTTCAGATCGGGCAGGGCGACGACGCCGTCTACGTATTCCACGGTGTCTGGCCCCATGACGATGCCATCAACGAAGCGAAAGAGGTGAGCCTGCAAGTCAATCCGCGCAATGGAGCCACAGAAGTAATTCGAGTCGCCGAAGCCGTTCAGAAGAGTCAGGAAGGCGTCACGGCACGGCAGAATCAGGCAATGAAGCGACTGCAGGCCGCAGAGAACGCCACACGGGCCCTCGAGCGGCAGGCCGCCCAAGTTGAAGCGGCCAATGAGCGCGCCCGTCAGCAAGTGGACGCGGGCTCTGCGCAGGTTGAATCAGGCGTTGAATCAGGCGTCTCCGTGGCCATACGCGATGACCCTCCCGCCTGGGCGCGGCCATTCACCGCAGCAGAGCTTCACGAACAACTTGGCCTTGACCTTGCGCTAGTCACTACCGCGCTTGCGGCCGAACGGGAATCACAGCTCCTCGATATCGCCATGGCCGCGGAGGTGCCTTGGCAGGCGGAAGCACTACTCTCGCTGGCCACCGGCTCGACGATCAAAGATGTCCGGGAAGAATTCGGTCTACACCTTCCGGAAGACGTTTCTGCTACTGGTTCGGACAAGGATCTACTTGACGGCCTTCGCACCCCCGCCGCCCGCTCCTCCTTCACCTGGGCAGAGAACGATGACGAACTCCGCAAGGCGATTGAAGTCCTGGACTTTCAGCAGTGGCAGCTTTTCCTGCATCCGCAGCAACGCGTCCTCGTCGAGCGAGATACCGCCGGTGCCTCCCGCATCAGTGGCGGTGCCGGTACCGGAAAGACCGTCGTCGCCGTTCACCGGACGACACGGCTGTCCCGTCGTAACCCGGCGGCACATGTCCTGCTGACAACTTTTACCCGTAATCTTGCCGACGACCTACACCGGCAGGTTTCCCAACTCGCACCGGAACTCGCGCTGCCCGATGACTTCTCCGAGCCGGGTATTACGGTCAGTGGTTTGGACGCTCTTGCCATGACGATCCTACAAAACGCAGGCGATTCCATATTGCGAGTGACTGCATCGGTGCTCGGTAGGCGGCGTTCCCGCGTGTTCTCGGGGCTACGCGGTCGGCAGTCCAATCCCTGGAATGAGGCGCTTACCGTGGCCGGCGCGGACCTGCCCGAAGCACTGCGCAAACCAGACTTCCTCGAATCCGAGTACGAGCTCATCATTCTCCCTCAGCAACTCACCACTGTGCAGAGGTATCTACGCGTACGCCGCCCTGGACGCGGCGTGGCTCTTGATCGTGCCAAGCGGGCAGCCGTGTGGAAGGTGGTGGAAGCCTACCGTGATTACGCGGCGGCGGCTGACTACACGTCCTTCGCCGAACGCCTGGTACTCGCGGCGGCCTGGTTGGATGCCTGCGTGGCAGATGGTGGTGCGCGGCCTTTCCAGCATGTCGTTGTGGATGAGGCGCAAGACCTTTCCCCCGCACACCTTCTGCTGCTCCGCGCGCTGGTAGCCCCCGGGCCTAACGATCTGTTCCTTGCAGAGGATTCACACCAGCGCATTTACGGGAAGAAAATCGTACTCAGCCATTACGGCATTGAGGTGCGCGGGCGGTCTCACCGCCTCACCCGTAACTACCGAACAACACGGCAGAATCTCAACTTCGCCTTCGAGATATTAGAGCCGGGCGACTATCAGGATCTTGAGGGCGGTGCCGAGCAGCATCGTTACCTATCTCCACGCTCCGGCCCCGAGCCAATACTGCTCAAAGCGGGAAATCCCGCAGAGGAGCTGAACATGGCGGCGCAACTTGTGCGTGACTGGCTTGACGAAGACGAAGCCTCCGGTCAGACTGCTCCAGAGACAATCGCAATTCTTACGCGCGACCGCAACCGATGCGACGCCGTCGTTGCAGGGCTTGCTGAGCGGGGCATCGATGTGCGCCCGGTCGCACGAGACACTGCCTTGCGCGGCCAGCCGCTCGTGATGACCATGCACCGCGCCAAGGGGCTCGAATTCCGGAAGGTGCTGCTATTCGACGTAAGTAAGGACATCATTCCGCGTTCGGTTCAAGAACAGAGCTACTCTGAACAAGATCGGACCGACGCACTCCTGCGAGAGCGGTCATTGCTGTACGTCGCCGCTAGCCGAGCACGAGACCAGTTGGCGATTTCTTGGAACAGTGCGCCCAGCCCGCTATTGGAGCCGGTTGCTACTAAGGCATGAACGGATAGCCGCCACTCACCAAGTGCCACGGGTGCACTGGAGCCGGTAGCTACTAAGGCATGAGGCAGCGCCCTCTTCGCAAGGCGATCTTCCGAGCGGGGCTTTTACAAAACGATGAACGCGCTCGCTCTCGCAGTGATGCGGGCACCCGCTTCGAACCTCGTCACCGCACTAGCCTCCCCGACCATGCATACGAACAGCTCACTTCAGCTCGTGTTTAGCATGTGTCACTACGCTCCATCACTACCACCATGACGATCCAGCCGCCGACCCAGCACTGCGAGGTCACTTGTCCAGAATTCACCGCCCTGGCATATCCGCACTGACAATGGACTGGCTGGCCCGCTCTGGAGAACGCATCATGGCGCACTGCGTTTGCGAGGCTCTTTAGAGGACGAACCGCGTCCTCGCCGTGACCGCAGCGGGTGCCCCGCCGCGCTCCATCATGCGCCTAGCACAACGCCGTGCCCCATGGCCTTAGGATCCAATACGTGTTTTGAGGGTCCATAACATGTTGCCACTGTCCAATTACCGTCCAAACAACTAACCACACATCACATCCATCCGCGAAAACCGCGTCATTCCGCCATTTCTTAAATGGAACAAATCCAGGAACGGAGCGTTTGGACGCGAATCGGACACCCAAGCACACAGCACCCACTTCTTCTGACACCATAAGCCAAACACGGACCTGACACCATCCATGAGGCACATTGTCAAAATCCCGTCCAAACGAAGACGGGCCGGTTTCAACCGATGTCAAAAACCGCATGATTCCGCCATTCTTTAAATTGAAGCATTCCATATTGCCATCGTTTGGACGGGATTTGGACGTTGGGAATGTAAGTGTCTGCTCGGTGTGGGGTGTGTGACCCTGGTTTGGACTGGCGGCCTGATTGGGTTTGTCTTGGTAGTGATCTGTCCGCGTTCTGGGCTGGGCGGGCGTGTATGTAACGAGTCCCGACAGGCTCTGGGCTGCTGGCATGACCTGATATGAGCTTGGAGTTGATTTCTCGTCAACGTCCTGTCTGCCAGAGCGTGTCCCGGGCTTGTCGGTAGGCCTACTTTCAAGGAGGTCATGATCATCATGACAGATAACACCCAACGACGCACGATCACCACCACGAGCACAGGCTTATCGACCCTGCCCCGGCAGCCAGACCGGTGGGTGGTCGCCGGGGTGGACACCCACAAAGACACGCACCATGTCGCCGTGCTTGACGCTTCCACCGGGCAGCGGTTAGGCGATAGACAAGTACCCGCCACCCCGACGGGCTATCACCAACTACACGAATTCGTGACCAGCCTGGGAAAGATCCAGATGATCGGTATCGAGGGCACCGGATCCTACGGGGCAGGCCTAGCCCGCGCCCTGACAGACACCGACACACCCATCCGGGAAGTGATCCGCCCCAAACGCAGTCAACGACGCCGCGGTAAATCCGACCGGATCGACGCGTACGCCGCCGCTCAGCAAACCCTTGCTGACACCCACACCCTCCCCATCCCCAAAAACCGCCAGGGAACATGCGAACAACTACGCGTCCTCCTGGCCGAACGCCGCTCCCGCCATGCTCGCCACCAAAGGCTACGGCCCCCTGACCACCGCCACCCTACTCGTGACCATCGGGGACAACCCCGACCGCATCCACAACCAAGCATCCTTCGCCGCCCTATGCGGCGTCTGCCCCATACCATCCAGCTCCGGCAAAACCAACCGCCACCGCCTCAACCGCGGCGGAGACCGACAAGCCAACCGGGCCTTCCACCAAGTCGCCCTCGTCCGCCTGTCCTACGACCAACGCACCCAGACCTACGCCACACGCCTCACACAACACAACAAACCCCCCAGAGACATCATGCGCTGCCTCAAACGCGCCATCGCCCGCGACGCCTACCAACTCCTGACCAACCCACCCACCCCACCACGCACCGACGACCTACACCACCAACGCGGACTCACCCTCACCCAAGCCGCACACCACCTCAACACCCACCCACCCCTCACCAGCCGACTCGAACGAGGACTCCACCACGACACCGCACTAACCAACAACTACCGCCAACGGCTCAACACCCACCCCTCACCACTTGACAACCATAGGAGCATCATCACCAATCGGTCACAGACAGACCCCAAGCGTCTTCGCCAAGCCAGCAGCCATCCAATCGACTAGACATCCACCCCCGCGTGAAGCACCCCAACCAGCACCACCCCAACCACCGCCCTTCCACCACCCAAACCACCACCTCAACGCCACGCCACTTGACCTCACCTATATCAATCAATAATATATCCATTGTTGATATATAACCGAGTGAGAGGAGGCGTCATGAGTCGCACCTCGGGATACACCAGTGGCGATCTGCCAGATCCCGCCGTCGCCGTGCTTGCCACACTGGGAAAGCCACTGCACGGCTACGCCATCATGGCGTTCCTTGATGAACGTGGTGGCCCCGACATAACGATGGGGCCAGCCACGCTGTACACAACACTGAAGAAGCTATTCAGCGCCGGTCTCATCGAGGAAGTCGACGATACCGGCAAACGCCGCCCTTACCGCCGCACCAGCAGCGGCACAGCGGCACTCAACCAAAGTCTCGAACGCCGCCAGCGGCTTATCGAATTCGCTCAAACAGCAATGGAGGAAGCATGACAACACGACGCTTAGCGCATGGCATGGCCGTCGCTCCCGAAAAGAACCTCGCCCTGTTCTCCGACATGGCAGCGCGCGGGCAGGCACTCGTGGGCGTTAGCGCGCTCGGGTTCATGTGGAGATTCAAGCCCGCCCCCGCCGAAGATGTCATCTTCGCCCTTGACTACACCGACACCCCCAATGAAGACTATCTAGCCGTTTTCGAGGCAGCCGGCTGGCAACACGTCCTCGGGATCGGCGACATGCAGATCTTCAAGGCCGCCCCGGGCACGCGCCCGATACATACCGAAAAGCAGGGAGAAAGAGAAACACTCGCCTTGCAGGCCAGGGGGCATGGACTCGCGGCGATCGTGTGCCTCGCGTTGATGATGCTTGCCTTAGCGGTACACATCAAACTCGAACCGCCCCTGTGGGTCGATATCACCCTGTACCTGGTCACCGTTGTCCCATTTATCTTCACGGTAATTCCTTGGATCGGGACCATGAGAATGCTGCGCAAACTAGAAAAGCAGCACGGCTGAGTGGGAGCGAGTTCGCCGCGCTTGCGTGCCACGAGCACCGGAGGCACCCCTTCGGCCAACCCATGCCCTTGCGGCGCGGCGACGCCCAACCTATGCAGCCGCGCCCAACCTATGCAGCCGCGCCCAACCTATGCAGCCACGCTCAACCTATGCAGCCGCACCCATTCCAACCTGACAGCCGTCGACAACCGCCGACGGCCGCCCGTACTCCCGCCAAAGGGAGCGCCCATTTCCTTCCCGTACCAAGACCCATTTCCTTGCCATACGAACACTCTGGCGCGATACCACCATTGCCCACCGCGTTTCATCAACGCCAAGCAATAGCGATATCGCGCCTGCAAAACCGCCAGGTCGTCGCCATCGACCAAATTGACAAGCCTATGCCCGCCCGTTTTCCCCACGACTACGCACCTGGCACACCATATTCCAATGGCACCGGCTTACCGACCGCACGTGCCCACAGGTCACGTTAATGCCCGACCGCGGACAACTCCCGCTCTGGGTACTGCGCCCAACGGGAGAGTTCGCATCGATACGCGCACGGCCCACTCCAGGGCGGCAAACTCACGCGAACTCACAGGTAATGCGCGCGCAGTTCCTCGGACGACTTCCCCGAAAGATCTCCTAGCGTCACGTCGAATACTGTATGGGCGCCGCTTTCCCCGCGCGCAGCCATCTTCGCCACCGCACGCCCCATGGCGGCC
The DNA here is from genome assembly GCF_003073475.1 of Actinobaculum sp. 313. Classification (GTDB taxonomy): domain Bacteria; phylum Actinomycetota; class Actinomycetes; order Actinomycetales; family Actinomycetaceae; genus Asp313. The sequence continues at coordinate 656,519 of NZ_CP029033.1, read as the reverse complement.
ACCACTGAACCTGTGAACTCCGGATTGGAATCCAACTGCAGTTCGAAGTTCACTGTTTCGGCGACGCCGTCGGACGTATGCCCCCGCCGAATCACCGTGCCCCCGTGCGGAATACCCGCATACTTGGCCGCCATCTCTTCCGCGGTGATGAAGGTGACCGTCGTATCGTAGTCGGCGAAGTAGTTCGGCATCTCCACGATCTCCTTCTCAATGCGAGCAAGATCGGCGCCTTCTTCCGCCACAACGTAACAATCACGCGTATGCATCGAACGCGTGGTCAGCTCGACGTCGTCCCCGGCCTTCACCGCAGCAACGGTCGCCTCCACGGGCCGCGTGTACTGTTTGGCGTCGACGACGCCGTCGATCCGGCGCAGCGCGTCGGAATGCCCCTGCGAAACGCCGGGACCCCAGAAGGTGGTGGTCGCACCGTCGGGCAAAACAGCATCCCCCAGAACTCGCAGCATGGAGAACAGCCCCGGATCCCATCCGGTGGAAATAAGCGCAACGTGCCCGGCCACACGCGCGGCGGCGTCGACGGCGGCGAAATGCTCCGGGATGCGCGCGTGTGTGTCGAAAGAATCGACCGTGTTGAACAGGGCGACCGTCGCCGGGGTCTGCTCGATGAGGTCGGTGGCCGAACCGCCACAGTTCAGGCACACGTCCACCTTGTCCACCCAGGCGGGCATATCGTCGACATGGGCAACCGGTGCGCCTTGCGTAGTGATCGAGCTCGGATCGCGTCGAGTGAAAACGACGACGAGCTCCATGTCATCATTCTTGGAGATCGCCTGTTCGGCTCCTCGCCCGAGATTGCCGTATCCGTTGATCGCTACCCTGATCATAAGACCTCCTGTTGGTGGTATGCCGTTGTCCTACAGTGCCCGACCTGCGCGCATCCTGCCGCCGTGCGCCTTGCGCGCCCAGCTAGGCGCTTGCCTACACACCTTGCCAGTGGCGTACTCCCACGCCGCCGTTTACTTCCGGCCTATTCGCAGTCGACTACTGTTGCGCCCATCTTGCGCGCAAACCGTCGCGACCGTACAGCCCGTCTCATCGCCTGGACCGCTGCGGTTGTTTCAGGTGGTCACCGCTGGGATGCGGTTGCCGCCGTCGCTGACGGCACGCCCACGCCTGCTATTGCCGTCGAAACCAACAGCAAGTTCCACAGCAAGGTCACACATTTGCTGATTGTGGCGATCCTGCTCAAGAACACTGAGTGCTCCTTTCAACTCTTGTCGACACTTCTGCCTTTCAGTGCTGTTGAAGACGCGAAAACGACCAGCAGTACAGCCGGATAACTCACCGCGAGCGCCTCCGCACGGCGCCCGAGGTTGTCGCTTTCCGGCGTCAAATGTCCTGAACGAAGCACAGCCGACGAAGCGGCAATCAGTCGGATGGATACATCATTGGTATTCCGCAGTCAGCGTGGTAACGCCCGGCGCGCACTGTAATCGATACTGTCGCACCAAGCAAGATCCGGCGATCAATTCGAAGACGGTATTCCGTACTCGCAGATCCCTGAACCACCGCCAAGTTGAGGCTTCTTCTGGTGGCAATTCCTGCCATTGTTCCGCTTTCACGAGGGTCGGCAGGCAGAGATTGGCCCCCGCAGAGGTGGCAATTCTTGCCCGGGAGGATGCCTGCCGCACCGGCCGGTTGCCCCCACTGCGGAGTGTAAGCAATTCTTCGCTTACCCAATCCCTGCTCCGTCAACTTCCCAGAGTTCGGTGCCGCCTACCAAACACCAGGCTATCCGCCGCGCATCACGGAAATTCACCTCGGTGACCATCGCATTTCCTTTGCCACGCACCAGCAGGTCAACTCCCACGTTCAGCCTTTCGTAATCAATCATGTGCCCCCAGTTGTATTGCGGATGGCGCGGCACCACATAGTGCCCCGGCGGAACCGCACCCAAATGCAGGACGGGCTGGGCAGAGCCGTTACGGACGTGCTGTGTACGAACCTCAACATCGTAAATCGGCTTCGACGAACCATTCGCGATGAATACCGCCCATCTCTCGTTCTTGTCATGACCGGAAAGTGTCGCGCCCATGACGTACACCAGCTCCGCTTGTTCGCGGCGCCGAGCGGCCTGCGCCGCAGCTTCCCGCTGCTGCTCCAGCTTCAACGCTTTAACACTCACCCACCACGCGATGACTGCGGCGACGACTGCCAGCAGCCCTCCTACAGCGCTTAGCCAATCCGCGATGCTTCCGACTTCCACGGTCGATCTCCTTGACTTTGCTGTTTATGGCCCCAGCAAGCTGAGTGGCACAATGCCGATACCATCTGAGCGCCGGTAAGCGACGGGGCCGGTTGTCACCACAATAGCATCGAGCAGCTGAGTGACCAATCACTTTCTCAGCCAATAAAAGTGCCTGACATCGCCTTCGATAGTAGTTACTGAGAGCCTCATCTCCATTACCAGCATGCAGCCATCCGAACAGAAGACTTGGCGTGCGGCAGGACAAGAGTTCCATCTCCATTACGAGCCCGCAGCCATCCGAACGGACGATTGCCAAGCCGATTTCGCGGACACCGGTACGCGTGCGTAAGTGGGCCGACGACTCGGCGAGCAGAATGTCTAGCCTCGTAGCTGCTGTTCTCCGCACGCATTCCATAACGCAAGTTAGTCACTTGGCAAGACTTCAATCAGTTTCTCAGCGCGATCAAAATCAGTCACTTAACATTGCCCCGATCAGTTCCTCGACAGGACTTCAGTCAGTCACTTGACGCGGTCTGAATCTGTCAATTGGCAGGACTTCAGCCAGTCACTCAGCACGGTACTCATCAGTGAATTAGCAGGACTTCAGTCAGTCACTTAGCAGCCGCCACTGTGCCCTCAGCGGCGGCGTCGCACGATCTGCGCGATAAGCTCCCGGCTGCAACCGAGAGCCTGCGCGAGCGCAGTATAGGACCAGCGCTTCGGCTCCGCCTCGCGGAGTCGGTCAATAATGCCGTCGCGTTCGGCACGGTAGCGGGCGGCCAGTGCGTCGGCTTCCAGGGCCTTGGCGTGAAGTTCTGCTGCCCGCGCGGCCAAAGGATCTGAGACTCCCCCGGCGCGAAACTCGGCCGAGTCCGCCTCGGGCCACGCTCTCCGCCGCTGCCCGCTCGGTTTTCTCCGCCACTACCTGCGAGGTGCTCAACGCCGTCCCCCGCTCGGTGCTCAACGCCGTCCCCCGCTCGGTGCTCTACGCCGCTGCCCGCATGCTCTAAACCATCCCCCGTGCCATGGTCAGATTCAACCGCACCTTGCGCCCGTGCACGCGCAACTCTTTTGGCCCGCTTCTGTTTTACGGAGGTCATCTGCCCCGCTGAGCGCAGCACAGGAGGGCGGTCCTCCCCTTCCGGGGTGGCCACCCTCCTCGTACTGATACCGCGCAGTGGATCAGAGTCCACGCGAGAACTCCGAGATCAGGTTCGGCACCGAAGCGTCGAATCCGACGACGTCGAGCATGCCGGCGTCGTTCGGGTCAGCGATGCTGAAGCCCGTAGACACCATTCCGACGACGACGAGTTTCGCGTCAATGCCGGAGCGCTCACGGTAGTCCCGCAGCGCCTTGAACGGATGGATATCTCCGGCCCAGGTCTCGTTATCCGTGTAGATGACGAAGGTATCTACCTCAAGCTGCTGCTTGGTGGCATGCAGCATCGGCACGGCACAATCGGTAGCGCCGAACGGCATCCCACTCACTGTTTCCAGTGCGTCGTCGAGCCTGCGCTTCGGCGAGATATCCAGCGGCCGCAGAGGTGATCTTTCCCTACGCGCCAACGAACCGGAGAAGGCGAAGGCCGCTGCCTCCGGTTCGGTCGCCAACTGTACCAAGGCCAGTGCCGTTGAAGCCTCGCGGGCGGTGATCATCATGCCGGAGATCGGCCAGCCCATCGAGCCGGAGACATCGACCGCCAGCATGGTGCGCTTGCCCGCGGGTTCCACGGCACCGAACGCCGCGTAGAAGGCCTCGTCAAGGGCCGCTGTGACCCTCGGCGTCGGCGTCCACTTGCCGCTACCCCGCATTGACGTGCCCCGCGCATAGGTACGCTGCGCCACCAACACATTCACCGGGTGTATACGTGCCTTGCGCAGACGCTCCGCGTCGGTCAGCTGTGCGCAGACCTCGCGTGTGCGTCCGCCCATCGCGGGCAGCAAGCCCAGGCGTGTCAGCCTCGGCAGCTGACGCATAAGAGCCGTCATCGGTATGCCGACGTCGAGCAGCGCATCCCACACCTTCGGCATGGTCAACGCCTCGTCCGGCAGCATCTCCCAGGTCAGGCCGTACTCGTGAACGAGTTCCGCCCAGGCCTTGGCAGCGCCTTTACCGCTTGCCTCAACTTCCTGCGCCTTGACGAATCCTTCAATCAGCGTGGGGACTTCATCCCCGACCGCACCATGTGCGATCCAGTCGAAGGTGGCACGCAGCTCGGCGCTCTCGGCTACCGGGTGGGCCAGACGCAGCAGGTCGCGATGCGTCCAACCACCACGCTGGCGGTACTTGACCGCCTGGTAGGCAAGCTGGTCGGCGTCACGCACCGTGTACCACGAGGCGACTGCCCGGCGCAGGCCACGCCCCCACCCTCGAAACTGCTCGACGTAGGTTGCGAAGGTGAACAGGTGTGTTCCTGTACGAGCTACCTTCGGCAGTGCCGCCAGGGCGGCGTCGCGCGACTCCGGAACCGATGCGGCGTAGGCGAGCGCGAACAGCGCCGGATTTTGTTTGGGGGCAAGTCCTCCCGTAGAGACATCTACGATGGTCTCGACCAGCGTTTCCGGGTCATTCGTAGCCATGCGCTCCAGTACTTTGGCATTGTCGACAGCCAGTTCCTGCGGTGCCGAATAATAGGTACCCCCATCGACCCCGAGAATCAGGAAGCGGCGCAACCGGGCGGCGTCGTCCAGCGCAAAGACGTAACCACCGGCGGAGTTCTGCACCTGGCTCGCTGTGGCCCGCATGCCTTGTGGCGTCCGCCTGGTGTTGATGCTCTTCAGAATGTCCATGTCCCTTCCTTCCTTTCTCCTCGGGGACTGTTGCTTGAGTAGTGGCATCGGCGGGATGCACGGATACGACTACTGTGCGCACGACGACGGCGTCGCCGAGCCGCGTATTCACTTAGAGACGACGGGCGTGGAGCGCTACCGAAAACCAGGCGTAACCGCCGTCGACCCGCACTAATCACCGTGGCCGTATTGACCCGGAGAACCTGCCGCAGCCTTATTGATAACCGACTAGCTTCGGCCCGTCGTAAGCCGTGGGAACCGCTCGTCCCAATGTGGACCTCTCGACACCACCGAAGAGGGTGAAACCGGGCATGGTGTGGCCTCCGGATGCTCCGCTCCGAAGAGTGCTGGAGTTGAACCAGCGAATACCGATAACCAAAGGCCTCCGGCCCGGCGTCGAGAGATTCACACCCTGGGGCGTGTGGCTCCCCGCAATGCGACACCGCGAACAAAGCGGAACGGACGTGTGTTGACCTCCGGATCCTCCGCAGAGGGCTGGGGTCGAACCAACTAATTCCGATAACCGAAGATCTTCGGCCCGTTCTGCTTGTGTTCGCACGTGTGCCGACTTGCGCCGACTCACAAGAGTGTAGACCCCTACACGGCATAGATGCAAGTTGGCAATGCGGGGAATTGGCTGGGATTCTTCTCCATATGCGGGCGGTGAGTTTTACGGCATGGCTTACGGCAGCGCTATGCCGGGATTCTTGTTCATATGAGGGTGGTGGGTTTTACGGCATGGCTTGCGGCTGCCCCATGTCTGGATTCCTCTCCGTTTGCGGGCAATGGTCATGCTGCACATGTGTAGGCCATGGGTGCAACAGAATGACTGAAGTCCGGGCGGTCATGTTGTGATAACCGGAGAAAATGCCAGACGCTCTACCTTTGAGCTATCGGCTAATGCCGACGGGGACTTGAACCCCGAACCTTCCAGTCCTGATAACCGACTATCGCCGGCCCGCCCGGACGGTGTACAAGGCTAGTGCATTGCGGAAGGCAGGTCAATAGTAAGTTGCAGGGAAGCGCAAGAGTAGTCGCGGTCTTGCCTTAAACGCACCGAACGACAGAAACCCCTTGCTATACCTGCGATACGGCCATATTGTAGGCATGTACCTACAATGGAGGTGACGTATGATTCAGATATCCGCTCGCGAGTTCAATCAAGACGTCAGTGCCGCCAAACGCCACGCCAGCAAGAGGCCCGTCATTATCACTGATCGAGGGAAGCCCGCCTATGTTCTCCTTTCCATCGACGAGTATCGGCGCCTCAGCAAGAACGAGGTCTCATTGGTTGACCGCCTAAGCATGGATGAGGACCTGAATATTGATTTCGAGCCCTTGAAGATCGATCTCAAGGATCCAGGCCTATGAGCTACCTGCTAGACACCAATGTCGTAAGCGAACTTCGTAAACCTGCCAGACGGGCGGCACACCGGGTGCGCACTTGGGTTGAGTCGCATAACGCAGACGAGTTCTATCTGTCTGTTATCACAATCCTGGAGATTGAAACCGGGATCGCGAGACTAGGTCGACGAGACCCGGACCAAGCGCAACTGCTGCGAAACTGGCTTGAGAACAGAGTTCTTGACGCATTCACCAACCGCATAATCCCTGTTGACTTGACGGTTGCACGTCAAGCGGCACGCCTTCACGTGCCCGATCCAAGACCCGAGCGAGATGCGCTCATTGCCGCAACTGCTCTGGCATACGGACTGACCATCGTCACGCGAAACGTCAGAAATTTCCAACCTCTCAAAGCGACAGTTATCAACCCGTGGGATGAAACCGCGAGTGGAGACTAGCCATGCCCTCCCCAAAAACAACCGCACTTACGCCGTGTTAGCGCACTGCATTCCGCTTAGACATCAGAACCATCGGCACCGAACCCTCCTCGGTTCTGCCAGTCACCCGGTAGCCCAGGTTTTCGTAGAGGCGGATGAGTTCTGGAAACTCCTCCCCGTGAAGAGTTCAAACGCGGCACATCCCCCAAGGCAGCATTCGAGTTCCTTCATGAGTAAACTGCCGATGCCACGACGTTGCCAGGCCGGATCGACAATCAAGCGACCAACATACGCAATTGACTTACAAGCTGAAGCTCGCACCGAACCGACAATCTGACCATCACACTCGTAAACCAGTACTACGCTACTCTCATACTCTTCGCGAAGTTCCTCCAGTGTTTGCACCATAGGGGAAATCTTGGGGTTCCCCACTCTCTACTACACCGGAACTTTACTTTCGTCAGAATAGGCCCAGAACCTCCGAGTGAATGCGCTGCCCATCACGCAAATCCAAGGGCGAAAATGCAACTACTTGCCTACCGAACACGTGGCGGCATGTACATCGCACACACCGCCACGTGACGAATACGGCCTATTACGGGCGCGTCTTGGTCACCCAACATCACATAGTGCGCCAGGACGGGAAGTCCGTAGACACCTTACCTACAGACAATCGCCTGCTTGACAGTAACACCCCAGCCCCAACGCTAGTTAACACTTGGCATTGACTTTTCCGCGCGCCATATGTCACGATCCATCGACGACAGGACGCCCACGGCAACCAGTATCATCGGCGCCGTTATAGCGAAGAGTGCAATCCAAGGGGCGCCGTTGGAAACGGCTTTCGTAACAGAGGGCTGGAAATCGATCAGAAAGTGGATCAGTATCGGCAGCCACAAGTTGTTGTAGCGGATGCGGATTGCCACCAGCGGCAGCCCCACAGCGAAGGCAAAGAATACCTGCTTGCTCGTTGCAACAAAAGTTGCCTCGTGCAGGTTGTAATAGTGGAGCACGCCGAAGACCAAAGCGGAAAAGAAGCCGACTAGCAGCAGCTTGTACTTCTTCCCTTCGAAAGCCTTCATAAAGGTCGAGACCAGCAGTCCGCGCACAAGCAATTCCTCAAACACGGCAGCTCCCAGCGCCGCGAAAAACGAAGCGAGAAACAGCGAGGGGCTGAGCTTGAACACTGCAAGAACATTGCGTAGAACACCACTCGACACAAAAAGCAGTACCATCGCCAGCCATAGGGCGACAACCCAGACTCTTGTTGACACCGAAAGCTGTGGTCGTGTCAACAGCACTCGACTACCTTCAATGAGGCGGTAGCATATCACTGCTAGTACGAGGCTGAGAACGAGCCGAAGTGCATTGTCGAGAAGAACATTGCCTGAGGCATCAAAACCTAGCAACTTCAACACAGGGAAAAGTGCCCCGAAAAAGAAGAAGATCACAATGGCTGACACCAACTGGATCTTCCATGACACTCTGCCGGATTCACGCATAGCTTTACTCATCTTTCTTGCCCATAACGACTGACAGACTTGCACCAAGTTCGATCGGCAACCCACCCGAATGCGCAGACGGTCTTCGGATTACTCAGCTCACTTCTCCAGACACGATCTGAAGAACCCCATGCTTCCGACAGACAGTGACTCACCGTATAGGCGCTGGAAACGCGCAGGTCTCAAACGAGGCAATAATGAAGCATTCCAGACTTACCAAATAATCTCAAGTTGCGACGTCACCCATCTTCCACCGACGGAGGTGAGCGATCACGCTTCACACCCACGACTGAAGCCCTACACCCCGGACTTATGCGATCTCAACAACCCGCGCTCAAGTCCACCCCGGCGGCGCCGTTCCGCCAAGAGCTGAACTTGCTACTACCCTCACCATACCAAGGTTCATCCATGCTCGCCGTGAATCGGCAGCGCATCTGCGGACAACGTATGAGCCGATACACCAGCAGAGGACTATCAACAAGTAAAGAATACGCACCTCACAACGGGCGTTTGATACACCACGGTCTCCCGTGGGGCGAGGTCTGTCCGGTTTCAGGACATGGGTACGCCAGAGCCATAGGCTATGTAGAAGACACTAGACAGAGGGTTTCTGCATGGTGTGGAAGGACACCCGTGTGACTCACCAGAGAAGAAAATTGATCGAAGACGTGATACGCGCAGCGAGCTCCATCAGGGAACTGTACGCGAAGTATGGCATCTCGGAGAAGACGGTGCATAAGTGGAAGGTTCATGGAAAACGGAGGTGCGGGCCTTCATGACAAGAGCCGCGCCCCTCACGCCAGTGTCAACCAACTCAACGAGGACGCCGTCGTCCGTATCATCACGCTCAGGCATGCCCATCCGACCTGAGGATAGAAGAAGGCAAAAGCGCTCTACGAGCGGGCCTACCCACACGATCCGGCCCCATCACACAGCAGCATCTACCGCATACTCGGCAAGGACGGACTCACGGCAGAAAAGACCGGTACTCAAGGCTGAATGCACAGACGCCGATTCTATGAGGCAATTGATCTCGGCGAAAGACCCCAACGACGTGTGGACCGTCGACTTCACAGGGTGGTGGAGTCGACCGGAGATCGTGCCCGACAGGACCCAACCCGGCATGCCAGGGCAAAACGGCTCCCACGAGCCAATGCAGGAGGTAGCCAACTAACCCAACCCCCAAACAACAGCTCGCCCATATCCCGAAAACAAAAGCCTACCCATGTCCTGACCGGTCAGGCGGTTACCTCCTACCCCTACACGTTAAACCGGAACTCCACCCCGAGTTCAGGCGATATCTGAACTACTGGTTCAGGATACCGAAGCCGTACCCCGCCTCGTCGTCGAGCAGCTCGAGGTCCCCTTCCACCTTCGGCGCGACCTTCTGGACGGCCTGCCACGAAAGCTCGGAGGCCTCGCGCCGCAACAGAATCGCCTTCTTCACTGAGTCGGTGATCTCCTTGCACCGCTTGGAGTCCTTAGGCACCGGCAGGACCAGCTCAGCCCAGCGACCACCCAGGGTGTCGATGATGTCCTGCGTGAAGCGCTTGGCGAAGATCTGAGACTTGACCACAGGTGACGACAGCAGAGCGAGCAGCATATGGGGGTCCATCCTGCTCTCGTCGAGGACCTTGAACTTGAGGATGTGGCTCTGGTAGACGATCTTCCAGTCCAGGTCAGTCACGATGGCACAGGTGCCGACGAGGTAGGTGCCGTCCCGGACCATGAGGATGTCGCCAGGGGCGACATTTTGCTTATCCGCCAGCGACTCGTATAGAGCTTCACTGAGGCCGTGCTTGGGGTCGCCCTTGATTTGCCAGTTTGCAATGTCGCTGGTGCGGATGAACGGGATCGAGCCCGTGCCGTAGGCCAGCTTGCCCACCTCGTCGCCGGTCGAGACTGACAGCACGCCTTGGGTGACCAGATCACCCAGGCGCACGAGGTCATGGGTCTTCGATAGGCGCTCAACCGACTCGCGGACCTCGGGGTTGTAGTACTTGGGGAGGTAGATCATGTCCGTGATCTGCGCGGAGTCAACGACGAAGCCGAGGTGGTCGAAGTCCAGCGCCTCACCGTCCGCATACTTCTCCCAGCGTTCGACGATCTTGGGCAGGTCGTCGAACGGGATTGAGTGGCCTCGTGAATCGTGCCCGCACCAGCGGGCGACGGCCATGAACACGTCGTGCGACTCGCCAGCGGGCTCAGCACCCTTCTCCAAGAGCACGACGGCGGTCTTGGCGTGGGTGTGCGGCTGGAAGAGGTTCTCGTGCACGGAAATGACCGCGTGGATCGTCGCCCGGCTCAGTACGTACTGCATGATGTAGCGGTGCGACGGATTGCACAGCATCGACTCCGGCAGGACGATGCCCATGCGGCCGCCATCCTTGAGCAGGTCGAGACAGCGCTCAATGAAGAGGATCTGCGGGGTCTGCGAGTCCGCGACCTTATCCGTCTTCTCGTAGCCGACACCGCCCTTGGCCTTGCGCCACTTGGAGCCGAGGTCGTACTGGGCCAGGGTCGTGCGTTCGGTAACCTTGAGTTTCTGACCGAACGGCGGGTTAGTCATGATGACGTCGAACTCGCCGACGGAGACTTCCTGGCGAGCCTTGAGCCCCCCAGTCCCTCATCGGCACCAGCGAGTTCTCACAGAAGATCCCACCGCGACCATCACCGAGTAGCGCCATGTAGGCCTTGGCCACCTTGCTGAGGAACTCATCCTTGTCGATCCCCCGCAGCTGGCGGATTGCGACCTTCTGCTTCTCGCTCTCGCGCTCGCTGTCGGGCCACTGGAGCTCGTCGGCACGGTCATCGACGAGGTCCCACAGGCCACGCAGGGCCTCGACGAGGAAGCCGCCCGAGCCGCAGGCTGGGTCGAGCACCATGTCCTGGATCTTCGGGCGCACAAGTGCCCGCACCAGGTGCGTGACATTGCGCGGCGTGAAGAACTGCCCCTGGCCGCCCTTGAGGGAGGGTCCGATGAACGTCTCGAAGGCGTCGCCGACGACGTCGCGTTCGCACTCGATCAGGCAGTACTGCTGGAGCTCGCCTACAACGTAGGCGATGGAGCGGTCGTCGAGTTCGATCTTGTCCGTGTCGTCGAAGACATCGCTGTACTGCTTGACCACGTGAGCGAAGGCCTCCTTCACGCGCGCCGCCACGTCGGCAACGGGTTCGTCCACGCCCGCCCGGAAGGTGACGACAGCGTCGCGTCGCGTGAATCGCTCGTCGTAGATCTTGCAGAAGATGAGGTTCATGATCTGCTGAGCTAGGGGCTCGTCGCGCGTCATGCCGACGGCGTTCGCCGCCAGGTAGTTACGGATCGAGCGGAAGACGGCCTTGAGGTTATGGGTCGGTCGTAGATCCTCGCGCTTGAACAGGCCGATGTCCTCGACGCGCTGCCCGTAGCGCGGGATGTTAGGGATCTCGTCGAAGGTGACCTTACCGTTGGCCTCACGCTTTCGTAGGAAGAGGCGCTCGTCCCCATTGGTCCAGACGCCGAGGTAAGCGCGGGAGAGGCGGAGGTAGTCCTCCAACTGGTCCCGGCCATCGCGGCGGTCCGGCTTCTTGCACTCGACCACGAGGAACAAGTCTTCGTCGCGATGCTGGTCGCCGCTAAAGACGGCGATGTCGACCGGATAAGTCTTCGCCCGGTCCGACGGGCGCGCCTTCACGTGCCACTGGGGCCTTGTGCGGATGTGCCCCTTGGGGTAGCCGTAGTCCTCGACGAGTTGGCGGGCGAACGGCTGGACCGCGAGCAGCTCTTCAGGCTTGGCAGGCACCTGGATGCCGGAGATATAGTCGACGACCTTGCCGTCCGGCGCTTCGTCGTCGCTGGGGACTGTCACTGCGGCCTGCTCGCTCACTTCTTACTCCCAGACGTAAGTCCCGTGCGGAACTCCACCACGTCCCCGTCGGCCATAACGTAGTCCTTGCCCTCCATGCGCACTCGCCCGTGGGCGCGCACCTCGGCCATGGAACCGTACGCAATGAGGTCGTCATAGCTGACGATCTCAGCCTTGATGAAACCCTTCTCGAAGTCGGTATGAATCACGCCTGCGGCCTGTGGGGCGGTCCACCCCTTGTGGATCGTCCAGGCGCGCGACTCCTTCTCCCCCGCAGTCAGAAAGGTCTGCAGGCCGAGCGTGTCGAAGCCGACCCGCGCCAACTGGTCGAGCCCCGATTCGCTCTGCCCGGTGGCTTCCAGGAGTTCCCTCGCCTCCTCCGGCTCCAGCTCCACCAGCTCCGCCTCGAACTTGGCGTCAAGGAAAATCGCCTCGGCAGGCGCCACGAACTCTCGCAGCTCTGCCTGCATGGCGTCGTCTGCCAGGCCGTCGTCGTCGGTATTGAAAACGTAAATGACCGCCTTGGTGGTCATTAACTGGAAGCTCTTGAGGATATCCGAGCCCAGCGATCCAGCATGAGCGGAGAGCACCTTGCCCTCTTCCAGCAGCGCGAGCGCCGCCTGCGCGGTGTCCAGCACTTCCTTCGGAGTCTTCTTGCCCGTCACTTCCTTTTGCAGGCGCGGGATCTGCTTTTCCAAGGTCTGGATATCGGCGAGCATCAGCTCCGTTGTCACCGTCTCGATATCGTCCTTCGGGTCAACGCGGCCCTCCACGTGCACCACGTCAGGATCGGCAAATGCGCGCGTGACCAGGCATATCGCGTCCGCCTCACGAATATTGGCAAGGAACTGGTTGCCCAAGCCCTCCCCCTGAGAGGCGCCCCGCACAATCCCTGCGATATCCACGAAAGACACCGTCGCGGGAACAATCTTCGCCGAGTTGAACAGCTTTGCCAGATCGTCGAGTCGGCTATCCGGTAGCGGCACAACGCCGACATTCGGCTCGATGGTAGCGAAGGGGTAGTTCGCCGCGAGCGCCGTCGCCCGAGTCAGGGCGTTGAACAGGGTGGACTTGCCGACGTTGGGCAGGCCTGCGATTCCAATAGTCAGTGACACGAGTACAAGTCTATGCCAGTGCGCTACCGGCTTCCCGTTCCACGTCCACATCCGTTCCCGGCGCCTCAGTTTTCACGGCAGAATCGATGCAGACGCCGTTAGAACGGGCGCAACCGCTCGCCCAATTGCGCCACCAGTCTCCACGTCAAGGAGGCACCCTGATAAGGCGCGGGATTCACACCTACCTGCTACTCCAGCACACCGACGGAATCAGCATCGAACCGCTCGTTCTTCGCCGAACCGTTTACACCAATATGTTCAGAGTTCTGCCCGCTTTGCGGAGTACCCGGACCTCCTCGCAGTGATCCCCTTTCGACCCCGTGTGCTCCCACCGCAATGTATTGGTAGCGCGGCGCAAAACGGAGCAACAAGAACGTCGCCAAGCTCAGTGCCACAATCTCCGCCACCACAACAGAAAGCCAGATTCCATTGGAACCCAGCCACACCGGTAACAGCAGCACCGCCACAATCTCGCAAATGAAGGTCCGCACAAAGGCGATAACCGCACTGATCCCTCCGTTTCCCAACGAGGTGAACAACGCCGAGGCGTACATGTTGAACCCCATCAACGTGACTGCCGGGGCAAAGAACCTGGCTGCGTGCACCGTGAGTTCCACGAGGCTCGCATCGTAGCCGACAAAGACCTGCGCTACCGTTCGTGCCAGAAGCTGTACCGCAACGAACATAAGCAGCCCACTACCGGCAACAATGGCCAAACTCTTGCGGAACAAGGACTGCATCTCTACCCGATTTTTGGCACCGTACTGAAAACTCATCAGCGGTGCGGTACCCACAATGTAACCCATGAAGATCGCCGCGAACATGCCGCCGGCATACATAATGACGCCGTATGCGGCTACGCCCGCGTCGCCGAGGTACTTCAACAGCTGAATGTTGTAAGCGATTGCCACAACGGACAACGCGATGTTGGAGACCATCTCAGAAGAGCCATTCACGCTCATATGCCCCAGTGTCCGCCAATCAAGGGTTGCCTCGCCCAGCCGGAGGAAACTCGTGTTTGGCAACGCGAAGTAAACCAGTGGGGCAATACCGCCCACGGCCATACCAATCACCGTGGCTACGGCCGCACCACGCAGCCCCCAGCCCAATCCGGCAACGAAGACGGCGTCGAGCACAATATTCGTCACACCGGCTGCCACCGTGATCGCAAATCCAAGCCCCGGTTTACCGGCTGTGATCAGCAACTCCTGAAAGAGGTATTGCAAGATACTGAATGGGATACCCACCATCAGGACCACACCGTACGCCATGGCGCTTCCAAACAACGCCTCTTCCGCGCCCATTAGCACAAGCAGTGGCCGCAGTGCCACAAAGCCGATCACCGTGAATACAACCGCGGCTGTTATCGCCGCATACACCAACAGGGAGAACTGCCGATTGGCGCGGGCAGGGTCGCCCTCACCACGTGTTTTGGCGACGACGGCGCCGCCACCGGTTCCTAGCATGAATCCGACGGTTCCCATGATCATAAAGATTGGATACACAAAGTTGACGGCTGCCAGCGCGGTTTTCCCAGCGAAATTCGATACGAAGAATCCGTCCACCATGGCATACGCCGACATGAAGAGCATCATGCCAACAGTCGGAAGTGCAAACTTTATCAGCTTGCTAAACGTGAAATGCTGGCTCATATCAACTGCCATTGCTATCTCCTAGTCCTCTTCTTCGCGTCTTCTTCAAACTTGTCGACAGTACGGTGGCGGCCCATACCAGGCCTTGACAGGCCCGGGCAAGGTGGGTCGGGTGATCGGCGAACCTCGGCGGCTCGTGCGAGCACATCCATTCCTACCTTGTCCCTTCCGGCATGGCATCCGTACTGCCATAGGCGTAGTGATTACTGCCGGTGTCCATACCCGGTGGGTGCATATCGCGTTAGGAGGGGCACGCCAACTCAGCCGCAACCGCCACACATCTGACACACTTCCTAACACCCGGGTCCGCAAGATTAGACTGCGTGGCGCCGAGTCGGTTCGTTGGAGCGCGCACCTCTCGTTTCCGCGATCACCTTGTGTCCGTCTCTCCTCCTCTTGGGATCGCCCGCCAGTGCACACATCAATCCGGCAACGCAGACCCAACGACCGCCGCCCAGCGGCATATCCGCTACCGAGCAGGCAGGTCATCACTCGTCTTGTCCAGGCCAATCTCCTAAACCGAATCCTTCCTGTAGCCCTAAGCGGTACAACTTCAGTGCCCGTATCATGCGGCGGATATTCTCATCACCCACGGTCTCATACGCACGCATTTCAGCTGCCTTGCGGGCTTCGTTCAAGGGATCGAACATCGCATGGCCGCGTGATGTCAATGCGAGGTAGCTGCTCCGCGCATCACGAGGATTCCGCCGAGAAACGACTAGACTCTCAGCACGCGCTTTGGCAATAACGGCTGCAACAGTCTGTTTAGGAATCCCCATGTAGTCGCTTATCTTCTTTTGCGTAGCCGTCGCACCCAGATCTTCCAAAGCCCAGTACACGTAGAACTCTGTCGGTGTAAGGCCAGCCGACTTGGCGAAGGCGTCGTAGACTGACTCGATCGCTTGCCCAGCAGTGTACAACTGGTCGGCGACGTCGACTCCCACGGACTTCGTTTCTTCTCCGGTCTCTCCTTCGGCCTGTCCTTTCCCCGATTCTTCTACCAGATCCCTCGCTCGTGTTTGCCCGTTCTTTTCCTGGGACTTCTTTTCTGCACTCGCAACGCGCAAGTCTGCCCGAACGGTTCTCGCTTCCCTCGACTCAGTCATCACACTCTCCTTTGTCCCAAATAAGTCTACATTAGACTGATATGGGACTAATTGACAGATGTGTCACAGTCACAAATACAGAGTCGCGCCACATTCCCGGGCACGTAGGGGTGATCGGAATCAACCCGAGCAATGCCGACACGATGAACACACACCTCGGCGGGAGGCAGTGAGCAGTTTCCTCAAGGATGGCGCGAACTTCCGGATTCCACGTGCCCAGACAAGCGTGCGTCCGTATCCCGCACCGGCATACCGAGCGACTTCCCCTTCACGCATCAGCGCGTATCAACTTTGTGCCCCGCGCGAGCGATCCACACCTTTCAAGCCTCGTCATTCCACCCCATTCACTCCTCACAGTGCTCCATTGCGCAGATGCCTCACACCGGTACTGCACTCCCTTGTCTCCCGTGCAGTGCTCACAATGCCTACCTGAAACTCTCCTCCGTCCCGTTCGCGATTACCACCTGCCCCTGTCGCCTCCGCTCTCTGCGTCGGCCCATCGTGTTCGTGAGGCATCTTGTGTCGGACCCCTCTGCTGTACTGTTCCCATGAACATTTCAGTCGGACTACTGCTGCTCCTGGTACTGCTGTGCCTCGGCCTCGGAGCTGCGCTTGGTTATAGCGCGGCCACCATGCGCGCACGTGCCGCAGACCAGGCGCGTACACGCGAACTTGGTGAACTGCAGGCGCGCGAAGCCGCCGCACAGGCACGTGCCGAACTCCTGGCGGAGGAAAACAATGGCCTCGTCAGTCGCTCCCGCGCCGATAATGACATCATGCGCGCGATCGCCCCACTGGGCAGGCACCTGGAAGCCATGGAGCACCGTGTACAGGTCATGCAGGAGGCACAGGCTGCTCAACGTGCAGAGCTGCACGAACAGTTGGAGGCCACCGGGCGGGGGCAGCGCGAACTGGCTCAAGAGACCAGTTCCTTGCGCTCCGTGCTCATTTCAACCTCGGCGCGCGGCACCTGGGGCGAGGTCGAGCTACATCGCGTTGTCGAAGCGGCGGGAATGCTTGCCCATGTGGACTTCTCTGAACAGCTGAGCACGGGCGCCGTCTCAAACTCGGCATCGGCCTCACGGCCGGATCTGACGATCCACCTGCCCGGCGGGGCACATATCGCGGTGGATGCCAAGGTGCCGTTGTCGGCGATTCTGCGTGCGCAAGATATCTCCGGCGAGGGCCCGCAGGAACAGGCAGAACGTGAACGGCTTCTCAAGGAACACGCGAAGGCCCTGCGCGGGCATATCAACACCTTGGCAAAGCGGAACTACCCGGCAGAGTTTCCGGGATCACCGCAGATCACCGTCATGTTCCTGCCCGCAGAATCGCTACTCTCGCAGGCACTGGCGGCGGACGGAGCTCTGCTGGAAGATTCCTTGGCGGCAGGCGTCTCCCCTGCCTCGCCGTCCTCCCTGCTCGCGTTGCTGCGATCCGTTGCTGCCGTATGGTCCTCCACACGTATCGCGGAGGAATCACAGGCCATTATGGAACTCGGTCGCACGCTGGTGAAGCGTCTAGATGTGGCGGCACATCACCTTGGCGATCTCGGCACCGGACTGCGCCGGTCGGTAGCCAACTACAACAAGGCAGTCGCATCTTTAGAGTCTCGGGTGCTGGTGACCGCCCGCTCCTTCGATTCCATCGAGGTTCCCTTGCGCGAAGTTCCACAGATCGAGGCCGACGACGCCCAGATCCGCAGCTTCACCGCACCCGAGCTCGCGCAATCTGAGGAGGCGATCACCTCGTAGGTCACTGTGTAGTAGGTCAGTACGCGGCACAATGCCTCGCGTCCACACACGGGGCGTTGAACCGGGAGCTGCGGTCTCGCCGCAGCTCCCGTATCGCTTCTGCCTTACGAAGCAGTTCCCAACACTAGCTCGATGAGGAGCATCACCGTGGCAACAGGAACTCGGAGCCTCTTGCCGTAACCCCGGCATCTCAAAACCATCTCGAAACCTCGCATGCGGGCGAGACGCCCAAGGCAACAAGTGCTTAGAGCCAATCTCCCGACCGGTCTCAGCGCCTCATACGCAACCCGCTGCGATATCGCACGACCCCGACCCCTAGAACAGAACCGAACAATGCCCCAATCAGCGCCGAGGCTGCTAAGACACGGGCAGTCGGCAGCGACGCCAGTGACACTGCACGCCCGGCCGTACCCTTCGCACTCGCACTGTCAGCCGCATGACCCGGATTGTCCGCCGCCGTGGCCCCGGCACCCCGCGTCGTCGACCCGGCATCGCTCGGATCAGGGGTCGCCGTCGCATCCGGCGCCGCACTGGATGCCTGCGCACCCACCGTATTCCCCGTACTTGACGCGGTTTTACTGGCATTGTTGGCCTGCGCCTGACCGCCTGCTCCCCAGGTTACGCTGACAAGTGCACCCCGGTTGACCGGCGTATCAGGCTCTTCACCAATCGCAGTGGCGACATCCTTCGGCAGGGCGGTACCCGTGCCGTCCAACCGCCCTCCCGGACGCGCCCGGAGATTGTTCTTGCCTGTGTTCTTCGCATTGTCACTGAGTTCCGTGAACAGATCCTGCGAGCCACGAGACGCGACCACATCCTGGCCATTCACCTCAGCATTGGGAACCGTCACTGTGGAAGAGCCAGTAAAATCCGCCAACGTGCTCGCGTTGAATCCTGGTTGCTCCTCATCGGTCTTCCAGTGAATGACATACGAAGGCTGCTCAGCCGAGGTACGGAAATACGTGTTGTGATCCATTCCCTCGACCATCTCATTTGCACCGATACGCGTGCCGTCGCCATTTGTGCCCGCTGAGAAGCGTGCGATAACCGAGTACCGGTACGGGTCTCTCGCGAGTCGCGAGGACGACTGCCCGAAAACGTTGTTGTATATCGAGGTATTCGTGGTGTTCCACGATAGGCCGCGCGAGCGCGACCAGGGTTCGGGTGCCGTACAGCTGCCGTCCGCTGCACGCGCATTGCACCCGCCATAGCGCGTGTCCTCACGCACAATCAGCGGGCTCACCGTATCCACGACGGTGTTGTTCCAGATCTGGTCGTGATCCGATCCGGAAATCACAATGCCCTCATGAGATGAGGCCACAACGTTTGACGCGATGATATTGTGGCTGCTCACCTCGTCGTAAATGGCAGTGCGGCCCACATTGATGAAGCTGTTATTGACGATTGAGCTGTCCACAACACCCTCGTCGAACCACACACCGTTCAGACGATACGGGCTCTCAACTTCAGGATCACTGTGGTCGTAGCCCACATCCGAATAGTCATGTGTGTTGCTGGCATATCGCACACCTTCGGAATGCGTAATCTTCGTGTCACTCAAGGTGCAGTAAGCACCGCAGTTCGTCGTGATGAATCCAGCCAGATTGTTACGGCTCCACAGGTTGTTTTCCGCCGTTACGTTCTTCGACTTATTGATACCGAAACCGACGCCGCCGTTGTTAACGACCCGGTTCCCTTTGAATGTCACATTCTCTGTGGTGGTTATTTCAGCTGCCGTTCCCGCTGCGGAATAGGAGAATGTCGAGTTAGCGACCGTGGATCCCGCAGACTGGTTCACGAACATGGCACCGCCGGTCATAGTGCCAATCTCCGGATCGTCGTAGTCCCAGCGCTGCACCGGGCTGTATCGCTGCACGTCCACACCGTCCCAGACGATGCCACCGCTAACGAGGGTAACGGCACGGGCGTGTTCCACGATCTCCACCGTGTGCCCGTTCGGATCAGAGCCGATCACATAGGCCGTACCCCGGTGCGGCTTGACGTTGTAACCAGAGGAGACATCGTTGGGTTGCTGCAGCGTCACCGGGTCCGGATCGTAAACATAGAACGTTCCGTCCGTCACCTGGTCTGCCGATGCCACCTGTGTCAACGGCTCACCGTCGTAGAACACCTGCTCTACATAAGCGGCCATGCCTTCTCGCGAGGGATCGTTATTCGTCGTACACACGTCGCAGAACCGTACAAAGTCGCTCGACGATGTCGTCCACGCGTTGCCCGTCTGCCGCCAATCGGAAACCACCTGAGAACCGTCTAATACTGCGGTGGCGCCCGGTTCTTCGGTGATGGTCACACTCTTGCGCACGAAGATCCCGCCCTCACGGTATGTTCCCGAGCCCAACGCAATGGTGTCACCATCTGTGGCTCGATCCACGGCGCGTGTCAATGTTGCGAATGGCTTCGTTGCGCTGCCATCTCCGTCTTGATCTGAACCATCTGTGGCCGATACGTGAACCGTATTCGGAGCGGCACTTGAGGCCACTGGGCTGAAAAGGCTCATGAGTGCCAGGGTGAGAAAGGCGGCCATACGGCGGAACAATCTTCCTCCTGATAAAAGTTGCGTGTCTGGGTGAGACCGCACGTTTCGGTCAAACCCGGTATAGCTATACAAGGTACCATCACACTGGGCCGTAAGTCGTCACCACGTTACTCGCATTTGCGGCGGATAAGGACTTCTGGGTAGCAGTTCGCGCACATGCACAGGTAGATGGCCCGCTCTGCCCTCGCAGTGTGATGAGCCCCACGCCACCCCGCCGCCCCTCCTTGTTACGGGGGTGCCGGGAACCTGTACACCCACCTTCGTCCGTTACCCGTTTGTGGGTATCGCATCAACCGGGGTGCCAGGAGCCCGTGCACGTATCTTCAAACGTTCACCATTTGCCCGGTGGCAAGGATTCCGCCTAGCGGTGCCCGGCTCGGGGCAACACTCCCAGCTTTCTGACCGTTGCCGCCAACGCCATCGTCTCGCTTGATATTGAATGCCGCCTTACTTCTTGGGGTACTTCGTATCGATGTAGATCGAGTCAATGGAGTCGGACACGATCTTCTCAGCGGCGCTGTCACCCACGCGGTAGATGTACGTCACCTCGTAGTAGTAACCATTGCTGCCAAGCACGGCCACCACCTTCGTCTGCACATCACCTTCAAAATTGCTCCAACCGTCCACACCATCAATGTCTCCGGCTTGCACGGTTTCTGTCCACTCCCACAGCTGCGCCTCCTTGGCACCAGGAACGGTTATATCGCTAGCCGTGAAGTCATTATGTTGCCTCTCCGCGTAGTCCTCGGCATGGGACTTCATGCTGTCAACTGACTCAATCTTCTGACCAAACCAGTCCGGCTGCGCGGCAACAAGAGTATCACCCTCGGTGTAGTAAAACGGCACACCCATGGGAGCTGAATCGGTGTTCGGCTCACCATCTCTGACCGTCTCAACCGGCATCTCAAAACCGATACCCGAGTAGAGGAACTGTGAGACACCCGAGCCGCTGGCCGGATCTGTCCGGGAGATTTCCATCGCCGTCGGCCCGTCATCCGGTTCCGCAGTCTCTGTGGGGGCCGCCTGGGTGTCCGTCGTAGTTGACCGCGTCTCCGCCGAATCCGGATTCGGTGCAATCGTCGTCTCAGACGACGTCGTCTCGGCGTCGTCGGTCGCATTCGAACATGCGGTGAGAGGCGCCGCTGCCAAAAGGATCGCCGCACCGATGAGCTGGGCACGGCGGCGCGCATAACTGCGCTGCACTGCAAATTCTCGTTTCATGCCCCTCAGCCTAAAGGCCCCGCACCCATCGCAAAAGTTTCCAGCACGGGGAATGCTCCCCATTGAAATCGTACGAGTCTTGTGCCACGGACTCGTGCGGCACCGACCCCAACTCGTAACTGCCACCATGCCGTTTCCTGATTTGAGCACGTGCCGCGCCCGGCCGACCTCCGGCATCAGCGCGCTACATGCTACCCACGTGTGACTGACCTGCCTTCGGCGAACTCGCCGACCGGAGCCACGAGCCACGAGCTACGCGTGTGACCGACCTTCTCGCACCTTGTGCGGCCGATCCGGCTGGATGCCGCTGGCCTTCAAATCAGCACGCAGATTCTTCGGCAGTGAAAAACGCATGTCTTCTTGAACCGTCTCCACCCGATCCACCTGTGTATATCCGAAGGACTTCAGGCGATCCACCACTTCGCGCACAAGGATCTCTGGAACCGATGCCCCCGAGGTCAGCCCCACCGTCGTCGTACCAGAAAGCCACGCGGGATCGACTTCCACAGCACGATCCACCCGGTAGGCGGCCCGCGCACCGGCCTCCAAGGCTACCTCCACCAAGCGCACCGAATTGGAGGAATTAGCCGAACCGACCACGATCACCGCGTCGCACTGCGGCGCCATCGCCTTGACTGCGCCCTGCCGATTCTGCGTTGCATAGCAAATATCCCCGACGGCGGATCGGCGAGATGCGGGAAACGACGTCGCAGCAGCTCCACAGTTTTCATCGTCTCATCCACAGACAGCGTGGTCTGGCTAATCCATACGACCTTCTCCGGGTCGCGCACCTGAACACGATCAACCTCATGCGGCCCGTTTACCACTTGAATATGTTCGGGCGCCTCTCCATATGTACCTTCGACCTCCTCGTGACCGGCGTGCCCGATCAACAGAATGTCGTAGTCCTCCCCCGCGAAACGAACCGCCTGCTTGTGCACCTTTGTGACCAGCGGGCACGTTGCATCGATTGTCAGAAGTCTCCGAGCTCCGGCTTCGCGATGCACCTGCGGTGAAACGCCATGTGCGGAGAAGATGACTCGCGCGCCCTCAGGCACCTCGTCGGTATCGGAGACGAAAATCGCCCCGCGGCGGGTGAGGGTTTCGACGACGTACTTGTTATGGACTATCTCCTTGCGCACGTACACGGGGGCACCGTACAGCTCCAATGCCTTTTCGACGGCGTCGACCGCTCGGTCAACACCCGCGCAATAACCGCGCGGTGTGGCCAGGAGAATCCGGCGCCCATCGGGTGAAGGCTGCGAGGAAATGTCGGCCGGAAAAGCGGACGCCCCGGCCAGCGACTCCGCTTCGGGCACAGGCTCGGACCCGCCCAGCTGTTGCACCGGATTCTTCACACTCATCCCTCCAGGGTAATAGGCGTTCGCCTGGGATACGAGAGCGCCGGAACACAGTTTCACAGCGAGCGCGGCCACACGTCCTGACTCGCGCGCGACACCAATGCAAACACCCACACATTCCACCGCATACACAAACCCACACCCGTCTAGGCTCAAGGGCACAATCTGACGGGCTGTTCCTGTGAAACCATAGATCCATGGCATCCAAGATTCCCGTGCCAGCGGATCTCCCGCAGCTGGCGGCGCAGACGACCCCGGAACACCCGTGGCCGTTGCGGTTGCTATCGGCGAAGATCCGCGAGTACGTGGCAGCCATGTCACGCCTGTGGGTGGAAGGCGAAGTCATCACCCTACAACGACGTCCCGGCGCGAAGGTCCAGTTCCTCAGTCTGCGCGATCTCGAGGTCAAGGTATCAATCACCGTCAAGATCCTGACGCATCTGCTGCCTGACTCCATTGAGCCGGGCAGTCGCGTGGTGGTATGCGCAAAACCCGACTTCTACGAGGGTAACGGTTCCCTCTCCCTGTGGGCAGATGAGATCCGCCCGGTTGGGCTGGGCGACATTCTCGCCCGTCTGGAGCGTCTGAAAGCCCAACTGATGGCGGAAGGACTCTTCGATGCCTCCCGGAAAAAGCCACTCCCCTTCCTCCCCGCATGCATCGGCCTGATCTGCGGCCGGAATACGAAGGCGAAAGAAGACGTCGTCGTTAATTCACGCCTGCGCTGGCCCGCCGTGTGCTTCGATATCCGTGAAGTGCAGGTACAGGGACAGGGCGCCGTTGACGCCATGGTTGGAAGCCCTCGCCGCTCTCGACGCCGCACCTCAGGTCGAGGTTATTGTGCTCGCCCGCGGTGGCGGCTCAGTCGAAGACTTACTTCCTTTCTCCGATGAACGTCTGGTGCGCGCCGTCGCCGCAGCTTCCACGCCGATTGTCTCGGCCATCGGTCACGAGGGCGATTCCCCCATCGTGGACCTCGCCGCCGACCTGCGCGCCTCCACCCCCACCGATGCTGCCAAACGGATCGTGCCCGACGTCGCCGAAGAGAATGCCGGGTTGCGCGACGCCGTCGCACGCGGGCGCCGTAGTCTGGAACTGCGCCTGCAACGCGCCGAGGACGAGTTGCGCTCACTCACGACACGGCCCGCTCTCGCCCGGCCCTATGAGATGGTGACCGTGCGCGAACAGGACATCCGCTCGCTGCGCACATGGCTGCGCAGTCACGTCACTCAGCGAATCGACCGAGCAGAATCAGAGGTATCCGCTTTGCTTTCGCAGACCAGAGCGCTTTCGCCGTTGGCGACGCTCGGCAGGGGGTATTCCATCCTGCTCGATGAACAAGGCCGCGTCATCAGCGACGCCGCAGAAACGGCACCCGGTGATCGCCTCACCGGTGTCCTCGCTTCCGGCCGCCTAACTCTCAACGTCCACACCATTGTGCAAGGAGACCATGATGAGTGATCACGCCGCACCCGATACTACCGTCACGCCCGCCGAACTCGACGAGAAAGTGGCTGGCCTTTCCTACGAGGAAGCACGCTCCCGCCTAGTGGAAATCGTGGCCCAGTTGGAGCAGGGTGCACTCCCTCTCGAGGAGTCGCTTGCCCTGTGGGAGGTAGGTGAGGCGCTGGCCCGGCGTTGTCAGGCATGGCTCGATGGGGCGCGCGAACGCCTGGCCGCCGCGGGGGCGTCAGCTCCCCAGGCGGACGAGACCACCACCCCGTCCTCCGGCACCGATTCCTCCCCGAGGATGAATCATGAGTGTGCTTACCCTCGGGGAGTGCTTCATTCAGGCCGTGAAGCGTGCCGACGGCTCGTGGCAGCGTACGCCCGCCGGGTACATGCTGAATGTGTCGGTGGCTCTGCGCCGACTGGGGCGAACCGTCCGTTTTGTCACCGATTTCGGGCTGGATGCGGGCGGCACGCTACTCGCGGAGTACTTCGCAGCACATAGCGTTGAGCTGTGGCTACGCGCGGACGACCAGCGGAACAACCCCACCTCGGTTCTCACGACCGTCACGGACAGCGAGGAAATAACTGCGCAGAGGCCGTCGCCCGCTGCGCGCCTTGATTTCACATGGGATATCCAAGACACACCTGTATCCGGGGCCTGCGTACTCGACCTGGAGATGCTGGCGCCGCGTTCGGTTGCCTTCGGCGGAGCCGCGTGCCATACCTCTCCCGGTGCGGGGAAGGTCCGCCGCTGGGTCGAACACCTCCGCAGTACAACATCCGTGTTCTACCACCTCGGGCTCCCTCCCGGTTTCACCGCGCCAATGGCGCAAGTGCGCGAGCAAGCCGAGGCGTTCATCGGCCTGGCGGACGTGGTTTGCGCCCCGCGCAGGCGGGTTAGTCAGTTGTACGGCGCCACGGATGTATTGACCATTGCACGCCACTGGCAAGAACTCGGTGCGGCACTCGTCGTCGTTGCTGACGACGACGGCGCAGACTTCATCCCACGGGTTGGTGAACCACTGCACGTGCAGGCATTTGCGCGAGTCGTTGACACCGTCGGCGCGGAAGAAGCCTTCTTTGCGGCACTGATCGACGGCATCAGCCGCTCCTCACTTGACGGACCGCATGGTAAAACGACCTTACATGCTTTGACAGGTGACGCTCTGGATGTGCTTGGCTCATATGCCACAGCCGCAGCAACCGTTGCCGCTAGCCGAGCAGGGGTATATCCACCTAGTCGTGAAGAGGTGATTAGCGTATCCGAAGCGCGGCAAGTCTCCGATGAGCCGGTTGCTACTGCGGTGTAGCAACCTGAAGCGGCCGTGCCAGTGGTGTAGGACACCCGACAATCGATGATTCCCGCTGCTGGAGAGCGAGTTCAGCGGGGCATCGCACGCGATTACTCCGGTCGGCCGCGTCAGGTGCTGCGCGCACTGCCAGGATCGTTATCGGCCCAGTCGCCGCTCACGCTGCGTGTAGTCGCGCAGCGCTCGCAGAAAATCCGTGCGGCGAAAATCCGGCCAAAAGGCTTCGCAAAAGTACAATTCTGTGTGAACCGACTGCCAGAGCATGAAGCCGCTCATCCGCTGCTCACCGGAGGTGCGAATCACCAAGTCCGGGTCCGGCTGACCGCGGGTGTATAGATGCGCAGCAATCCCATCCAGCGATATCGTCTCCGCCACTTCTGCCAGAGTCTTTCCGGCCTTTGCCTCCTCACATAGCAAGTCGCGCACCGCGTCGGCAATCTCTTGCCGTCCGCCATAGCCGACAGCGATGTTGACCGCCATTCCGTGCACATTGGCGGTATGCTGCTGCGCCTGGCGTAACTCCCGGGCGCAGATCTCGGGCAGCAGGTCGAGATTGCCAACCATGTGCAGGCGCCACCTGCCGCTTGAGGCCAGCGATGTCACTGCCCCACTTATGATGTCCACCAACTCGGTCAGCTCAGCCTCATCCCGCTTGAGATTGTCTGTAGAAAGCAGCCACAGCGTGACCAACTGGATGCCGACTTCGTCGCACCAGCCGAGAAACTCCGAGATCTTGTCTGCGCCCCGCCGATGCCCGTACGAAGCGGTATGGCCGAGTTCACGGGCCCAACGCCGGTTACCGTCCAGCATCACGCCGATATGGCGCGGTAATTCCTGACTGGTGAGGGTACGAAGAAGGCGTCTCTCGTACAGTTTGTAAAGCACGGCCGGCGCATCCATGCCTCCCCCTTTCGTTCGGTAAGTCAAGGTTAGCGGCTCAACGGGAGTATGACCCACCGAACACGACCAGGCGCCAGAAAAGGGTGCTCGTCGGCACCCAACTCCGGCGTAGCTCCCGCCAAAGACCTACCGCCCAGTGCGAGCAGGGTTATCAACTACGCCGCTTCGGGCGTGCCACCTAAAACTCTGGGGCTGATGTCCCTCCGCGCGAATCCGTGCTTCCTGATGAATCCACACCACCACCTGGCGCCGCTGCCACCTGGCCGGGCGCCGCTGCCACGTTGCGAATCCTCACCGTCGTCTATCCGATCATCGCTAGTGCGGGACATCTGGAACACCGCCCGTGCTTCGAACGCATCCTTCTACACCTTCGGTGCTGCACTAAAATTGCATACAGAGCCACCCGGGGTCGGCTCGTCGGCCTGGCGGCCGGGCACGAGTCCAAGAGTCACGCAAGTAAAGAGGCACGATATGTCAGCGAAGCTCGGCACTCCAGCACCACCGGAGAAGGCCATGGATGATGCGCGCGATCCGTTGAGCCACGACGGAAGCAGCGATGACACGACTGTGCGGCCACACGCCGGAAAGACCAGCCGCCTCAAGCAACGCCGTGAATGGCTGAACTCACTGCCCAAACCAAAGGGCCGCGGCTGGATCCATGCCTGTACAGCACCGCTTGCCCTGGCTAATTCCATCGTGCTCCTCATCTTCGCACCCGGCGCAGGGCTTAAACTCGCCTGCATTGTTTTCGGCATTTCAGCCGTTGTACTCTTCGGACACTCCGCTTTCTACCACCTCATCAACTGGTCACCGCGGGCGCACGACATCATGCGCCGCATGGACCACTCCAATATCTTCCTACTCATCGCCGGCACCTACACACCGTTATCCGTAGCTCTCTTACCGGGACGGACCGCTCTGTTGGTACTTCTGATCGTGTGGATCGGCGCCGTCGGCGGAATCTTCCTCTCCGTGTTCCGGCCGAATGCACCGCGCTGGCTCTACGTACCCTTTTAC
The DNA here is from genome assembly GCF_003073475.1 of Actinobaculum sp. 313. Taxonomy (GTDB): domain Bacteria; phylum Actinomycetota; class Actinomycetes; order Actinomycetales; family Actinomycetaceae; genus Asp313. The sequence goes on along the minus strand of NZ_CP029033.1, from coordinate 628,950 downwards.
GTGGCACTGGGCTGGGTGGCCATCTGGTTCCTCCCCTCCTTCTGGCGAGCTGGCGGGCCAGCTATCGTGTGGTTAATCATTGCCGGAGGTATCGCCTACACCATCGGTGCCCTGTGTTACGGTCTGCGGTGGCCCAACCCGTGGCCGCGCATATGGGGCTTCCACGAGTTCTTCCATACCGGTACATTGATCGGTTACGCCTGCCACGCGGTAGCCGTGTGGCTGACTATTTTCGCCGTCGCCTGAACGCCTTGGGTGAATGCCTCGCCTGAATGCCCGGATAAAGCGCAGTTCGCCGCGCCCACCAGGTGGAGCGCGGTCCACACGTGTTGCCACAGTGCGGGCTGAATGACTAACCCTCATCTTGTTATCTGCCACACTCCGCGTATGCGAACACGGTACCAGCAGCCTTCACACCGAGGACTGCCGTTATACCGCATCCAGGCCTGTCAGAACAGCGCATTGCGGACGTACCGGCACACCGATTTGCTCTGACCTTGGAAGTCTCCCTTCCGGTAGGCTCAGGAGAGGCACAGACCCCGGGCACGGGAGGATACATGGCAAAACAGCAAGGTCTAACATCCCGCCGCTCCTCAGCGACGCGCCGCTTGGCTACAAACGCTCGCTGGCAGGCATCGCCTTCAGCGCTGCTGCGCGTTTATCCGGGAACCTGCCTTGCGAGTCTCAGTCACGCCGCAACCCCCGGATGGAAGGGGACACGGCTCGAAGCTGAAACCTACATGGCGGAACGCGGCGCACTGCTCGGCAATCTCCAAGAACGCCTTTTCGCCGCCGCGAAAGTAGGAGCCGACTTCCGTCGCGTCCTCGTCGTCGTGCAGGGCGTAGATACCGCTGGTAAGGGTGGAATTGCCCGCCATGTTCTGGGGATGATCGATCCGCAGGGCGTACAACTGCATGCTTTTGGTGTTCCCGACGCCGAAGAGCGCCGCCATCATTATCTGTGGCGGGTGGAGAAGGCACTCCCCGCTGCCGGAATGATCGGACTGTTTGATCGCTCGCACTATGAAGACGTGCTCGTCGCCCGTGTCGAGCACCTGGTTCCGGAGTCGGTGTGGGCAGCTCGGTATGCGGAGATCAATCGTTTCGAAGAGGAACTCGTCGCGGCCGGCTACGTCATCATTAAGGTGCTGCTAGCGATATCCTTCGAGGAGCAGGGGGCACGTCTACTGGAACGTTTAGAGCGACCGGATAAACGTTGGAAATACAGCCCTTCTGATGCCAATGCACGCGAGAAATGGAATGACTACCAAACCGCCTATCAGGCCGTGCTCGATCAGACCTCAACCTCTTGGGCGCCGTGGTACCTGGTTCCTGCCGATAACAAGTGGTATGCCCGGCTTGCGGTCACTGAGCTCATCATCGAGGCGATGTCGAGAATGGACCTGGGCTGGCCGCAAGCCACCTGGCAGCTAGAGGCGCAACGCCATCGCCTGCTCACCACGATTCCGGCCGACCAAGCAACAGCATTACAACGTCGAGTCGCAGCCAAGGTGCGCAGTGCGGAACGCGCCGGCGACCGCGTGGACGCCGAACTCTCCGCCCTGCGGGCGAACAGGGCCGATCAGGACACTCGTCCCGCACGGCCCAGACACACGAAGAGCGCGGCGGCGAGCCCGAATGTGGCCGCAGGCCGAGAGCCGGAAATCGGCAAAAAGGGAAAGGCAAAGGCTGAACGCAGCCACCTGGAACAACACAACACTGTCGGCTCGAAACGGCACGACGCCGTCACACCAAAAGAAGAAAGAACAGCCGGGGCGAAGCAGGCGTCCAAGAAGAGCACTTCCAAACACAAGAAGAGCACTTCCAAACACAAGAAGAAACTCAGCAAACCCTCTCAAAGCAAGAAAGGAAATCGGGAGGTGAAAGGCGCGGCGAAGAAGGCCCGGAAAGCGAAAGAGAAGAAGTAGCGAAAGCCCTCTCCTGCCGTCGCGTTTCCCTGCCATCTCACTTCGCCGCTAGGCGCAATTGCCCCCTCCCCGCGAGAACACTGCGGGAGAGAAGACGAAAGGAACACCATGCGTATCGGAATCTTCCCCACCTCCGCCACAGCCTGCGCTGCTGGTGCGCAGATGATCATTGATCGATTCGCCGCCTCACCCGGGGCGGTACTCGGCGTCGCCACCGGATCTACTCCACTTGAGCTCTACGCCGAACTGCGCACGGCCAAGGCCCAGGGCCGCTTCACCTTGGCTCACTCACGAGCCTTCGCCCTGGATGAGTACGTCGGTATCGCCCCCGACCATCCGGAAGCGTATCGAAACGTGCTGCGAGCCGAATTAGTCGGCGAGGATAAAACAGGACTTGCCGAGAAGGACCTTGTCACACCGGATGGGCAACATCCCGATCCGGAGGCCGCCGCAAAGGCTTACGACACGGCAATTCGCGAAGTGGGAGGCATTGACCTGCAGATCCTCGGCATCGGCTCCGATGGGCATATCGCCTTCAACGAGCCGGGCTCCTCACTGGTCTCTCGCACGCACCATGAGGCGCTCGCCGCACAAACGATCACGGATAATGCCCGCTTCTTCGGCAACGACCTGTCACAAGTTCCTACGTCAGCTCTCACGCAGGGCCTCGGGACGATTATGGAAGCGCGCGAGATCATGCTGCTCGCCTTCGGCAGCGGGAAGAGCGCGGCAGTGCGGGAACTCATCGAAGGGCCGATCTCGCAGCGGTGGCCCGCCACGATTCTGCAAATGCATCCGCTGGTGACCGTGTTGCTCGACGAAGCCGCCGCGAGCGACCTCGAGCTTACGGATCTCTACCGCGCACGTTGGAATCTCTCCCAGCGCGCGTGAGCCCATCCGTGTATGGGCGCCGGGGAGTATGAGTCGCAGCAAATCCCTCCCAGCGCGCATGAGTGCACGGCGAGTCTTAACGAGGCGCATCTGCGCGAGAGTAGTCTCTTCCGGTGCGTGATCGTTGGTAGGCAGCTGCGAGTTTAGGTAGGCGGTAGCCAGTTGCAAGCTCAGGTAGTCGGTAGGCTCCGAGATCGCCGAGCATGAAACCTCGCTGCGCAGATTCTCAGGGCCACCAAGCAGGCTCAAGGCTGCCACGCAGCTTCCCGGGGCGGCCATGCGGGTGCTCGAAGCATCCGGCACGCTCATGCATCGATCCTCACATGCCTCTACACTGGAGAGGTACGCAATCGCGGTGGTGGGTGCCGCTGCAGTGAGGCAGATGATGCTGTACACGGGGAAGGTATACGACGGATACGGTGAAGCGATTGGCGCCGGTCTCGAGTTGGACGACGGCGGCCGCCTGGTCCGCGTCGTCACGAGCGATTATGTTTCCTCCCCGGATAGAGAAACGATGCGACGCGACGACGACCCGGCTGCGGGCAGCCCCACCGCACATCCCAGTACCGACGGCGGCCGTAGCGCCTTCCGGAATCACACCGACTATGCGCAGCGCGGCAGGCCGAAGGATACGCAGTTCGCTGCAACCCGGGCGGGTGCTACCGCGGACTCGGCCGCCGAGCATGGTGGTACCTGCGGAGCCTTTATCATCCCTGGCCTTGTCGACATCCACTGTCACGGTGGGGGTGGCGTCTCCTTCTCCGATTTGCCCACCGGCAGTCCCGCCCCGCGTACTGGCGAGTTTAAGAGGCCCACTCATAGTCCCGGCCAACTCGCGTGTACTCACGGCCAGGCCACCGGCAATTCACCACAACCCGCGTGTACTCACGCTCAATCCGCCGGAAATCCCCCGGAACCCACGTGTACTGGCGATCCGCCCGGCGACGGTCCAGACCGCACCGCCGATGGCGCTATTGAAACGGCCATCCTTACCCATCGGCGACGCGGAACGACTGCGTTGTTGGCCTCGCTCGTCTCCTTAGCGGAACCAGAACCATATATCGATGCTCTCATCCCCTGTGCGAGACGGGTGAGCTTGCCGGTATTCACCTCGAAGGGCCGTTTATTTCACCACGCCGGGCCGGAGCGCAGAACCCGCATGCAATTCAGCCCATCGACCTGGCAAAACTGCGCGACTGGTTGACCAGAGGACGCGGCTGGATCAGAACGGTCACGCTCGCGCCAGAGTTACCCGGAGCAGACGATGCTGCACTGCTGGCGCTGAGTCATGGCGCGCATCCCTCGTGGGGGCACACCAATGCCGATGCCGCGACCGCGCGCAAACTGCTCGATGCCATCTGCAAGCCAACCTCTTCGCAGGCGGCCAGGCAGCATACGGCAGCTCCACAGATGATCACCCACCTGTTCAATGGCATGACACCCTTCTCCCACCGCGAACCGGGGCCGGTCCGGGAATTCATTTGCGCGGCGCGCTCCGGGCGGGCCACCGCAGAGATCATTGCCGATGGCGTCCATGTGGCCCCGGAGGTGGTGGAAGACGTTCTTGCGTTCGTTGCGTCAAGAAGGTCCCGGCGCCGCCAACCACTCGGGGTGTGCTTTGTTACGGACGCATCGGCGGCCGCAGGCTCGCCGCCGGGACGTTTTCTACTCGGCAGAGTCGCGGTAGAGCTACGGGCGGGAGGATGCTATGTGGCTGGCACAGATACCCTCGCCGGAGGCGCGACGACATTGGCGGACCAACTACGGCTGTTCGCGCTGCGGGGCCGCCTGCCCTTCGGTAGTATTGTCAATGCGTGCGTGGCAACGCCCGCGCTTGCCGCCGGTATTGCGAGTACTCCGGGTGTCACCCTCACTTTTGAGCGCGGCCATGCGCCGAGTTTCCTGGTACTTGATTCGACCTTCCGTGTGGTCGCCGTCGTACGTGAAGGGCATCGACTCACGGACCACTAGTCGAGTCGTGCAGAAGAGTCAGGCCTATAAGCCTCACACATCACACAGCAGGAAGCCTTGCGCTATGTGAGATACCTCAGTCCGCACGCGCATCACGGCTCGCGACGCCACACGAGCCACGCCAATGCTGGACCGCGCATGCGGGAGGCCCTAGTCCGCATACCTCGCGGCACGACTCACAGTAGTATGTAGCCCGGTCAGGCGCCCCGGCCCGCGCGCCTCACGGCACATGTTCCACGCCCGGCACTCGTGCGAACAAATCATCGACGATCCCGCTCGGCTCCCCCACCATGGACAGTGCGAGAACAAATTCCTCCCACGGCCAGTTCTCCTTCTCGATATCACGCGGGCAGGCGAAGAAGAAGCCCTCCGGGTCGATCTGCGAGGCGTGAGCGCGCAGGGCGGCGTCGCGCTGTGGGAAGAAATCGCCAACGTTGATCCGGGCCGACGGCGCTGCCTCCGGAAGGTCCTCGCGCGCGGAGACCAGCGACGCATACGGCGATTCGTGGCCGGCGCGCCGGATCGCCCGATCCAGGGTACGCAACCGCCGCGCATTGAAGGTGAGATCGTAATAGACCTTTGAGACCTGCCAGGCTTCGCCCAGCTCCGGCCACAGCCCGGGATCGGCAGCCTTACGTACCGCTTCCATGGCGACCACGTGCGAACGCACATGGTCCGGATGCGGGTAGCCGCCACGCTCGTCATAGCAGGTCAGCACCTGCGGGCGGAACTCTCGAATCTGCGAAACCAGCGCCTTCACCGGAATCTCCAGCGGTTGGACGGCGAAGCAGCCCCCGGGCAGCTCCACATCCGGGTAGCCGTCCGGCAGCCCTGAGTCCACGAAGCCCAACCAGTGATGCTCAATTCCGAGCGCTTGCGCGGCCTGCGCCATTTCCCGCCGTCGAATATCCGTCATCGGCTCGTCGGGGTAAGCGGGCACGAAATGCGGGTTGAGGATGGAGCCCCGCTCGCCGCCGGTACAGGTGACTACTCGGACTCGCCCCACCTGGGCGTATTTCGCCATCATTCCCGCACCTTTGGACGATTCGTCGTCCGGATGCGCATGCACAGCCATGAGGCGTCGTTCGGTAGCCATTTGCTCCTCCTTGTGGGATCGACGACGACGTCCGCCGCAATTCCAACGACGTCGCCGACTTCTCGTGGTACCGCCGAAGAACAAAAACTACGACGGCGGCGCAGCAGCCTACCACGTGAGCATAGTCAGTACCGGCTACTATTGCTCGCCCTGTCCGTTCTCTCTCCCATGGTCTGCGCCACCTTGCCGCTTTTCGATCACGTGTGCCGCGTGCATTCTTTCGCCAAACCGAGACTACGCCAGGCAAGCTTATGCATCGCATCGCCCCAGGCCGCGCGCATTCTTTCGCCAAACCGAGACTACGCCCTGGGCAAATCCCGGCGACCGACTCTTGAAAAACGGCGTACCGCTGGTATTGTTGCCAGCAGATCAAGATGTCCGCTGCGGCGGGCATAACTTTTTTCGTCAACACTCGGCTGCACCTGCTCGCACTTTTCAAGGACGGGCCACCCGGTCGAGACATGCTTCGGAAGGAGAGGCACATGGCTGAGAGCAGTCAGGGAACCTGGCTATCGCCCGAAAGCTACGCGAAGCTGCAGGCTGAGTTGGAGCAGATGACAACTGTTGGCCGCGCCGAAATCGCTCAAAAAATTGAGGCTGCACGCTCGGAAGGCGATCTGCGTGAGAATGGCGGCTATCAGGCGGCCCGCGAAGAGCAGTCGAAAATGGAGGGCCGGATCGCCGAGCTGACACATCTGCTGGAGAACGCCCATGTCTCCGAGCCCCCTGCAGCCGATAAGGTAGCGGCAGGCACCGTTATTACCGCGAAGATCGGCGGTGAGGAGGAGCGTTTCCTCCTCGGCTCGCGCGAGGCCGCCGACATGGTGAATATCGAGGTGTACCCCGAGAATGCGCCGCTTGGAAAGGCCATCATGGGCTTGAAAGAGGGCGACTCCACCTCTTTCGCGATGCGCAATGGCCGCCAGATCAAGGTTGAGATCCTTAAAATTGAGCCGTTTGCCGGCTGATCTGTACCCTCGGTGAAACGCTTAGCGCGCTCATGGCGTATTTGCGTGTGCTTACTGCACGTCTTGCGCGTGCCGTTGTACGCGCCCGCCCGAGCACGCACCGCCTACACCGCATTCGAGTCCGGGACATGAGCCACATTCGAGTCCGGGACATCAAGTTTCCGGGCCGCATAGCATAGCCCGACCGTCGTCGCGTTAGGCAAAAGCGCTAACACGCCCGACGCTCCTCATAATCCCAGCCCACTGGAAGGTATGCAGATGTTCATTTGGGATATCGCGAACAAGACCAAGATGGTAACGCCGGAAGAAGCCCTGCCGGGGCGTAGCGAGCCGGTCCTTCCGAACCCGGCCGCCCACACGGTACTGGGAACTGCTATTTTGGCGGATCCCCAGGTGGACCAGGAGGTCATTTACCTGGCCTCGGGCTGCTTCTGGGGAGCAGAGAAAGCCGCCTGGCAGCTCGGAGCCGACACTACGGCCGTGGGATACATGGGCGGATTCACCCCGAATCCCACCTATGAAGAGGTCTGCACCGGCAAAACCGGTCATGCGGAAACCGTGCGCGTCTTGTATTCGCCGAGCAAACTCTCCACGGCAAGCCTGTTGCAGATGTTCTTCGAGTCGCACGATCCAACCAGCCTCAACCGCCAGGGCGGTGATATCGGAACCCAGTACCGGTCGGCGATTTTCCCGACGACGGCGGAGCAGGAACGCATCGCCCACGAAATGGTGGCCCGCTATCAGGTTGTGCTAGCCGAACGAGGATTCGGGCTGATCGTGACGGAGATCGTCCCCTCCTCCCAAGCGGGTGGCTTCTACCCGGCCGAGGACTATCACCAGCAGTACCTCGATAAGAACCCGGGCGGCTATGAGTGCCACTCTCGTACGGGTATCGCCTGCCCTCTGCCCGGCTCCGGGCCTGCAGCTAGTTGAAGGGCTCCTCACCGCAAAGCGTCTGGGGCGGGGAATGGCTGGCTAAGGCCACGCGGCCTCGCCGCGGCGCCGTCGCCAACCGCACAGCGGGCAAGCAAACACCTAGCTGCGAATTGCGAGGGTGCGCAAGTCGAGGGTACGCAGCACGCGATCCACCGTCGCCACATCAAGTTCCGGATCCATTCGAGCGGCCAAGACTTCGGCGCGCGCAGCTTCCAGGGCAACGGTCTGAGCCGACACCATCATGTCATGCTGCTCCTGGTATTTCTCCGGGGAGGAGGAGTGGAACTCCGCCGTCGTCTGCGGGCCTCCCGGTAGGGATTGCAGAAGCGTGATACGCCGGTGCAGCTGACTTCCCCATGCCCGTAGTTTGTCTTTCGTATCTTCCGGTAGGTCCAAGGTGGCCAAGTAACTGTTGAGGGCACGGAGCGCAGCCCGTTCGGCACGGCGGCTCAGACGAATCGCCTCCAGGCGCTGCTTGCGCGGATCTTCCTGCAACTTCAACACGCGAATCAGCCACGGTAGGAGTAATCCGGTTGGAACCAGCGTGATAATCATGACCACGAGCGCGGTGACTACTGCGAAATTGCGGCCTATGACCACTGTTCCCTGCGCAACTGCCGGAAGCGACAATGCCAGTGCCAGGGTTGCCAGACCACGCATGCCACACCACGTCACCACGACGCATTCCCGCCAATTGCGCGGCACTCCGCGCGAGCGTCGCGTCATCCAGTGCAGAACCCAGGTACCGAAGAAACGGATCACAATCACCGCGAGCGCAACCAGGAGTGCCACGGGAAGGTAGCCGACGATGTCACTCCAGCCCTGGTCGGTCACAATATTGCGCAGTTCCACCCCGATGAGTCCGAATGCCGCGCCAATGATCAACAGGTCCGCCACTTCCCAGAAGGATGCGGTGATGACGCGGTCGTGGACGGCTTCCGGAGCGTGACGCCCTATTTCCAGTGCGGTGACAACAACGGCGATCACACCGGAAGCGTGGACTTCCTCCGCCAGCAGGTAAGCGAGGAAGGGCACCACCAGCGTGAGTGCACCCGATGCGGCAGAGCTGCGCAAATGGGTCGTTGCGTAGCTCGCAATCCATCCGACGAGCAAACCAACCGCAACTGCCAATACAGCGCCCACGATGAAGTTACCGGCCACGCCGAGCCCGAAGGCCCGCTCCCCTCTGATAGCCGCCACGGCAGCGGTAAAGAGGATGATGGCGACGGCATCGTTGAAAAGGCTCTCTGTTTGCAGCGCTCGCATGACTCGCCGTGGCAAATGTGCGGGCCCTGCAACAGACTCAACCGCCACCGGATCGGGTGGGGCGACCATAGCCCCGAGAGCCATGGCCAGTGGCAGGCTCAGGGCCGGGACCAGCAATTTCACCAGGCCGGCGACGGCGAAGGCCGTCACGGCTGTAAGCGCGAATGCCATGATGAACAGCGTGCGACGCCGCACGGCAAAGACGCTCCACGAAGCGCGGCGGGCGGTGGAGAATAGCAACGGCGGCAGGAACAGCGGCAGGATTATATCAGGGTCGACGACGAGGCTCGGGGTGAAGGGGAGAAAAGCGAGAGCCGCGGTGCTGATGAGGAGCAGAACCGGATAAGGCAGGTGCGTGCGCTCACCAACGGCGACCGCGAGGATTGTCAGTGCGAATATCGCTAAGATCGTCACTAGACTCGTCATTGTCATCTCCCGCGCTTGTATGGGCCGCTGCTATCGACCGTCGCCTCCAATACCAACTTCTATTATACGAATGGCCATCAGCGGCCTACCAGTGCGTCTTTTCTAAGCGAAACACTGCGGCGAGTCTCCCTGGCCGCGGCATGGCAGGCGAAGAAACCGCGATCCGTAATACCGGTTATCAGCGCAATTGCGTAGCAGCACGTAAACTAACGGCGGTGCGGTATACGCTCCGGGTTGCCTTCTGGCGCCGCCATCTACATCGATGCGAGCCTGACTGCTGCCATAGCGCGGCGGTAGAGTATCCGGGGCACTCCCCACCACGACCCGCTCGGCGCGGTGACCTGCACCGAGAGACTAACGAGAGGAAACTATGGACATCTCCCTTCCCACCGTCAACGGCTCTTTCGGCGAGACGCCTGAACTGACATTCCCTGACAATGACGCGCCGCAGGGCCTGCACGTCGTCGTGCTCGAAGAAGGAACCGGCCCCACGGTGCAAATCGGCCGCGAGATTGAGGTTGATTATCACGGGCAGATCTGGGATGGCGCCGTCTTCGACTCCTCCTTCAATCGTGGGACGCCTACCTCGTTCCCCATTGGCGTCGGCGTCGTGATTCAAGGCTGGGATCAGGGCATCGTTGGAAAGAATGTCGGGTCACGGCTGCTGATCTCGATCCCGCCGGAAAAGGGCTACGGCCGCTCTGGAAATCCGCGTGCGGGCATTAAAGGAACGGACACGCTCGTCTTCGTCGTCGATATTCGCCGCCTCAAGTAGGGCCGCGGGCGTCCGGCTTGTGTTCGAGCAGCGTGGCGCCCGTGTCCTCGCCGCCCACCTGTTGTGCGGGCGTCCTGCAGCCATCCTGTGTCTCGCGTCGATTCCCCCGCCTGATGCGCGGGGTCTGGGCGACCGCGAGTGACAGAGAACTGTCCAAATCCCGTCCAAACGACTGATAACTTGACCGGCTCAGTTTAAGAACTGGCGGATTTCCAAGGATTTCACGACTCGCCCAGCCTCAGCACCTCTTGTTTGGACGGGATCTGGACACTCTCCACCTCAAGACTACACACATCTCCTATGCCAGGCCTTCACAGGCCGCATCCACATGTCGCCGTCGGCCTCCAAGCAAATGCCGCCTCACCGAACGCGCCACAGCGATGGCCGCATCGCCCCCTACAAACCTCACCGTCAAAACCCCGCACTGCAATCGCTCCACAACACAATAGCCCACCCGTGACAACACAAAGTCCCGCATCCCGAGCAACACTTGCGCCTCAAGATATCGCTCCGCCCTGCACACCCCGTTTTACGAACCGATGCATGAACTGCCCCGGCAGCCACACACCACTCACGCCGGAAGGCCTCGCCCACAGTTGGCGGGCGCGATCCCACCTTCAGACACACCACTCACGCTCGGGGCCTCACTCAGCGAACCAGTGCGAGCACCACACAGAAAACGTGGCACCGGAAAACACACAAAGGCGGGGTGGGGATCCAATCCCACCCCGCCTTTGCGCATCGACGCCCAGAGTGCTTCAACGCCCGGTATGTGCCGACTGCTCGGCGCGCGCATGTACGCGTGGCTGTGGCGTCCGCCATCGTAACTCTGCCAACGCCCCTATTCGACCGCACGCTGCGTTGCGGCCCCAAGAGGTGACTGCAACGTTGGCTCCGGCGTCGCACATCACACCACGTCGACTCACGCGGTCTCTTCGGCGTACATTCTCCAAGCTGCGCGGTCGCTTTGACTCGCTACTAGTTGTCTCGCCTCGCTCGACCGCCAACTAACGGTCTGACGCGACAATGGCCAGAATGCGCAGCACCTCAATGTAAATCCACAGCACCGTCATCACGATCGCAAAAGCGCAAGTCCAAGCAAAAGCCTTGGGTGCACCATTAGCAACCGCGAACTTCACCTGCTCCAAATCGGAGATCAGCATGTAGGACGCTGCCACGATGAGAACAAGACCGATAATCACGCCGAGCGGTATGCCGCCCACGCGCATTGAACTGAAGCCCCACATGCGCTGCGAAGCACCCGTCCAGATCACCACGAGGTTGACCAGTCCATAGATGATTCCCGCGATCATCACGGTCATCATGATGCGGAAGCCCTTGGTCGTTGTGCGAACTGCACCGCTGAAGTGCAAAGCCGCCGCAACGCCGACAACGAGGACGGTGCCCAAGACCGCCTGAACGGCAATACCCGGGTAAAGGGCGTCGAGCGCACCGGTTAGTGCGCCAAGGCAAATGCCTTCGAGCACCGAGTACAGCACCGCAAAGATCGGCTTGACCAAGCGCTGCGTCGCCCCGATCATGCCGATGATGAAGGCAGCGATAGTGGTTCCGATCGCGACCGGCATCATGGAGGAGAGTGGAAGCAATGTTGCCGTACCGACGCCGGAGAGCACCGCGAGTGCAAGAAGCGCGAAGGTCTTCACCATGGCGTCGTCGTACGTCATAGTGGTGGTTTGCGCGCTGGCGAATGGCCCATCACTCTGGTATCCGTACTGCGGCATACCCTGTTGCTGGGCAGCGGCGTTGTAGGGCGCGTACGCCTGCGACGCATCCCCTTGCGGGACTCCCTGGCCATTCACCTGAGTTCCGTACGGGTAGGTATTTGGAGTAGCCGTCTGCCCGTTGAAATACGGGTTCCGGCTAATAACCGGGTTATTGGACAAGGTCTTCCTCCTTCGTATGGACTGATGAGCCTAGTCCGGCTAGGGCAATTGTAGCGAAACGCGGGATTTCTTTCACAGGGTATACGCCGAGAGCACAACGTCGTTCGGGCTTCGATGGGGCTCAAGGAGGCGTGGCGAACGCCGAGCAAGAAGCCGAGCCAGGCCATCGGCGAGTCGCATGAGAGAGCCGCAACGGGCGGGATGAGCAGCAGCACCCATCATGCAAGAATCGCAGCCTGTCGAGGATCGCGGCAGCATCTAGCGAGTAGCCGCACTTACCTTGCCATCACTCACACCTACGCAGGACTAGAGCACGACTAGTTCGAGCAGCTGCAGGCATGATGACTAGCCGCCCGCATGATGACAAAACTCACGCCAAATGAGTCACTCAATGACATGCCTCACTTCTGTTGGGGGCCGCGTTGTTGGCATGATCCATACAACCGACGCTGCGGGTCAGCACAACGGATACTGCGGTCGCTTCGCGTCGAGAGCGGACCATGCCGACCTCTTCAAACCCCGACCAGCCGCTTCTGCTTACAATGTTGCAAACGAAAGGATCTTGATGATTACCGTAGAGACCCTGACCAAGCAATACGGAAAAACCCTCGCCGTCGATCAGCTGAGCTTCCGCCTTGCGCCAGGAAAAGTGACAGGCTTCCTCGGCCCGAACGGTTCCGGAAAGTCCACAACCATGCGCTGCATTGTGGGCCTCGACAGACCCACTGCGGGCCGTTGCACTATCGGCGGAGTGGAGTACCGGAACCTGCGCTCCCCCATCACCACCGTGGGCGCGCTTCTGGACACCAATGCCTTCCACCCCAATAGGACCGCCCGTCAACACCTTCGTATCGTCGCGGCAACGCACGGCATTCCCCGGCAACGCGCCGACGACGTACTGGAGCTGACCGGTATCGCGCAGGTCGCCGATAAACGCCTCAAAGGCTTCTCACTCGGCATGGGGCAGCGTCTGGGAATCGCCACCGCGCTGCTCGGAGATCCCGAAGTGTTGCTATTCGACGAGCCGGTTAACGGCCTCGATCCCGACGGCGTGCGCTGGGTGCGTTCATTGATGCGTCAGCTCGCTGGTGAAGGTCGGACCGTTTTCGTTTCTTCACACCTCATGAGCGAGATGGCGCAAACTGCCGACAATCTGGTGGTAATTGGCCGTGGGCGGCTCATTGCCGAGGGGCCGGTTGAACGATTCACGCAGAGCGACGCTCACACGCGGGTGCATGTGGCAGGCCCGGATATGAAGGGGCTTGAACGCGCTCTAACTCAAGGCGGAATCGCATTCGAAAGAACACCGGCGAGCGAAAGGCATCCGGGCGGCATGTTTGACGTCGTCGGAGGTAATCGCGCACAGATCGGGCACCTTGCCCATGAGGCCGGTTTAGAGCTTCACGAACTTTCCGAGACGCATTCGTCGCTGGAAGACGTTTTCATGGAGATGACTCGCGACCAG